>JADFJC010000142.1 GCA_022566315.1 Planctomycetota bacterium
ATATTCTGCATAACAATGTCCACATCAAAAAAAGTAGAATTATTAAGAGAAAGACTCAAATCGCCCTTGACGTTGTTAGCGTTTGATGTAGCATTCAGTGGAAATAACAAAATCGATTCAATATGTAATATTAGGACTGGTAAAGAAATTAGGTTTCGTTTTTGGCTGAGCGAGGACAAGGCTGGCAAGGAAGCAAAACGCAGGACTACTGGTTGGTAGTCCGAGTTTTGCTGAGGCCGCCAGCCGCAGCCGCAGCCAGCCAAAAATGGAAGATAATTTATTTACAAGTCCTTAGTCGGCAAGCTCACGAATCCAGATATTGCGGAACCTCACCGGATTGCCGTGGTCCTGCAGCGTAATCGGCAATTTGTCCTCATGCGGCTCATACTCAGATATCGCGTGTTTACCTCGCCAGCCGGTACCTCCTACGAGCTCGACATTATCATGGACGAGCACGCCGTTCTGAAAAATGGTGAACGTTGCATTCTTGACGACCTTTTTACCTTTGAAAATCGGACGATGGAAAATGATATCGTACGATTGCCACTCGCCCGGCTTTCGGCAGGCATTGACTAAAGGAACAGCCCTGCCGTAGAGCGCAGCACACTGGCCGTCGGGATAGGTCTTGTTGTTGTAGGAATCAAGAACCTGGATCTCATAGTTTGCCATCAGAAACACACCGCTGTTGCCCCGTCCCTGGCCGCTCCCCTTGACCGTTGAGGGAGTGGCAAACTCAACGTGTAACTGACACGAACCGAACTTACGCTTGCTTTGGATGTAGCCTGAGCCTTTGACAGGCTCCATATAGCCGTCCCGTACTATCCATTTCGTTGGACCGCCCTTGGTGTCAGTCCACTCCGACAGGTCTGTCCCATCGAATAAAACGACCGCGTCGGAAGGGGCTTCGCCTGCTTCACTCGGTGTGCTTCCTGTGCCGGGCAAAATCGCCGCCGGCGCAGGCCGATTCACATCATGAATCAGCCACCGACCAGTATCAGTTTCCACGTACTGGAGTTTCTCACCTTTTTCAGCCGCTTGCTGGGTCGCACATCCAGCCAAAATCGCAAGCCAGCAAACAGCAACACGTAGTAGAACTGTCCTCATAATAGTTACTCCTTTCTCAATTGTTATAACCCTTCTGCAAAATTGTTATTCTTAGCAACGCTCAGATTTCTGTCCACGTGCCTGGAACCGGCACCGGATAACGGCCCTGCGAATCGGCCCGGACCGGCGCAGGGCTATCCTCGGTCAGGCCGTCCACGTTCGGGCAGAACTTGAAATCGGAAGCAATGACCTCAACGTGTAACGCTTGGTTTGTCGTTTCATAATTGCTCCTTCGAAAACGGCCTATTGTACGTTTTCAGCAAAAGTGAGACAAAATAACCTTTGATTTAGGAGACGATTTCAACTCCTGTTTCAATGATTTTACTGTTATATTTTTTCTTTTCAAGAATTATTTTTCCTCCCACCATCACCGCACACAAGCCGAGAACTAAAAACGTGGCGGGCTTTATGGAAACTAAATGTTTTTTCGAGCAGAGTGGTTTATAAAAAAGCCCGTAGCAATTTTAAGATGGATTTGGTAATCTAATGAAACCGAAAGGTTTAGGACTGGTAAAGAAATTAGGTTTTGTTTTTGGCTGAGCGAGGACAAGGCTGGCAAGGAAGCAAAACGCAGGCCTACTGGTTGGTAGTCCGAGTTTTACTGACACCGCCAGCCGAAGCCGCAGCCAGCCAAAAATGGAAGATAATTTATTTACAAGTCCTTAATTCGGATAACTGATTCGAACCTGCTTTTTTAACTGGTGTAATTAGGGGTATTAAATTATACTTGCCTCCATTTGAAGGAGACTCTATGAAGTCCCAGGAACAAAAAACTTCCGGACAGGAAAAAGATGAAGCATCTATCGAGCTTCTGAGGCAGCTAACACGGAAGTTGTGCTCAAATGATATTTCAGCTGCCAGGCTGGCAGCTTTCAATCTGTCGTGGATGCAGGAAGATGGTTTGGCTATCCTCACGGAGACATTACTTGGCAACTTCTCAAGGACAACCAAGAAAGCAGCAGCGTACGGACTGAGGAGTATGAAGGGCAGGATGAAGAAAATGGCTTCGGAAGTTCTTGAGCAGGGGCTGAAGCATCGTGACCGCACCACCAAAGCGGCATGTGTTAAAGCCCTGTTTCTGATGAAAGGGGGTACTCCGAAAAAAGGTGGCTCTCACTCGAAGCCTAAATCAGGCAAGCCGGGGATATAGGGAATTCGAAAGCCGGATAAGAGAAATACGCCAATGGAATAGGACATCTTCCAGCAGGTAAATATCATCTGAGACCACTATGGGCCGTCAGCCCTTGACCTCACCCTCGCCGTACTCAAGCCGAAGCGTATCTGAGGTAGGCCCCGGGGTTCTGACGCAGATATTCTAATAGCGGATTTTGGAGGCGGGATCAGGCAAAGAGCTCTTCGCAAAAACGCTGTTAAGGTGTTGGCAATTTACTCTGCTCAGCCGATGTTGGCGGGTAACTCTTAAAGACCGACCACATCCCCGGCGTACCCGCATCCCATGCATCTTTATTGAAAACCTTTTCTTTTTTCATATACGCAACATGCCCATCGTAAAAGGCTATGTTGACCCCATCACTGTGACGATACAGTGTTGGGCCGTCAGTGCCGACCTGTTTATAAGGTGTAATTGTATCCTGGCCAAGAACGTCCCATCCATCTTTGTAATTGGCTCCCCACCACCAAAGCCACCAGTCATTGCTCTCAGTGAATATGAGTTCTCCGGAAGGACTGCGAACTGTAGTGTTCCTATGTCCGGCATAGCCGATGCCAAACCAGTCTGAAAAGTACCAGTCCGTCAGGTTGTAGCCGTAACTGAGCCAGGAGTCCCACTGCGAATCGCGTCTTTCCTTAGTCGAAATCACATCGCTTGGACAAAGAAACTCCTTGGGTGCGTTCCAGCCGGGGTCGGCATAGCCCTTCATGCCTTTATAACCCACCAGGTCTCTAAAAAGCTTGTTGGCGGGCCAATAGCTATTGCCGCCTTGTGTTCTGTCCATAACTGGAACATACCAGCCGTCTTCTTCATCGGCATATAGAGTATTGGCCAGCCCCATTGTCCTGACGTTGTTACTGCAAACGATGCGTTTGCCGTGCTCCTTTGCTCTCATCAGGGCGGGCATCAATATCGCCATCAGCAGTGCGATTATAGAGATGACAACGAGAAGCTCAATGAGTGTAAAGCCTCTTATAATTCGCATAGCAACCTACTCCCTGCAAAGTGTTTATGCTGGTATTTCCCTTATAACCATGCATATCTCTGCTCAACTGTCCCGACACATCGGGACTGAGCCTCATTTTCGATAGTATATCAAATCTGTCTAAAAATTCAAGCTTTATGGGTAGTTTTTCTGATACCCCTCAAGACGAGTTAGCCGTTTAAATGACCTCTGAGGCGCTTTAAATTGAAAGCTGATGGGCGTTCCGTGGGATTCTGTGAGCTGGCGTAAGTAGATTTCGGGAGCGATGAAATATGGGCTGCAGTTGCAATTTTAAGATGGATTTGGTAATCTAATGAAATCGAAAGGCTTAGCGGTGTATATGGGAAATCCCGGTTATTATTAGACTTTAAATTCTGTCTCACGATGAATTAGAGTATTGTCATGAACAAGCAAAAAGGTTTTACCCTAATAGAACTCTTGGTAGTCATCGCGATCATCGCGCTGTTGATGGCTATATTGATGCCGGCACTGAATATGGCCAGGAAACAGGTACGAGGAACTGTTTGTATGACGGCTCTGAAGCAGTGGGGCTTATGTTATCAACTGTATGCAGCAGATTACGATTCAAAGCTTCCGTTCTTCATGGGAGGCACTGTCAACACCACCTACATGGAGACGTTGCGACCGTACTATTCCGACGTCGATAAGATGCGCACGTGTCCTTCCGCCGCCAAAGTCTCGACCGGCAACCCGACCGGTCTTCAAGCTGAAAGCTATTTTGGGTACACGCGTAATGCCTGGCAAATCGATGTGGCGCAGGCAGGGTGGATGGCGGATACCGACTGGGGAATCGGCAGCTTCGGAGAGAATTCCTGGATTCGTGATGTGCTCGACCCAAGCGGTGGTCGAGATTCTTCGTATCTCCCAAAGACGTGGGTAACCATAGATACTAAGAATATCAAAGAAACTCCATTCATTGCAGACGCAAGGTGGAACAACGCCTGGCCGACCAACAGCCATCCGGTGCCTGCAACCATAGCGACCGAGGAGCAAATGTACAACATAGGCAACTGGTCGCAAATAGTATGCTATGTCATGAGACGGCACAAAGACGGCGTTAATATCTGCTTCGGTGACGGGACCGTGAGGCACGTGCGAGCCGAGGATCTGTGGACACTGAGATGGAATCGACAATCCAGCCGCAGAGACGTTGGCGATGCTCTTGGCTGGTTGAAGCATTGGTGATGCTCTTGACTGCTCGAAGTCGAGATTCTGAATATGTAAGTGTATGTGATTTGGGTAAAGAACTATTTGCGAAAAGATAAGTCCGATAGTTACGAGAGCATAACTGGCAGGTGCTCTTGTTTCGTATTCCGCTACTGCCAGTTGTCAGGATACCGAATGGATTCAGGCTTAACGTTGAACTTTCTACACAGCCCTTCATAGTCGTGTTGTCAGATAGCTCATATTGTTCTACGTTTTCTCAGCCAGCCGACAAGGCATACACCGATACTACTCAGCAGGATAGGACTCGGTACAGGAATTGGATAGGCGTACTCCAAAGCTGCCACATCACCGGAGTGTAGGGTAACATCCTCATTGCGTTCTGTGCTGAAGCCATACATGGTGCGAGCCGTATCCACCGGGTCGTAAAGGTCAGTTAGCGAGAAAGCATGCCCTAACTCATGCAGCGCGATATGCTCGACATATTGCGTCTCGCTGCCGGAGTCGTCGGTATCCGTGTACCAATTGAAATTCTGGCCATTGAAGAAAATGTCGGTTTCGACCTGGATTAATGTGTCCGTGTAGTACCACGTTACCGCAACCGCGATGGCGCTCTTGCTAAAGCCAAAGCCTCCAATACTACTCCAGCCGGTCTCAACCCAGGCAAGTTCGTTGTCGTCATTAAGAGATCCCCAGTCACTGTCATAATTGTTCAATGCATAAGTGATTGAAGCGCCTGGCACAGATTGCCAGGTAGCCAGAGCGCTCGAAACGCCCGTCCTGTCACTGCCATCGGTAATATCACCCGAACCCTGAACCCATTCGAATTGAATGGGAAAACGATTTTCGTAGGACCAATACCACCGATATGGTGTATCCGAGTCTTCTGGGGGGGTGTCTATATATCTGATATCTAACGCTATATTGTTCTGGATATTTTCGTTCAATGCGTATGTGGGTAGAGCCCAGGTTGAGCTTGTAATCAGAGACACAATCAGAACGGAAGATACAATTACTGATCTGCTTACAATAGCGTTCATTCTTTTAATCCCTCTTTTCCTTATAGGTTGGCTCACTCTCGAACAAGTAAAATGACACACCATTATACATACTAATAACGTGAAAATAAATCCCCCTGCCCCCGAGCGGATATCTTGGTAATCCATAATTGTATCAAATTCCGAACCGTATGTCCAGAAAAAACTGGTTCAACTGCAAAAAAGTTGGTTGGCTGATAAGAAATAAACCCTGTTCCCGGCACGCCGGGATTGGATTTAACGCTTTAAGGCAACCCCGGCGCGCCGGGGAATAGGTATATAGTTCGACAGGCTCACCATCCCGAGCAGAGTCGAGGGAATGCCACCACCATCGGGGAGGATAGGACAATGCGCCGAAGCGACCCGAGCGCCATGATGGCGGCATACAGCCCCTGCTTTTGCAGGGATAAACTCCGGACGGTATCTTCAATAGTGCCACCCGCTTATGAGATTATGCTGGTGCCCAAAAAGCGATAAATCCTTTTATAATCATGTGTTAATCCACCAACTTTTTTGTAGTTGAACCGTATTTTGGAACTCCTCACGGTTAATATGATTGTATACACCTAAATGTTGTCAGGCAAGTGAAATCAAGACTAATTATTGCCTTTTAAGCCTAAATACCATAGAATTACGGCCACGGAAAGGCAGACCACAATCCGCCGTCCGTCTCTCGTGGCCCCGTCGCTCGAAATAGATTTTGTCTCAGCCTACGAGACACAAGCGACCAGCGACGAATTACAAAAGTATTTGAAAGGTAGTAACTATGCCGGAGATATCATTAAACCGACGTGATTTTATAAAGAAGATGGGTCTAAGTGCGGCAGCGATGACCATTCCCGGATGCACGAGCAGCGAGACCGCAGTCCTTGGGACTCCTTACGGAGAACACAGTGCTTTCGCTAAGAAACCTGCGGGTAACAAGCCTCCCAACATATTACTCATCGTCTCCGATGACCAGGGTTACAATGACCTCGGCTGCTATGGAAGCGGCGAAGTGAAGACGCCCAACCTTGACCGGCTGGCTGCCGGCGGGGTCCGGCTGACAAACTTCTATGTTACCTGGCCGGCCTGCACGCCTTCACGAGGCAGTTTACTCACCGGCCGATACCCGCAACGCAACGGCACCTACGATATGTACCGAAATTACCTGGTCGATTTTGACCACCTTTATACCACGGACGAATACGCCGTCTCGCCCGAAATGATATTGGGGATGGACACCCGCGAGGTGCTGATTCCCCGTATGCTGAAAAAAGCCGGCTATACCAGCGGCATCTTCGGCAAGTGGGACCTCGGACAACTGCACCGCTTTCTGCCGCTCCAGCGGGGATTTGATGAGTTTTACGGCTTCACCAACACCGGCATCGACTACTGGACCCACGAGCGATACGGAGTACACTCAATGCGGCGGGGCAACAAGCTGACCACCGAGGACAAAGGCACATACGCTACGGACCTTTTCCGGCGAGAGGCACTGCGCTTCATTAAAAAGCATAAGGACAAGCCCTTTTTCTGCTACGTGCCGTTTAACGCCCCGCATGGCGCCTCCAACCTAAATCGTCCTCGGCCCGGAGTGCAGGCTCCGCTGGAATACATACGCAGGCACTACGGCGAGTATGACCCGAAAAACGCCAACACCAAAAGAGCAAAACGTATGCGCTATATGGCCGCTGTTACTTATATGGATGAGGCCATTGGCCGGATGCTGGACCTGCTCGATGAACTCGGCCTGGCGGACAACACCATCGTCATCTTCTTCTCCGACAACGGCGGCTCCGGCACTGCTGATAACGGCCCGCTGCGCGGCAACAAAGGCGATATGTTCGAGGGCGGAATCCGCGTGCCGGCCATTTGCCGCTGGCCGGGTGCTATCCCCGCTGCGACCATCTGCAATGAATTCCTGACCTCTATGGAGATTTTCCCAATGCTCAGCAGCGCTGCCGGCCTCGGCCCACCCAAAGGCGTGCCCCTTGATGGCTTCGATATGACGGCCGTGCTGGCCGGCAGACAGAAGTCGTCTCGCAAGGAAATGTTCTGGCAGCGCCGCAGTAACAAAGCAGCACGGGTGGGAGATTTCAAATGGGTCGAATCGTCGCGTGGTTCAGGCCTGTTCGACCTTTCCAAAGATATCGGTGAGCAGAACGACCTTTCCAAGCAAAAGCCGGAGGTGCTGGCCACAGTCAAGGCACGCTTTGAGGCGTGGAAGAAACTTATGGCCGAGGCCCAGCCGCGAAGGCCCTTCCGTAACTTTTGACCGCGCTGATAGTTAATCGTTCTTTTCTCATTTTTCCACCTGCCTGTCCCTTCTGACCATCACCGCACCCAGGCCCCGCAGTAAGAGGCAGGATGCAAACGCCACAGCAGCTTTCTTTACCACCAGAAACTGGGATTGCCATAACTCTGCCAGAACCAACGGTGCTCCATTTCTTCGAATCGCCGCCATTCCACATGCCCGTCAACGAACAGGACATTTCCCCCGGCAGGCCGTGCGCCTCTTCTCAGATGGTTCGTTCTGTCATAGATTTGCCAGCGTGACCAGACTCCGCCGGTTGCCTTAGCGAAGTCGGATTGGGACCGGTCCGGACCATTGCTGGCGGTTACGTCGGCGATCAACTCCACCGTTGCGGCAGACCTCTGCGTTGCAATGACAGACCTCACCCATTCCTTATGCTGGTTGTCGAGGCTCATGGGCGGGTTATTTCTGCCTCTGACCGTATCAATGAACCAGAAGTATCCCATAATGCGATGATAGTTTTTGCGGGTTGATTCACTCGTTGGCTCGGGCTGAGGGTAGCTCTCCGGCGTACCGGCCGAAAGATTCTCTCCATACCGCCAAAAGATAATATTGTCTCTCTGACGCCAGGATGGGCAGTAGAAGATATGCCGGTCGAAGGCACCCGTCCTCAGGATAATATCCGTCGTCCAGTATGAGACATCAAATAACCAGCGGTCCACCTCGTTGAGCGGCAGCTTGCCATCGTTCTCGTTGGCGTACAAGTGCAAGCCCAGTCCCATGTTCTTCTCATTTTGGCCGCAGACAACTCGTCGGCCCTGTTCCCGGACGGCACTGAGTGCCGGCATGAGAATGCCCATTAAAAGGGCAAT
>JADFJC010000028.1 GCA_022566315.1 Planctomycetota bacterium
ACTTGTAAATAAATTATCTTCCATTTTTAGCTGGCTGCGGCTTCGGCTGGCGGCCTCAGCAAAACTCGGACTACCAACCAGTAGGCCTGCGTTTTGCTTCCTTGCCAGCTTTGTCCTCGCTCAGCCAAAAACGAAACCTAATTTCTTTACCAGTCCTTATTGTAAAGTGAATTCTATCGTAGAAAACCTATGTCTAAAATCTGCGTTATGCCCCGATTGCAAACAACAGTATATCATTAACAGCCGCGAGTTAAAATTATATTTAATCTCTGCCGAATTCCTGATAAGCTTCGAACAATGCAACGACGTTTTCGATAGGGGTATCGGCTTGGATGTTGTGTGCAGTACAGAAAATGTAGCCACCGTTGCCGGCTAACTTTTCGACACGATTTTTGACCTCGTTTCGGACATCTTCGGGGCTTCCATAAGGCATTGTCTTTTGAATGGATATTCCACCATGGAAACAGATTTTGTCGCCGAACGTTTCTTTTATTTTCTGATAATCCATCTGGGCACAGTCCGGCTGAAGTGGATTTAAGATGTCCAGGCCGCACTCAACAATATCCGGCAATAACGGCCTGACACACCCACAAGTATGATGGGCCACTTTGCAGCCAAACTCATGGCCAATATCAGCAAAGCGCTTAACACCTTCTTTCAACAGATATCGCCACGTATCGATCCTCATAAAGGTATTATCCTGCGTACCGAAATCATCGCCGGTAAAGAAAATATCGACATTTCCTTCAGCGGCTTGTAATGTTCTGCGAGCGTATTCAGCGTAGAAATCTGCAATTTTGCGGAAGATCGACTTTGCTATTTCGGTGTTTAGCACGACATCCATCAATATCTGCTCGACGCCGCGCACATACATAGCAGGTTTCAACTGTGCACAGCGGTTGAGCCTATCGCCCATAAATATCACTACTTTGCCTGTCTCGCGGGCCTCTTTAGCTTGCTGTCTTATGCATTCGTAATCGAAGTGCTCGGGCTTGGGCCATTTTGGATAGCTTTCGATTTCATCGACAGAAGTTGCTTTTTGAAGGGGATATTCGATGACTTCGCTGTAGGTACCTGCATTGGCTCCTTCGCCGTAGGAAACAGTTTTTCTTACGACGCCGAAGTGGTCTTCCTTTGAGCCGTTTTGGCGAACTGCCAGTTCAGGGCCGATGTATTTAGGGCCTTCGATGTATCTAAAATCAACATCGAAGTGCTGTAGTAATTGCTCCTGTGATGAAAAACCAAAGTGTTTCAATAGCTTGGCGTTGACCTCCGAAGTTGCCCAGTAATCGATAGGGACCCTGTCGGGTTGTTTGTGAGCCATAGCGAGTTTGAAACGCTGCCTTGAATCCATAAACAAATGTCCTTATCTATCGACAGTATGAGTTTTAGGCCCAGCCTTCCAAATCAGGCAAACCGATAGAGCACCTAAAATAGCAGCCGCGCCGAAAAATACAAAGGTAAATTCATAGCCGTGTCTTTCTATCATAAGCCCGGCGCCCCAACCGGCAAGACTTGCTCCGATATAACCCATCCCATTGATAAAGCCTGCTGCTCCTGCGGCACCTGACTTTTTACCGAAGTCTTGAGCGGCGTGGCCGACCATTAGGATATGCGGCCCGTAAGTGCAAAAGCCAATAACGGCGATTACGAATATAACCAGACCGGAATTGTTTGGGTCAAGATATGGAAAAATAATCGATGATATTCCCAACAGCACCAACAGCAGGGCAATTACCGGTGCGCGTCTTCCTTTGAAGAAACGGTCAGTGGCCCAGCCGGCAGTGATGGCACCGGCTGAACCTGCCAAGGGATGAATGATTCTCTTCATTACTTCCTTAAAGCTGAAGCCCCCAACACCCATTGATTCACCGCTTTCAGCGAGGAATTGCGGAAGCCAGTTGACAAAACCGTAACGGTTCATATCCAGAAAAAAAAACGCCAAAGCTATAATCCAGATATAAGGATTCTTGAGGGTTCTGAGAACATTCTGAGCAATGGTCCGCTGACCGTTTCCGGCCAATTTATCTTCAGAGTGGTCGTCAGCTTCGATTGTGGGCAAACCTACATCTTCAGGGACATTTCTAATAAAGACAAAAAAGATTATCCCTACTATTGCAAACAACCCGGCCGGCACCAGGAAGGCAACACGCCAGTCACCTCCCATTTTCTGAGCATAATATGTGACAATAAAAAAGGCTAAGAACCATGAAAATGCCGCACCGAATTGATAGCAGGTGCCCATGAAGCCCATCACTTTGCCCCGGTTCTTCGAGCTGAACCAGTGTGCCATAATTCGAACCATCGGTGTCCAGCCCATTGCCTGAAAAAAACCATTTGCACCCCAAAAGATAACTACCAAAAGCAGAATCGTTCGGGGATTTGTAGTCTCAGGCGACACCAGAAGTGTTACCAGAAACACAGCAATATTCATTGATACCGAGCCTACGACGCCAAGACTTGCAATTAGCCTGCTGCCGAAACGGTCAGCGAGCTGGCCGTTAACAAATTGGCCGACTGCATACATCAGCAGCAAAGAGGAGAAGACTATTCCCATTTGAGACTTGTCCCACGAGAAGGCTTCGCACATGTCGCTACTGACCATCGGCATGTTGTAGCGGCAGAGATAGTAAGCGAAGTATGTAATCCAGACAGTCGAGAATATTCTGACCTGCCAGTGTTTGAGGTCTTTTGTTGAATTGTTTTTGAAGTTGCCCATTTCTTAAATCCTTAGAAGTGCTCTATCGAATCCATGACAGCTTTTGGCATTTGGCCGAGAGTATCGGAGATGGGGCTTGCGAAGTCAAGCGGAAATATGAAGCAAATCAAGAGGTTGGCTGAAAAAGTAAACCGTAGGCGACAGACTACCTGCAAAATAAGCAAAACGGCATGGATATTTAAAGGGCTAACAATGTGTATTCCCAAAATCTGAAACAAAGTAAGAAATATGCGACAGAAAGCAACGAGGGAGTCTCAAAGGTGAGGCTGTTATTAGATGCCTATCTTCTGATGGTAACTTTCGTTACAGCGAACTATTTTTTGTTACTTTTTCAATTTACTCCCAACCTCATTTTGATGTAGCTCACCTTTTGAAATCAGCAATTTGCACGGTAACGGGGCCGAGCAAACCGGATTTCAATAGAGGTAATTTCGTTTTACCAAAACGTTTTGTTGTAAAGGTATAACGGCCGGCTGGCCACTCTTTACCCTCAAGCAATCCGGAAGGCCACTGCACGGTTCTGACGTTAGCGTCCGGTTCCTGCTGATCACCGAGCAAACGGTTAGTCCAGAGATTAGCCACCTCGATCTCCAAGTGATTGTCCTTTGCCCGTACTACATTAGTAATCTTCATACGCCAAGGTGCGGTCCATATAACGCCAAGGTCTTTCCCGTTAAGGCGTACCCTGGCTATATGATGAACAACGCCCAAGTCAAGGTAGAGGTCACCATCTGAGGGATGAAAATCAGGCAGGTCGAAAGATTTCCGGTAGGTAGCGAGACCCGAGTAATATTTAATGCCGCGTTCACTACGTTGCGTCCAGTCCTCAAGTTCGTTGAACACGATCTTTTTCGGACCACCCCATTCCGTATCAAAGGAAACATCCCAAGGTCCATCCACTACAGCTATTGGCTTCGGTTCCGTAAAGTTTGTCTCCTGCAAGGCATTCCTGGGCTGCTCTACTTCCTTACGTGGAAAGACCACAAAGAAGCTCTCGTAAGGCTCAAAACGCATGGGAGTTTTTATTAACAACGAAATAAATATCGTGATTTTTTGTTCGGCGATGCGTGTAGCGGACCGGTCCGACTATCACAACGCATCGGCAGATTTTGGACGCGCAGATAACCTCACGCTTCGGACATCTATCCGTCCCAGTCTCCTGCTTAAGAGAACCCATTTATAACTTGCTTTGCCTTACACCTGTAATTTTCTACTTTCCGCTCTGATTCTCACCAAACGCCGTCAACAATGCTTCGACAGCTTGGTCGTGAAGTTCTGGGGTGAGGGCCTTGCCATCTTCAGTAAGAGGCTTGCCTTGTTCGTCTTTCAAGACGCTCTTGAGCTTTTCTCGAATCCGCTCCCACACCGGCGTGTTGTAATGCTGGTGGCAGGAGGCACAGGAGCCTTCACGGTCGGCCTTTTTTCTTTCGTCGTCATTCAAAGGACGATCTTCAAGGTGAGGCATATTCTGCACTTGCTTACCACTTCTCGTTACAAGTTGGTCGAGTGAATAGGGAAACTCAGGAATCTTGGGCACCTGCCATTTAGCAGTCTTGGAGCCTGGAATATCGCCGTAGTACCCATCAGCCAGATTCGCAAACAGAGGCTTATCCGGATTGTTTGGGTCTATGCTCAACTGGCTTCGAGAGTTACTCATACCATAGCCGATGGTCTTGGGGTTAGTGTGGCAATTCTCGCAGGTGCGAGCAGGAATAGTAACAGTGTGAGGTTGTACCGGGGCCAAGGTAGGAGAGAGGTGGCCGGTAGAAGTTTTGAAGAGCTTGTTAAGAGCTAAGATTTCTCCTTTTTCATCAATATATGTCCAAAAAACCTGACAACCTGGAATTACCGGTGTTACTTTTCCCTTAAGGTTAATCCCTAAGATCGGGTCTTCCCAGCGAATATAGCTGCGGTTCTCAATCAAGACTTCACCATATGTTTTAGTAATGTTTTGTTTGCCGGTTTTAGGGTCGCGGTTCATAGCGGTTTTAATCCAATCGGTTCCTACCTCTCGGCGGTCGTATATGGTGTGACAGCCGTAACACTGCGGGGCCCAATTTGAATGGCAGGCGTAACACTCGACTTTCTCAAGATGTTCGGAAACGTTTGACATTGCCACTTGCCCTTGAAGTGTTTTCCAGTCTCCGGTAAGTTTCTTTTCTTTTAAGAGTGGTATCTCATGTTCTTTTTCGTCAAAGAACCCCTTCAAAATTGCCTGTTTGCCTATTCGTTCCACATTTGCTCTCGGATTACCCCGTGAGGTAAAAAGATATTCCTTCCGATTGGCGCTATACACTCCGCGCTCGCCCTCAAAGACCACGGGAGTTCCGTATCCAATCGGCAGTTCCCACGGATACTTCTCCGGAGTCCCGTGACAGTCAGCGCAGCTTATCTCTACCTGGTGAAGCGTAGTGGGGTAAATATTACCATCGCCGTGAACATCAATAGAGGTATGACAATCAATACACCGCATTCCTTTCTGCAAATGAATATCAGCGTGGATGGGGAAGTAGTCCTTCGTGTAAAGCTTATCCTGAGGATTGGCTTTTTCGTCAAAAGGAGGAGCTTTCCCGTCGCTTTGATAGTCGAACTCAATTACACCCGAATAATTCGTTCCAATGCGTTTGCCCCGCGTATGGCAGTGGTTACACTGGGTCTCGGGGATCTTTATCGTAATCTCATGTTTGATCATATGACCCTTGCGGTCCTTGGGAATGGTGGGGTCATTTCCTTCGTATAAACCATCGTTGGTATAAAGGACGTGACAGGCGGCGCAGCCCCCGGCCCTGATATCGCCTCGTTCGCGTCGTCCTTCCCCCCACAGGTGACAGCGAGCGCATTGCTTTCGATAGTAGTCACTGATTGATGCCTTTATCGGGTCATTCCACACCTTCATGCCTTCTTCGAAGGAAGGAATCTCTTTGGATTGTTCTATTCGTTTAATGAAACCGGTCTCAATTGCCTTGGCAATCCACTTCTTGTAGACTTCGCTTCCCACCGTAGGGACAGGACCATCCGGGTCATCCATATTGAAGTCAGCGTAGATATAATCGCCCTTGGGAACAACGCCGTTGGACATTAGCGTATGTGACGCCTTGCCGAACTCCAACGACATCAAAGCTCGCTGCATACGGTAGACATGATTGAACTGACCTGCCGGGTCCGTGGCTTTAGAGATTACAGATTTCACCGTTCCGCCTACTTCAGTGCCCAGCACTTCGTTCATAATCGTGGTCAGTGCCCCGCTTTCGCTGTGGCACTTGGCACAACCAAATCCCTTGCTGATGACCCACATGCTTCCCGGATTGGGAAAGATTTTTTTGTGCGCCTCTTTTTTGGTAGTTGCCTCGGCATTACCTTGATGGCAGATAACGCAACCATAACCTTTGTTCGGATTTCCAAAAGCGGTGGCGATGGCATCAACGACCTCTTGCATTTTGGGGTTAATGTCCATTATACCTTCGTGGCAGGACAGACACCCTTTCGCCTGAGCTTTGCTTTCACTTACGGTGGAAAATTTCTCAGAGAGTTTTGTATCCCAACGATTGAGCTCAAAGTCATCAGCCTCCATAGGAGGAGTTCCTTCTACTCCGGGACAAGTGATTTTTCTGGTAGCACCGTTTCGAATGGCGACTAAGAGAATAATCCCAATGACGAACACAGTGATAATAAACAAAAGTAAAACGATTCTATTTTTCATTTGTTTTCTGCCTGAGATAAATTGTCTTTACTCGGTTTGTCTAAAATTTCAATCCTAAAAAACACGCCATGATGCGAAGTACAGCAGAACATGGTACACTCTACAAGGTATGAGCCGGGCTTGTCTGCTATGAAATCAACCACCTTCGTATGACCACCTTCCATTTCAATAGGCTGTTCAACATTGAGTTCAGGCTTGACACGAAAACTATGCGTCGCATCTGCGCTCTTAACCACGAGCACCACCTTATCTCCCTTATTTACCGTTATCTTATCAAGGCGGCGAAACTTTCCTGACCAGTAGTTGTAGCCGGCAACGCGGTCCACAGTTACCCGTCCCTGGCGACACGAGGCAGTAAGTTTAAAAATCTTGGCGTCGGCTCCGTATCGACGACCGAAATAGTTGTCCTCATACCACCAAATCCACAAGGGCACCGCGGTGAGAGCAAAAATAACCGCGCCAACAGCCAAAATTTCTCGAGCTTTAGCTTTCATTGGTCCAACCGTTAGTCATTTGACTACCTTTATCCGGGGTAACTGCCTGAGCAGAAGAAGAGCTTCGAGGCAATGCCTGCCTGGCCCTGCTCATTAGAGAAAACAATGTCGCGATGGCAATACCAATTAAGAACCCCACTCCGGCCCAAAAGGGATAGTTAGGCCTGACTACTAACTCGCCCTGCATAAAGGGGTGCAGATACCCACAGGTTTGCGAACAGCGGTATCGGAACTTCCCTGTCTTGTTGGCCACAAACTCAATGCGTTCTACTTCCTGATAATCGTCTTCCTTAGAGGGATGGCGAAGCAAGAGCGTGCTGTATTCAGGTGAATCTTCAGGCTTTACCTTGGCATCAATGTCATAACCCTCCAGGTAGAAGCCGTGAGTTACATCACGGGTAATGAGATTAATAGAAACGGTATCCCCTTTATTTAGTTTGATAGTAGGGGGATCAAAAGCATATCGCCTGGCATATATCGTTAAATCCACCTGCCTTGGCTCGGCGGCAGTAAAAGAAGCCACAAAAAGTCCCGCTAACGTGCAAACAATAACGATAGAAAAAAACAAAATTGCAATAAATATATTTTTCACCATATTATTAAAATATCCTATCCCACAAAAAGTAAAATGAACAATATCATTATGCCTAAAAGCAAACCGTTAAGGGGCAAGAAACTTTTTAGAGCGACATAGGGTTTACTGTGCAGTTTCATAGCAATCTCAAATCCCTTCTTTAACGAATAATAAACTCCGAGACCCAGAATTAAGATTTGTAAAAACACTGCATATTCAGGAAAAAAAGGAGTCCAGTGTACATCTGCGGTACCGAAAAGGTCCCAGCCCCATCCCAGCGGGTCGGAGATAATGGAAACAATATATGAGCCGTTGACCATAATGAGGGGAATGCTAAAGGCAATCCACGCAAACAATCCTAAAGGTACGAAACTATAGCCATATTGTATAAACATCTGCTTCGTTGATACTGTGGATTTTGCCAGCCAGCGTCCAAGAGAGATAGTCCCGTAGTAGAGAAGAGGTAGTCCCACAAGCGCTGAAAACCACACTACTCCGGCATAGATACCGAATCCTGTCCAGTTTTTAACTTCACTGATATTTGCCCAGTCCTTTAGTGTACCATAGGGTCCCAGAAGAATGACAGAATACGCCAATGCCAGTGTAAGCATGATGAACCCCTTCCATACTTCATCGTAGCCTTTGAGAGTGGTATCACTGGCCAATGGTCGTGCATAGAGGGTAATGTTATCGTTAGGGCAGCTCTTGACGCACTCCATACACAGTCCACAGTAGTTGTTACGTTCCATTTTTTCCATATGCTGATACCACGGGCATCCCCATCCCCGCTCGTTACCAACCAAACAGGCCTTGGATTTACACTTGTGGCATACTTCCTTGCTTTTGGAACGCAGTGCTACCATCGATGTCATAGAATATAAACTGAGGAAACCACTAACGGGACACAAGTACATACAAAATGCCCGCTGGCGATAAATGATGTGAACGATGGTAGCGATGACAAAAAGGCCACCGAGCACAATAACACTGACAATAGGCCTGGTAACCAACAAAGCGTTAAGAGTTCCTATGCTCAGAAAGCCAATATTTTGAAGCCAGATATTGCTCAGCGCCTTTGGCCATCGTTTATTGAGCCCATACATTCGATTACGGCCGACACCTGGTTTGCCAGTAACTACATTAATCAACCGGCGGCGCTGGAACCATTCACCAAAAAAAGGAAAAGGACAAACTGTGCACCAGATGCGAGAGGCAAAAGGGACCATAAATGTTATTAGGGCAAACCACCAGAAAATCCAGACAAAGATTATGATGATATTACGATTGCCAACGGGTGAGCCAAAAACACCGGCGAGTAAAAAAAAATAGAAAAGCACTAAGTTCGGAAAAATGACTAGAAACTGGAAACTCCTCAACTTTACCAGCTTTTTCAGTAAGGGTATCTTTTCAAAAAGATCGATTTGCTTTACCATATATCCGTTTTATGTCTTACCCTTTAGGTATCTTACAGCAACCCGGCGAGCCCTTTACAAGACCACACTTGGGACACTTGGGCTGATTTGGTTTACAGCACAACGTGTTGCCCTTTATTTGCCCGCATTTGGTGCAAATCGCCGTTGTCTGCGCATCTTTGGGAATGTTGCAACATCCCGGTGAGCCCTTTACGAGACCACAACTGGAACACTTAGTCTGGTTCGGCTTGCAACATAAATCGCTGCCTTTTATTTGTCCGCACTTGATGCAAAGCTCAACGCTTGCACCGAAGGCCTTCCCGGCTTTGCTGCTTCCAGTGCCGGATCTCCCGCAGCCATCGACACCCAGAAACACCCCAACCAAAGCCAGTGCCGTCACAACTACCAGACATTTTTTTCTTGCGTCCATAAATAGCTCCTTGCTAACAAGTTACAACTGTTCCAAACATATACACAGATACTCACTACCTCTTAAACTATATCACCGATACAGACAGTTTGTCTTTGTCTATCAATCCAAGGGAGGCCAACAAGTTGACTTGAGATGTGTTGTAACGAACCACAGTCTCTGCATAACGAAGACGTGCCTGTGCATGCGCATCCTGGGATTGCAAAACATCAAGCATGGTCATAGTACCAGCCTCAAAATTGGCCTGAATCAGCCGATAAGCCAGCTCGGCTGCAGTAAGTTGTTTGTGAGATTTTGAAATCAACTCGCGATACATGTTACTGTCCTGCTTAAATCGAACAACTTGCGCCCTGACCTCATCGAGTTGGCGATCAGCTTCGATCAAAGCCTGCCGTTCGAAAGCCTTAGCTGTCTTTACTGCGCCAAAAGAAGAAAGACTCCATCGCCATCCTGCCCCTGCTGAGAATCGCTGCTGGTCCTTAAATGCAAATGATTTGTCACCATCATCTGCTTTGATACCTCCAAATTGATAGATCACTCCTAACGCAGGGCCGAATCCGCCCCACCAAGTAGCGTGCGTCTTAGCTTCAATAGCCTTAACCATAGTTCGCACACTTTCGAGGTCCGGTCGGTAACGAACGGCTAATTCTAACAGCTTATCAAGTTCAATGTCATTGCGGACAAGATCGACAAGTGACAGTTCAGTGGCCTGCGGAACCAAAGTTACGGAGGAGTCAAGATGGAGAGTAAGTGATAGGGATACTGATGCGTTATAAAAGGCATTCAGTGTTCTCGATAATTCTTGTTGTCGCTTTGCCAGGTGAGCTTGGGCCCTTGAAACATCGGCTGGAATCCCCGTTCCAGCCTTATGGTGAAGTTGATTTATCCGAAGGAGTTCCTCAGCTTCAGAGACGGCCTGCTGCGATGCAGCTACACGGGCTTGAGCGAGAATGAGTTCGTAGTATTGCACTGCAGATTTTCGGAGAGTTTCGAGGATAACAGCCTGTTCTTGATGCTCCGTTGCTGCCAGTCGCTTTTTAGCTGCGATGATTTCGTATTTCACTTTTCCTGGATTCAATACCCATTGCACCGCGATACTGGATTGAAATACATTAAAACCTACACCAACCAGGTTTCCCTCAGTAGCCTGCACCGAACCTTGGACATCCTGGAATAATACACTTGGAACCAAGCTTGGAAAGATGCTGCCGTGTGCGCTTTCGAGCAGCCCCTTAGATGCCATTACCTGCTCTTTAGCTTGAAGTATATCAAAGTTTTCAGCAGCAGCAACACGGACGACAGTAGGCAAGTTGATAGCATAAATTTCCCGATACATTGGTTTGATTTGTGAAGCATCGAGTTGGAGGACATGAGTGGATGCGGTTTGGTGTTCCGGTGTGACATCGGGTTTTTGCAATTGTGTCTCTCGGAGCTTCGTAGTCGTACAACCGCCTACGAAAACGCATACTGTTAGCCACTTGACAAGATATGGTCTATATACTTGAAACATCCGCATTTGGTTCCCCTTTAGCTTACAATGCTGTTAAATCCATGTTCGAGACGGGCTTTACCGGAGTCCCCGGAGCAACCAAGCTGCTTGCCGAAGTGATAATCAAATCATTATCTTTGAGTTGACCGCCAACTATTTCTACCCAGATACCATCGTCATATCCTGTTTCAACAGAGCATGACCTGGCAATGCCATCTCTGGAAACGAGAACGGAGATATCCCTGCCGCGAACGCGTATGGCCTTAGATGGTATGAGCAAAGCGTTTTCTTTCACTTCGAGTTTGACAGTTACCCGGGCGTACATGCCCGGGGAAATTCGACCACTTGTGTTGTCAATATCGGCTTCAGCCCGCATCGTACGTGTGCTTGGATTGAGCGCAACAGCAGTTCGTGTGATAGCAGCCTTAAGCACGTCACCTTCAAGGCACTTGGCATGAATCTCCACTTTCGTTCCCACGCGAACGAGTGGGACATCGGACCCTGGAATTTCCATAACGAGTCTGATTCGGTTGGCCATGGCAAGGGTAAACAGTGGCAGACTTTCTCCTTCGGCAGCAGAACGGACAAAGGCTCCATGGTCAAAGTTACGGGCAGTGATAACACCATCGAAGGGGGCTGTAATGGTTGTATAGTTCAATAGTGTCTCGAGACGTGCCACATTGGCCTTTGCTACCGCAACCTCAGATTCAGCTACCTTAACATTGGCTTTGGCTTCAGCAAGATGGCCGCGCGCTTCATCGAGTTCCTGTGGAGATATCGCTTCTTCCTGGGCAAGTTGCTCTTTTCTGTCGGTCGTAATCTTCTTTAACTTATGTGCGGCTGCCATGGCTTGAACTCCGGCCTGTTTGGCTTCAAGGATCGCCTCGCACTGACGCAGTTCATCGTTTACTTCGGGGGCAGCAATCTTGAGTAACACATCCCCTTTTCGGACTCTGCTGCCGATGTCCACATTGATTTGCGTGATGTAGCCGCTTATTTTGGCGTACAGGTCAGCCTTTTCGTATGCTCTGAGCGTTGCGGGGATGTGTAAATCGCGGCTTAGTTGTCGCCGCGCAGGCTGAGTTACCACAACAGGCACCGGCTGGTTTGCGACGGTCTGGCTGGAGCCATCGGTATCGGAGATGCCAAGCCGTCCGCTCCGGCCTGAAACAGCGATACTAACCACGCCGATGACCACCAAGACAATGACTATAAGTGTTACAGAGATTTTAGTGATTATTCCTTTATTCATGGTCATACTCCTACAAGAACAGCATTTAGCGAATGCTGCATGGGGCGTTTAAACATTGTATAGAGACAGGGCACAACAATTAGCGAAAGGACGGTGGCGGCCAGAACACCACCGATGATCGTCCTGGCCAGGGGCGCGTTTGCCTCGCCGCCTGCCATTCCAATGGCCATAGGAAGCAGCGCCAGCCATGTTGTCAGGGATGTCATCAGAATAGGACGGAGTCTAATCCATGTCGCTTCTGTGATGGCCTGCTTGACAGAACATCCTTCACGCACCCGCTGGTCAGCGAATGATAAAAGGATTATACTATACTCAACAACAATACCGGTCATCATGATAACCCCCATAAAAACCGGTATGCTCAGATTTGTTCCGGTAAGAAATAAAACTATTCCAACACCGATAAAACCAAGAGGAATAGTCAGTAGAATAACAAAAGGAACAGAGAACGAACGTAGTTGTGCTACCATTACTAAATAGACCAGTATCATAGCAATACCCAGTCCACCAATGAATTGGCTGAATGCCGACCTCATGCTTTGAATTTCACCGCTCATCACAATGCTGTAACCTTTGCCCTCATATTCACCACCAACATCATAGACAATGCCGCGAGGCGTCTGTTTACGGTCAAGTTCCAGCACCGGCGAATCAGCTAACCGCTTTTCCATCTCCGAAGCGATACCGCCAACATCGTAACCAGAAAGTACGTTAGCAAAAACATCTATGGTCCGAGTGATATTCACATGACTGATTACCGCAGGGCCGGTGGCACGGTAGAACTCGGCTACATTGCGTAGGGGTACCGGCTGAATAGTTGACGCTCCTGTAATAGGCACGTTTCGGAGCGTTTCGATTGAATTTATATCGCTCTCAGCATATTGAGCGCCTATGAAATAATGGTTTCCATTTGGTGCAATCCAAAACGCCGGCTCGAATCCAATGCTGGAGTTTACTGCTGTAACTACGTTCTTAATCACATCTTCCTGTGTCATACCTAATTGAGCCGCCTTGACACGGTCAACTTCGATACCTATCTGAGGATAGTCCATACGCTGGGCAATACGAACATCCACGGCACCTGGTACGTCCGATGTGATTCGCTGGACATGCTGGGCTATCTCCTCTATGGTGAATAAATTACTGCCCTGCACTTTTATATTGATGGGTGAAGGCAAACCGAAATTTAACGCAGCTGTCATCATTCCACCGGTATCGAAAGCAAATTCAACACCAGGAAATTCATTGTTCAACTTCTGTCGCAGCCTTTCAACGTATTCAAAAGTATTAGGCATCCCTTTCTTGCCTTTAAGCTGTACAAGGATAAAAGCATCCATAGGTCCGGTATTTGGGGTATAGGCTGCGGGCCAATCCATCAGCACCCCTATATTAGAGATCAAAATCCGCATGTTTGAATCAGGTTGACGTTCCTTTTTGGGGTATTCCGGGTCAGGCCGCCCAATTTCTGACATCAAAACTCTTTCAATCTCCCCGATAGTAGCTTCGGTCTTTTCGATACGCGTTCCCGAAGGTAAACGAACAAGGATCATGAACTGATTGGAATCGACCTGAGGAAATAACTCCGTGCCTGTTTGCATCAACAAGAAAGTTGCAAAGATAAGCAATACCACTGCGCCAAGGACTACAATATATCGCATTTTTAAGATTCTTGTGATCCAGGATTCAAACAATGGTGGTACATGAAAACCTACTCGCCCGCATTTGTCACACTCACTTTTATCTGTTTTGACACCTTTGAGGAACTTGGCGCAGAAGCTTGGTATTACGAACATAGCAACGATATAACTGGCACTGACAGCCAGCACTACTGTAACCGCAAGCGGCTGGAATAAAAACCCAGCGATTCCAGTGAGAAATACTACTGGAAAAAATACTACAGCAAAAGTGATTGTAGAGACAAGTATAGGCATGGCTACTTCCCGGGTTCCATCTAATGCTGCTTCAATGCTGGATTTACCCATTCGCAAGTGCCGCGTGATGTTGTCAAGAACGACTATGGACTGATCAACTAAAATGCCAATCGCCAGAGCTAACCCACCCAGTGTCATGCTGTTAATCGTATCGCCTGTACAGTAAAGCCCAATCATTGCGGCGAGCAGTGACAGTGGAATAGCAATGATGATCACAATCGTAGAGCGAAGGCTGCGAAGAAATATCAATACCACGGCTCCAGCCAATAATGCTCCAAGACTTGCCGCTATTTGTAAACCATAGATGCTGCTGCGTACATAGGTGGACTGATCCATGACTACTTCCAGCGCCAAATCCTCCGCTTCAGGGTTCATCTCACGCAGACGTTGTAAAATACGTGTCAGTTGAGTCTTAATAGCATCGACAATCTCTATCGTGTTGGCACCTGGTTGGCGATAAATAGGTATGTAAACCTGTCGCCGACCATTGATTCGCACGATATTACTCTGAATCTGATGCGAATCCTTAACTTCGCCCACATCACGAATAAAGACTACGGCATCACCGGATGTTTTGATAGGGATATCATTGAGTTGTTCAACTTTTACAGGCATTGCGTTGGAGATGATTTGGTAATCTATATCGCCAAACTTGGCATTTCCTGTAGGAATAAAAACACTCTGCGAATTGATTGTTCTGACAACGTCCATTGGTGAGAGCCCGCGGGCTTCGAGCTCCATGCGGTCAACATACGCCAGAATTCGTCTCAGCACACCACCGTACACGGCGGGAGCAATCACGCCCTGAATGCTCTGCAGACGGTTACGCAGCTCGTAATAGGCAACGTCATAAAGTTCCTTCTCGGTCATAGTCGGGCTTGAGACACTGACCAGACAAAGCGGCACCGAAGCCGTCGGATCGAATGGCATTACCATTGGCGGGATTGTACCGGGTGGAAGATAAAACATGTCAGACATCGCATATGAGGTTACCTGTGACATAGCAGTGGCTAAGGTTATATCTTCACGAAAAAAGTCTTTCACAATGCAAACGCCGAGCATGGCCTTGCCTTCCTGGCGCTCGATGCCGACCGATTGACCGGTCCATCGCTCCATGCGGCTCATAATGTCACGCTCCATTACCTCTGGAGGCATGCCAGGATAAAAGGTGATTATTTGAACTGCGGGCGTGTCAAATTGAGGAAGTAGATCGGCCGGGATACGTGTCATCATCGTTACACCAACAACGATCAGGGCAAGAACCACAACGGCTACAAGATACGGATTTTTTAGACCTACTTCAATTGCTTTCATTATCAGCCTCGGAAAGGAAATGAATAAGTTCTTGCTGGCTCAGTTTCGAGACCATCGCGTACACCAGGTTGTCTTGCCGGTATGCCACGACCGAGAATCCTCCACAATTATCGACCCAGTGGATTTGCCCGTTATGCTCAATTTGTTTCATCTCTTCGAGCTCATTGTTTCTACCAGCAATAGCGACCAACGAAATCGGAATCCCTCTCATTTCATACACAATAAAAGCCGCAACTTGTCCTTCTATCTCACATTTACGGGCGCCGACCAAGCGGCAGTATGGACCTTTCGCGCGTGGCAGGACCACTTCAAGGGCCGTCTTACGGAGAAGCCAATCAGAGATCGCTTGACCATCAGATGAGACAAACTGGATGGGCTGGCCCTCCTTCAGAAAATGTGTAAAGTCACTGACAACCAAATCGACGAACTTATGACGGTCTGTTTGCACCGTAAGATAAGCTCCCAACCCCACCACAAAGACGGCAGCAGCACAAGCCGCCCAAAAGGCGCGCCGCGACAACGAGCGACGCAGAAATCCCAACGCTTCGTCCCGTCTGATGATTCGCTTGAGGGTCGGCATATCGAGTTGTTTCTCTGGACTTTGTGCTTCTAATACACAAGCCAGTTGTTCCCTAATAGTCCGCTCGATCTCAACCTCACGTGCGCAAATAGGACAGTGCTCAAGGTGAAGCTGCAATTCGATGCTCAACGGCGCATCCAGCTCATTATCGAGAAAAGCAAATAAGTATTCACGGACTTCACTGCATATCATTCTTGTTCACCTCACCGGCTCTTCGAATCACTTTCTTTGGGTTACCGGCCAAATTAGCCAGATGTTCTCGGAGAAATCGCCTGGCTCGAGCCATCCGCGACATGACTGTGCCCACTGGACAGTCGAGAACCTCGGCAATCTCGCGGTAGTTTAATCCTCCCGCTACGGATAGGATAATCACTTCACGATAGGGGGTCTTAAGAGCATCTAAGGCCGCCGCGACCCGATCGTCCAGGAACTCCCGAAACTGCTCCTCACTCATCGTGGGCATAGGGCAAAATGCTTCGGTCAAATCGGATGTGGCAATCTCAGCCAGCTCGGAATGTGGCAAGAAAAAGGACCTAATTCTGCGTTTGCTCCTTTGCTGCCAATCCACTGCAACATTCCGCATGATAACGAATAGCCACGCCGGTCGGTATTCTCTTTCCTCCGTGGATGAAAAACTTTTCCATGCCCGTAACAGTGTTTCCTGTACCAGGTCCAGAGCATCTTCTCCACAAACAGTATATTGTCGTGAAACGGTATGCATCCCTTTCAAGTATGGCCGAATGTAATGCAAAAATATGTCTGTTTGCTCTGGCATAATAAATATTCCTTACCTTATGTTATATATAACGAACAAAAGAGGAGTTCTCATCCCAGAAAAAAAATAAATTGTCAGCCTTTTCCAAAGGAGATTGACGTTTTTTATGACCGTGGCAACATTACCGGACATTTTTGAGGTGTTTTTGTCTCGGGGCGCACTGTGTCACATAATACTGTTTTGTGTGCTTGTGAAACGATATCGGACTTGATACTGGTCTACTTCTTGACATAATATTTACCTCCAAAATAAAGTTAAAAGTGTAGTCATAAGTGTAGCACAGTATTTGCCGAGATGAATGACACAGGAATGATTTCTCACAATCTTTTTGCTAAATAAGGAGTTATGAAATCGGGGTGATAGGATTCGAACCTACGGCCTCCTGCTCCCAAAGCAGGCGCTCTAGCCAAGCTGAGCTACACCCCGGTAATTCTGGTACCGCTATTGAACGTTTATTACCCGATGCTGTTTCAGAAAAAACATATCACGTGCATCACAAAAATTATTCTACACGAAGCACGTCGGTATTGCAATAGAATCCTGCTCAAGCGGGTGGATTGAATGCGGGAGAATCAATCGTAGGAGCAACCCGATGTGGTGGCCATGGGCAGGCACATAGGCCTGCCCGTCGCGACAGGCCCCTACCGTGGGTTCATTACGATAATAGCTACATCGGTCAGGCTCTCTATATCACAGGCAGGTTTAACCGTTATATCCCAGACCAGGGGATTTTCATCATTGCTTTTGCGTTGGGCTACCGTTCCAACAATCACAGGTATACTCAGGAATCCGGGCTTTTTCTGGGCGTAAACGACGTTGCCAACCTTGATTTTGTACTTTGTCGAGACCAGTTGGACCTTGGCGGAACTGTTACCATTACCCTGCATTATCCTGTTCATATTTAATTTTGCTATCTTTACTGCTATTCTGGATGCCGGGTCGGTAATCAGCCTGACCTGGGCTGTGCGGGTGTCCACCTTGGATATGGTTCCGATGATGCTCTCGTTGGCCAAAACGAATTGGTCCTTAGCCAGACCGTCTTTTTGGCCGCGGTTGATAACAAGCTCACTGCGAAATCCATTAACAGAGGCTGCAATGACATCAGCTAACACAAAATCCACACCTTTCCAAACAGGTCTGTCCCGCAGTCCCGACAGCCTTTCAACCTTTTGACGTTCTTGCTTCAACCATTCTGTAATGTTGGCGAGATGGTTATGGAGCCTGCTGTATCTCTCGCGGCTAATGAGATTTGTGGGCAAGTGCTGTTCCGATGCTACCAATCGGGATGTGGAAAGCGAAATGTTTCTGCCAATACTTAAAGGCCAACGAAAAATGCGAACAAATCCGAACTGGAATTTATTTGTCAGCTTCCGCGGAGCAAAGAGGAAAATAAGCCCGGCTAACATAAACCAGATAAATAACATTCGTCCGGAGACTTTGGTCACATTCTTCGCCATAATCGTACTGTGTATTTCGTATCACGCGCGACCGCATTATGAATTATTCCCATCCATGCTCATTATGGTTCATTGTATCCTTCCACAACTCCAGATGTTCTATATATACGCTGGTACCACGGGCCACCGAGCAGAGGGGGTCATCGACTCTTTTGACTTTCAAGCCGGTTGCATTTGCCAATGCTGTATCCATTCCCCGCAGCAGTGACCCGCCGCCGCAGATGTGTATGCCGTTGTCTATCAGGTCAGCGGACAATTCAGGCTGGGCCTTTTCCAGCGTTGACGCAACTGCATCTATAATCATAGCAATGGAGCCGTGCAGGGCCTCACGGACCTCCTCACTCGTTATAACGATTTTTCTCGGCATGCCAGAGATGGTGTCTCTGCCGGCCACTTCCATCGTCAATTCCTCCTGCAGCGGGACGGCGGAGCCAATTTGTATCTTGACTTTTTCAGCTCGTGCCTCGCCGATGAGCAGGTTGTAAGTTTTCTTAAGATGGTTGATTACTGCTTCGTCCATATCGTCGCCGCCGGTGCGGATTGATTCGGAGGCGGCAATATCGGCCAGACTCATTATGGCTACTTCGGTGGTTCCTCCGCCGATATCGACAATCATTGAGGCGGTAGGCTCGGCGATTGGCAATTGAGCTCCAATTCCCGCGGCCATCGGTTCATCGACCAGATAGACTTTCCGTGCACCTGCACGTTCGGCGGTACCTATAACCGCCTGTCGTTCAACATCGGTTATTCCGCCCGGCACGGCGATTACAACTCGAGGCCTGATAAGTCCTCCCCTGCCGTGTGCTTTCCTGATAAAGTAGCTCAGCATCGCTTCGGTAACTTCAAAGTCGCTGATTACGCCGTTTTTGAGAGGCCTTATTGCACTGATTGAGCCTGGCGTTTTGCCTAACATCTCACGTGCAACCACGCCGACGGCTTCGCCGTTGTTCAGGACAACATTGGTTCCTTTACGAACGGCAACTACGGAGGGCTCGTTGAGGACAATACCTTTGTCGCGGATGCAAACCAGGGTAGTGCACGTACCCATGTCGATGCCCATATCCATACTGAACAAGCCTAATATTGAGTCCATTATCATTTTCGATTCATCCTTAAATTCTTTCCTAAATATTTACTTATCGTGCGCCATCACCTTTCCATTCGTTTTGGGTTCACATCTCGATTGGCATTATCGGGATGAGAATTCCTTATCACAATATTTCGTTGCTCGGAGAACCCGGGACAACGGGCATCCTGCCAAGATGCTAAAGCAATATGTAGTTCGGCTTTACAGAAAAATCACTTTAAGTGGATTTGTCTTTATGTGGATACCTGCCGTGCACTTCGTATTGTGGCATTTCTATAAAACCAGCCGAATTTAAAAGCTCTCAAGCCAACCGATTTGACTGCAATAATAACCATAACTATCTTATTGACAATAAGATAGGGCAGTTTATCATTCACCATATTATTTTGGTAATTGGTTATTGGTTATTACCATTTACCACTTACCTTTTACCAATTGCCGGTCACCAGTTACCAGTTATCAGTTATCAGTCGACCTGATTAGGTCCTATAATAGTCGTAGAAGACAGAGGTCAGAAGACCGAAAACGGAAGTTCTGTCCTCTGTTTTCTGTTTTCCGTCTTCTGTCTTTGCTACCGCCAGTCGTCAGGGTACCAGATGGATTCAGGCTGAATGTCGAACTTTCTGCACAACACTTCTACCAGCGCCTCTGCCCTTCTTATCTGAAAATCGGTTGGGGGGACGGCTTTGTCATCGGCTATAACACAGATATAAATAGTCTTTTCGGTTGGTGTCTCGCAAAAATCCGTGGGCCTCTGGTATTTTGACCGGCCAGATAACGCACCCACGCTTGTCACTGGCAGGAGCGGCTCACCGTTCCAGTTCTCTCTGGGTATGACCGACCTGTCTCGGCTTGGCCGAGCCAAGATGGACGATTGTCTTTGCCATTTTTCGGTTGGTTCTATTTGGCCGTCGTGGCCGACACGACCATTGCAAATAACGAAGTGGCAGTTAATATGCTCATCCCCGCCCACATCGCTCAATCCGACATAGGCGGACTTAATGTTGCCGGATTCGGGCACGATTACATAAATCTCGATTCGGCTCCAGCGTCCCGGCAATTGGTCGGCACGAGAAAGTATGGATTTTTTCACAGAGCCGAGACGGTAATAGCGTGAAAGACAAAATGCACCAGCGGATGGAGGATTATGGCCCAGTGCATTTAGAATTATTGCGCCCAGTGTGATTGAAACTCCCAGAACCACAAGAACTTTTGTTTCCCTTGAGTGGGTTGTCATCACTTGTCCTCTTGCTTGATACCCGGTTCCTGACCTCCTGCCTCCAATACGATATTTATGCTATCGGCCTTGCAGAAAAGCCGCTTTAGATAAGTTCTCTTTTCACAGACCATACCCAAAGTACCTTTACATTTGTGGGGGTTTTTATAGGAGCAGGCAGGTTCTCACGTCCTATATAGATGTGCAGGAGTATAAGTGCATAAAGTGAGCTAAAGTGCCTAAAATATGGATATCAGCAAATCAGAGTGCAGATTATCAGGGAATCCGGATACCAGGAAAAAAACAAAGTTAACCTGATATCCTGGTAACCTGATAACCACGTTGACTTTAGTTCACTTTAGACACTTTACACTTTAGGCACTCTCTAATGCCTGCACCAATTGAGGCACCGTATCTTCCACTGTCCCGACGATATAATAATCACACTGCTTAAATATCGGCGCATTCGGGTCGCTGTTGATGGCGACTATAGTCTCGGTGTTAGCGACCCCTACCATATGCTGAATGGCGCCGGATATTCCCAAAGCAACGTAAAGTTTCGGGCCGATAGAAGTGCCGGTTTGTCCGACCTGATGCACTCGTTCAATAAAGCCCTGCTCGACCGCTGCACGCGAAGCACCTCTTTCGACCTGCGTACCCAGCTTTTTGCTTAAGACTTCACAAAGTGCGCCTACGAACTGTTCATAGGTATCTCTGCTTTGCATACCTTTACCGCCGCTGACAATCACATCGGCGCCAAAGTTCACATCACCCGTGCCCAATTCCGTCTTTATAATTTCCAGACTGACGTCGTTCTTAGAAAGCTCGACTTTGTGTTTGATAACGTTGCCTTTTCTTGACGGGTCAGAGGGGATTCTCTTCATAACGCCCGGTCTTGCGGTAGCCATCTGCGATTTTGAGTTTTTCGTGCGGATGGTAGCCATAACATTGCCGCCGAGGGCCGGCCGGGTCTGCAGCAGGATACCTATATTGCCCGTTCGTGAACCATCCCTGATATCCAGCCCGGTGCAATCGGCAGTCAGACCGCATTCGACTCTGTATGAAACCATCGGTGCAAGCATTCGGCCTTGCGGTGTTGCGGCATAAAGTACGATTTGAGGCCAGTATGTGCTAACACAATCGGCAACGGCTTTGCGATAGGCGGTGGGGTCAAATACGTCCAGCAGCTTGTCCTCGATTACATAGACGTTGTCCGCACCGGCGGCGATTAATTCTTTTGCCATAGGCTCGACATTGTAGCCGGCTAAGCATACGCCCACTTTGGTTTCGAGCGAATCGGCAAGGTCGCGAGCTTTGCCGGTAAGCTCAAACGTCGCCGGATGTACAACGCCGTCGCTGTGTTCGGCTACGACCCAAACCTCGCCCTTAAAGGCCGGCTCGGTCAGCTTCAAACCGTTTATCATATCCTCTAATGCTTTTTTATGGAAATGCTCACCTGTTGCGGCCAGAATCTTTTTCCTGGCCGCCTCATCAATCTGGTCGGAATCTTTTATCCCGAGCTCTTTGAGCTTGGTGGCTAAAATTTTATAGTCCTCTTGTTCCTTTTTGGTTCCCTCGAAGCTTCTGTCGAGCAGACTTGCTCGTTTGTCAGGCAAAACATAGCGACCTGCCTGGGCCTCAGCGCTCTCGCCGGCCTCGCCATTGCCGCCCTTGAAGATTTCAGCGAGCACCTTGGCCAACGATTTTGCATCGCTGAGCTGCTGGCATTTCCTGGTGCTTTTGCCCGGCGGAAAGACTCGAATCACGGCTGTCCTGGAACCTTTAACGCCGATGTGCGTAGCCTTAATGTCCTCACTGTCCCAGGTAATAACCTCCGTTTCGTTTGCCCATCGGGTTCTTGCAAATGCTGCAAACAGGGAATACTCATACTTGGCAACAGTTATCACGGCCGGAAGTTTCTTGGCGGCAACCACCTGGCTGCCTCCGCTGATAATGCGTGTGAATTCAAAACGATTATTTTTGAATTCGGCATCGGTAACATAAGCTATACACGGCAGAGACAGCTCCTCGGCTATTTGCGGCGGCACCTGAGCAGTGTCGCCATCGACCGACTGCATTCCGGATACCACATAATAATCATTGTCCTTTTTCAGGATTTCTTTGACTATTTTTCTAACAGCAAATGCTAAAGGGTTCGCCGTTGCAACGGTATCTGCTCCGCCAAGAGCTCTGTCGGTCAGCAGCACCACTTTGTCGGCGCATCTGCTCAGACTGTATCGCAGGACCTCTTCAGCCATTGGTGGGCCCATAGTCAAGGCAATGATTTGGCTGTCCGCCTCGCCGCTGATTTTTTTCATGTAGTTTGCAAAAGCCAATGCCTGCGTGTCCAGCTCGTTGATCACGCTGGCTAATCGGGTTCGGATGAGTGTCCCGGTCTCGGGGTCGAACGCATTGTCAGTGATTTGCGATACGTCAGGAACCTGTTTCACCAAAACTATGTAATCACTCATTTTTTCGTATCTCGTATTTAATATGGGCAAACAATCGAAAACAATAAAAGCAGCACGATATATTATTATATGGCACCTGTCAAATAAAATTGGGCCTTTTCCCCTTTTTTGTGCTGTTGTTTGTACTGAAAAACAGCTTTTTTTTTGCAGACAAAATTTAATTTAGCGCTTGTTTGGAACTGTGAAATAATGTTTAATTGCGATTTTAGTCGTCTGAAAAACGAATGAACGGATGTAAGCAGGATAGCTTGTTTTATTGAGGTGAACTGAGATGGCGAATTTGAAGGCATTAGCTGATGCAGTTATAAAAGGTGACCAAAGCACTGCGGTCCAAATCACAAAGGCCGCTCTTGAAGAAAACATGCCGGCTAAAAGTGTACTCAATGAAGGACTAATTGCGGGCATGGATGTCGTCGGCGCTAGTTTCAAAAAAAATGAGATTTACATACCTGAGGTGCTTATTGCCGCACGGGCAATGAAAATGGCGATGGAAATTCTTGAGCCGGAACTTGTCAAGGCCGGCGTCAAGCCTATCGGAAAGTTTCTAATTGGAACCGTCCAGGGTGATTTGCACGACATCGGAAAAAATTTAGTGGCAATGATGCTCAAAGGGGCCGGTTTTGAAGTTATTGACCTCGGCGTGGATGTCGGGCCTGAAAAATTTGTTGAGCAGGTGAAGACTCAGGGCGTCCACGTGGTCGGCATGAGTGCACTTTTGACTACGACAATGCCCGGTATGGAAAAAACTATACGGGCACTAAAGGAGGCCGGTGTTTCAGCCAAGATTATGATAGGCGGAGCACCGGTAACACAGGGTTACGCAGACAAAATTGGCGCCGACGGCTACGCAGCCGACGCCGCTTCGGCTGTCGATATGGTCAAAAGCCTCGTGGCTTAAAGAATACGCACAAGAGCACAAGTAGGGAACTCTTAATTTCTTCTTCATCAAACAGAGCCTGCTGCTCTGCGAAGTACTCGCTACCTGTGGCACAAGCTACGTAGCACGAGCCGACCGTAAGGGAGGGGTAATTACCCCTCCGGAAACTATGCAAGCCAGGCCTCCAGCCCTTTGAGTATCATAGGCGTTTTGTCTCTTGCTCCAAAGTGTCCTAATCCACCAGCGGACAATTTATTTATAGGGCCAGTGCCCGGCTGTAGATACGGACGTCGTCAATCAAGCCGGACCAAAAGGCACCCGGTTCTAAATCGCTTCCAGCGCCGATGTACAGACCGCCACTCGCAGACTCCAGGTTGGTTGCTGTGTCACGGGCCACCTCGATATCATCCACGTAGAGAATCCTGTCGCTGCCGTCCCTGACAAAGCCTACTCGATGCCAATCGCCATCGGTAACCACAGTTGGGGAAATCAGCGGAGGTCCCGCCGGAATGGGGCTTCGGCCCTTCCATGCTGGTGTTCTGAGGTCTGTTTTCAGTGCCCCATCAACGGCATCGGCCGCCAACCAGTTTACACCGCTTTCCTGAGAGAGAATCACCTGGCCGGGAGCGCCGCCTTTGATCCAGACAAATACGCTGAACTTACCATCCGCAGGGTTCAACACAAAGGGCGTGTTGACATAATCATCGATTCCGTCAAGCTGCAATGCACCATCTACCATCCCGCCCTCAGGCTGCCAGGCCGGGTCTCCATATACAGTACCATCATTATCATTAGCGCTGTCAGATGCTATATCGCCTTCTATCTCGTCCAGTGCCCAGTGCGCCACAAGTGTAGGGTCGTCCACGTCCTCAAACAAATGCTCAGCAAGGACAATAAGGTCCTGGACATCTACGATGCCGTCACCCCAGGGCATCGGGGCAATATCGCACAATGACTCGTCCGTGCCCCAATAATCAACCATAATGCACATGTCTGCGGCATCAACAATTCCGTCGCCGTTGAAGTCAACGATGGGCGTCATTGGTATCTGCCATAGATCGACGCCACCGGCTCCGCCGGGCCGGTTTGAGCTAAAGTAGAGCGTCCGGCCGTCGGCCGAGGGGGCCGGATAACCGTCGATAGCTGAACTGTTGACCATTGGCCCAAGATTCACGGGCTCGCCCCAGTCATCATTTGTCGTTGTCCGCCTCGTCACCCAAAGGTCTAACGAACCATATCCTCCGGGCCGGTTGGAAGCAATGTAGAGCGCCCGGCCGTCGGCCGAGATGCCCAGCGCCCACTCGTTAGCCGAACTGTTCACAGTCGGGCCAAGATTCACTGGGGTGCCCCAGGGGTCGCTTGTCGTTGGCCGCGTCGTTAGGCCATAGGTCGTAACCACCGGAGCCGCCTCCTCGGTTGGAGACAAAGTAGAGCGTCCGGTCGTCGGCCGAGATGCTCAGCGAATAGTCGGCAGCCGAACTGTTGACCGTCGGGCCAAGATTCACAGGGGTAGCCCATGGGTCGCTTGTCGTTGGCCGCGTCATTACCCATAGGTCGTAACCACCGGAGCCGCCTCCTCGGTTGGAGGCAAAGTAGAGCGACAGGCCGTCGGCCGGCATGCGTGGGGTAAGGTCGTTAACTGACGTGTTGACAGTTGGCCCAAGATTCGTGGGAGTACCGAACGTGAAATCTGCGTTCGCGACGCCCGCAGGCAAACCCAATGCCAAAACCAATACGAGTAAAAATGTCTTTTTCATTTTACTGCCATTTCAAAAAGTGTCTATTGTCTCTCCGCACACTATGCGCACTCTTAGAAAGGCTTAGGTTTATCTTTACGAAAATTTCGCTAATTGAATGCCATTTGGATTATCTCCTCCAAAAAGCTTATTTCTTAGGTGGCCTAACGTGCCAGCGCCTCGATTTCCTGCGGCCTCACTGGCCGATTATAGATGCGAACATCATCAATCAGGCCGGAGAAGAAGCTGCCTGCATCAAGCGTTTTGCCGGCACCAAAATATAGGCCACCATGCACAGCTACGAAATGGTCTTGCGGCTCGGTGTCTTCAGCCACGGCGACGCCGTCAACGTAGAGGGTTCGCTGGGAACCATTCCACACAAAGCCAACGCGGTGCCACTCGCCATCGGTAATGACTGTTTGTGACAGCAGTGCGGCGGCACCCCGGCTCTTAGCCTTCAGTTCCGTCATCAAGTTACCTTCGGATGAATCCGCAAGGAGCCAGTTCGCACCGCCTAACTCTGTTTGTGAAATGACAACTTGACCCGGTGCGCCTCCTTTGACCCAGACAAATACGCTGAACGGGCCGTCCGCTGGATTCAACACAAACTCGGTACTAACATAATCATCTATCCCGTCGAATTCAAGTGCCCCATCTACCTTACCCGCCGTAGGCTGCCAGACAGGATTACCATTGAGGGTCCCGTCAATGTCCCCGACGCTGTCTTGGGCTATGCTGCCTTCTGTCTCGTCAAGCTTCCAGTGTGCGATGAGTGTGGGATCATATACATCCTGTCCCCAGTAACTCATAAAAACTTCCAGGTCCTGGACATCCACTATACCGTCGCCAGAAGGTGGTGGGGCAATGTCAACGGATGGCTCATCCTGGCCCCAGTGTTCAATAAGTATAATCAGGTCTTCGATGTCGATCTTAAAGTCGCCGTTAAAGTCAACGATAGGAATAATTGACACTTGCCAGACAAACTCGAATTCGTTTTGTATGTCCCTCAGATGTTGGTCGAGATAGGGTGAATAGGTCTTGACTCGTACTTTCTGCTGACTCAGGTCAAATTCCACAAGTCTCAAGTATCCATTGCCGCCATTTGTCAACATCTGATAGTTCGCCAGCATCTGGTAAACTTTGTTTCTGTTATCGCCGATACCCACCAGCCTGCCCTTTCCGTCATTCAGAATATGTCCGCTGAAGACAAAGGATATGTTTGGATGCAAACGCACAAATTTGTCCCACATTTCTTCCCCGTCATTGACGCCGCCTGGTGCGCCAGCTACGCCATAATTGTGAGGATTATAACTGTCACCAGGGCCGACCAGCGTATCGTCGTAATTCATATGACAGTGCGTTACCACTATTACATTACGGTTTGGATAATCGGCAACGACCTGATTTGCCCAGTCCAGCACGGGGTCACGTGGTCCGAATTCAAGAGCGAGGATTAGCCAATCCATGCCACCAGCGTCGAAGAGGTGGTAACTGTTGTCTAATTTGCCAGGTTCATAGACTCCACCAAAGGTCGGTAGGTTTTGGAAACGCCTTACGGGAAAATAGGTGTTGAGCATCGTGTTTCGGTTATTGGCCGAACCACCGAGACCCATGTCATGATTTCCCAGTGCCAGGGCATAGGGAACAACCCCGTCGAGCAGGCTTAGGCTCGCGTCGGCATTTCCCCACTCGGTGGCATTATTATTATTAGTTATGTCTCCTTCGTGAAGCACAAACACGATGTTGTGCTGAGCTTTCTGATTTGCGATCCACTGGGTCTGACTGGTAAAAATCGCAGGGTAACTCTGGGAGTAATGCTGAGTATCGGGCAAAACAGCTATCGTAAAAGTTCCCGCTGTCGGGGGGTCTGCATCGGCAAAGGCCGATTCTGAAGCCCAGGGGCTAAGAACAAACAAAACTACCATTGCCGGGACAAAAACGAATTTCTTTTTCAACTTACTTCACTTTCAAAAATTGTTAATATTTTCACGCTGCCCCGCACCAATTGCACCAGAGCACTGGGTTGCCGGCCGCCACCAGGGAGGCAAGCATCCGCCGGGGACAATTGGTGCGGGGTGCGCACATTTACCCTATTAGACTTGTCTTTACGAAAATATAGCTGATTGAACGCCATTTGAACTATCTCCTCCAAAAAGCTTACGATAAACGAATACTACAACATAACATATCCTCAGTCATTTTCAAGAGGAAAACCGAAAAATCAAATGGAATATCCGGGCTAAGAAAGCAAAATGTGGATTTACTGAGACATCAAGCCGAGACAGGTATTGCTTTGCGAAACGTTGTGCAGCCGAGTAGAGCAATGTTCGGCTGTTTTCGAGCGCGTAATCGAGTGACATATTATCTTCTCTGCATGATATAGCAGCGGCGATTCCTATTTTTTGATACTCCTGCTGCGGTATATTAACCTGACCTGCGAGCACAGCCAGGCGGGTGTGTGATTGTGAGGCCATCTTTAAGATTCCGGATACGACTTTTCCATAAAGCGATTGCCGGTCGAAGGAGCCTTCGCCGGTAATGACCCAGTCGGCGGATTCAAGCTCAGCGCGGAGGTTACTATGGGCCATTACCGTTTCTATGCCGGATACGACAATGGCATTCATAAAGGCTATGGCGCCGGCAGTCAATCCGCCGGCTGCACCTGCGCCGGGGACATCGATATCACGCTGGAGTTGTTTATCGACGAGGTCGGCCAGATGCGCAAGACCCTTTTCAAGTTGCTCTACCATTTGGGGTGTTGCGCCTTTTTGGGGGCCATAGACTTTAGCTGCGCCATGCTCGCCGCAGAGCGGATTGTCAACGTCACAGAGGACTTCTACCGGAACAAGGCTGAGGTTTTCAGGTCTGACTATTTTTGTGATTTTCTCAAGGCCCGCACCCCCAAGGGGGACAGGATTGTCCTGGTTGTCGAGGAACTTCCAGCCTAAAGCCATAGCCGCGCCGAGGCCGCCATCTACAGTTGCGCTGCCGCCCACGGCCAAAAGAATTTTGCGTGCACCGTATTCCAGTGCAGCTTTTATCAGTTGGCCTGTCCCGTAGGTGGTCGTGTTGAGCGGGTTCATCTGCTCGACCGAAAGCAGTTCGAGTCCGCTGGCCGAGGCCATCTCGACAAGAGCAGTTCTGTCATCGTCGAACCAGGCAAAGCCCGCTTCGACCTGCATTTGCGGCAGGGGACCCATTACCGTTTGCCGAACCCATCGGCCGTTAGCCGCCTGAATCATTGCCCTTGCGGTGCCCTCACCACCGTCGGCCATTGGTTTTATGACAAGCTGAGCATCGGGTGCGGATTCGCAAATGGCTTTCGCGATGATTTCACAGGCCTCGTAAGCTGTGAGAGTCCCTTTGAACGAGTCGGTTGCAATGATGACTTTCATAAAACTTGATTCCATATCCAAAAGCGGCGATTAGCAGTGCAAGAAACGGGTGCAGGTTCAGTTTAGTTGTTGCAATAATGATGAAAACGACAGCCAGCAGAAGAAGGATTAACAGCCACATAGAGTTCGTCCTTTCGTCATATAGAGTCTTTTTGTAAACAGCGGACTAAAATTGGGGCGGTCAGTAACGTAAAATCCCAAAAGCTAAACGGTATTTTCACCGCTTAGTGCCGGGTGTCAATCTTTTTCTCATTAAACCTTGAGTCGTCCGGGGGTGCCGATAGCAACTACGGCTATCGGAAAGGCAGGGGGCGAAAAACGCGGCTATATTGGCTGAGCAACTTTTGGCGTTGGTGGATAGTAACCTTCGCGAAAAATTAGCTGAGTTTAAAAAGCACAGGAAAAAAAGGTGATAGAAAAGGACTCGGCTTTGTTTGGGTTTGTTTTGTTCGAGCCTGAAGGCGGTTTTATTCTCATAATCCTCTATAACATATAAGTTTACGTTCATTTTGGGCTTTTCGGAAATTGGGTTTGAATTGGGTTTGTTTTTTCGGACTGCGAAATCATCTTTTTTTCTGTAAACCTTTGTTATAAATGAGTTTATATTCATTTTGGCTTTTTGGAGATTGGGTTTGATTGGGTTTGAATTGGGTTTGTTTTCACCAAGTGTCCAATTGGATTTATTTTCATAATCCTTTGTTGAAAAGATACTTACGTTCATTTGACTTTTTCGGAAATTGGGTTTGTTTTGCATAAAAGTAGTTGATTTGTAGAGGGTTCTCGACAGATGTAGAGGAGAATAAAGTGAACTAAAGTGCCTAAAGTGACTAAAGTGAGCTAAAGTAAAATAAAGTGAGCTAAATCCGCCGCGGCGGATAAAGTTGGATTCTCCCCCTAAGGGGTCTCCGCAGAGCTCCGAGATGCTCATGATTGGTAATTCCCCCTGATTTACTATTTAGTATTTGGCTGCTTTTTGCCGGAGGCGAAAAAAACATCGCCTCTATAATTAGAGCTACCTGCGCTTTTGATACGAAAAAAGTCCTCGATTTTCGATTTGAGATTCTCGTAACTCGATGTTAGTAAGGCAGTTAAAAAATTTTCAAAAATTCTGATTTTTGCTCGAAGGTATCAACGCTTTTGGTTGATTTCTCGCTGAATTCTTGCCTATCTTAACGGATATTAAGACACGAGACTCAAGACCAAAGACGAATGGTGAGGAGTGAGCTAAATCCGCCGTGGCGGATAAAGTGCCTAAAGTGAGCTAAAGTTGGATTCTTCCCCTAAGGGGTCTCCGCAGAGCTCCGAGATGCTGGATTCTTGCCTGTACTGAGCCCATTCGACTACTCTCAGGGTAAACTCCGTCGAAGGGAGATACGAGATACGAATTATTATTTTTTCTTGAAAATTCCGCTTCAATTGTGTAAATTTCTGATTACTGAGAGAGGACATCTTTGATTAGCGGTTCATGTTTTGGGCGTTTGTTGGGCCCGCCGTAGGCGGATCTGTGACTTCGACTATTAGCGGGCTAATATTTTGACAATCAGGTGTGGCGTTGATTTAATAGGTGACTGTCCATAGTTTCCCTAGTTTTAGTTTCAGTTTCTACAAGCAGCTTACGTTGTTTTCATCGCATTTAAGCCCCCGCGGCGTTTGAGCGGGGTTCTCAGTAGTCTTTGAATCTCCTCATCCATTTGGGCCAGTCCTCGGGTTGAACCCCGCCGGCCCGGGTCCAGGGGCCGGCCGTATTAAAGTGCCTGCTCCACTTCAACGTCCACAACTCTTTCAGACCGACTCTACGGATCGAGTAATCCACAAAGAGACCGTTCACATGACCGTTGTGACGATCAATACAACAGTAAATACTACTATCAAAGATCTGCCTTGGGGAGTAGGTAACCTCCCCGTCATCGAGCGGAGGATGGGTTTCTTCCCGCTCCTCCCACAGTCCTGCTACAGTCGACCGACTATCCAGGATCATCGGAACAGTAGACGGCCGCTTGACATGCGAAGGTTTGCCCCAATGATCTATCCAACCGCCTCTTATAAGAGGAGACGGAAAGAATGCGGTAGTATACCCGTAACTTCCGGTCATTTCTGGACGTTCGGGATCCCCATATGGTGAAGCCCGCCAGGCATGGTGCTTCCCACCAGGCAATTTAGCACCTTCCGGTGTCTGCACCACTCGTTTGGCAACAGGGCACAACATAATGTTTTGGTTTTTTTGGCTGATGTTTAGGTACGTGTAGGGAAACAGTTGCTCCCACACCCCCAAGTACACCCCCAAGTATGTATGATCCCTCCCCAGCGGGAATCGTCCCTCATTATCCGCCAGATACATGTCCATGGCTATACCCAGTTGCTTTAGATTCGCCTGACATCGCACTGCCTGCGCCTGCTTGCGCACCCGTCCCAGGATAGGCAGCAGGATCCCCATGAGCAGGGCAATGATGGAAATCACCACCAGCAGCTCTATTAACGTGAAACCTTGTCGCTTGCGCATCGCGCTTCCCCTTCTTTATCGGGAAATCGGGGCACACCATATCTATTTCTCTTTTTCGCCGCCTTGACTGCGTCGTCTGTAGCTATCCACGAACCACATATTATCAAACATGAATCAGTTTGTCACGTATTTTTCGGGAAAAAGGGCAGCAAGAGCATAAGGCATAAGCCGCAAAGCGGAAATCAGTCGAACCACTCGTCTTCGGGGTCGAAGGCAGGGATGGAGACGTTGACAATTCGCATTTTTCCCACGGCCCGATGGCGGCAGCCGGGCTTGATGAAAATGGCGGTATAGGGCTTTACCGGAACTGTCTGGCCGTCGAGCTCCATTTGGCCTTCGCCTTCGAGGACAAAGTATATCTCGGTCAGCTTTTTGTGATAGTGTACGCGAGCATCTTGCTGTATATCAACCACGTGCATCGTTGCCGTGGGGTTGTCCGGGCTGACGAAGGCCCGCCGTGAAAAGCCGCATGGACACTTTACAGCGTCAATATCGTCAAAGTTCGCAATCATATAGTTTGCCATAATTTGCTCCCAAAATTCAAAAAGATTCTTCACTTCGCCGTTCGACTACGCACCTTGGGCACAAGCTCAGGGCAGGCTTACCGGCGATGGCACCTGTGGCACAAACTAAACGACACCCCCGATTCAAGAATCGGGGGCTAAATATCCGGTACTATATCGTATATTGTCGTCGCCGTTCCGGCGACGGCTAAACAATATAGAGAAATTGGTGCGATTTATCGCACCATACCTAAAAATTATTGAAATCATAACCGGCGTCGTGTATATTCTGCCAAATACGGGTGATTTAAGCAAGACTTCAGAAAAACAGTAATGGAGTAGTTACAATGAACTCGAAAGCTAATGCTATTGTGGCACAGTCCGGCGGGCCTACGGCGGTAATCAACTCGAGTGCCTGCG
>JADFJC010000029.1 GCA_022566315.1 Planctomycetota bacterium
ACGCTCACAGCGGCGCGACCGTCACGGATTTTAACCGTGTTCCCATTTGACTATCCCAAAGCACAGCTTCAGAACCTACAGTCAGGCTATATTCTTTTCAAAGAACAAAAAAATGCTATCACACTATTCGGCAATGGTCAAACAAAAAAAAGAAAAATTTAACCCCGGCTATTTCATCAGTAAAACGTCAATAGATAAAAGATATTCGATTTTGTTCTTGTTGTAGTCTATACTTATTCGATGCATTGTCATGATGACTGTGCCCGGATTAAATAGTATAGGATAGTTTTTTAGTAGTTTTGCTAAAAAAGGATCCAAAACATGCATATTCATCCTCGTACCATAGCGTTTTTGGCGCTAATTTCACTATGTATAGTTGGTATACTTACTGGATATTTATTTCATGCCCAAGAAATTGAGACCAACGAACTTGTAGCCATCGTAAACGGGACGGAAGTATTCTATAAGGATATCAAGGTAGATCCTAAAATCATACAACTTACTTACGCGCAGGAATTAGGTGCACGCCAGTTAAAGAAAGAGATTCGTAAGCATGAAATGCGCCGACTTGCTGGCAAAATCCACGAGGTGATTTCCAGACAAAAAATAGATGAGTTAGGACTTATCGTAAGTGAGGAAGAAGTTGACTATAGGGTTGAGGAAATATTCCAACAAGCAAATATGACAAGTGAAAAAGCAGCAGTTATATGCGAGAGTGCACGAGCATTTCGTGAAGCATTAGAAGCATGGCAGAAAAACCCTTCTATGGAGGATGTCATATATAATGAGAAATTAGTAGGTTCTGGTGTAACTAAAGAGCAGTGGAAACTGTATCAAATCTGTTTTGATACACCAGAAAAATTAAAACTATTTGCTGCGCCGAACAATATCGAAGACATGAAAAGGAATAGTCGCAGATCCAGCAGGAAAGATATGTTTTATAAAAAACTAAACGATATTATTACTAAGAACGTTTCAGTAAGAAATGAGGAAATAGAGGAGATTTATGAGAAAAAGTACGCCCACATAGCCGAGAAACCGCCCTTAGATGAACTACTAAAGGAGACACTCCGTTTGGAATTGTTAATCAGAAAGAAACACGAAGCAGAAAAACTTTGGTGGCAGGAGCAGTATCGGCAAGCGAGGATTGAAATTAAAAATCCACGGTCTAAAGATGTGCTTAATATCTTGCTCAAATAGCCGACTTCAGAGAGTACGTTCTTGTAAAAATAGACGGAACTTGGTATCGGTGCTCGCCCATCAGAGAGTACTTCGTGAGGTTCTCGATGAAGCAACTGGACGATCCGAGCGGCAGTAATTGGGCCGTCATAGATCCTCCCGATGTGGCGAATGATAAGCAGGCTGGATATGGTACAACAAATCTAAGTTGGGATTTGCAATGCGAAAGACTTTAGCCATTTGTTTGACATGTGTAGCTTTTATCAGTCAGACATTTGCTCGTGTTCACGCGGGCGAAAGTTTGCAAGACTGGCTGGATGCAGAGGAAAAAATTTCTGAGTTTCTCCCAAGGCTAGAGGCTTTGGGAGACGAATATCCGGATGACGCAGAAATTCAACTGGGACTTGGATTTTTGTATGGCGAATATGGTGATACTCGGGTCTTTTCTGATATAGACCAATACGAAAAAGTCTTGACAATCGACCCGAACAATAAAACTGCCTGGGCCATGAAGGTAGATCTGCTTTGTACTTATTACACGGCTAAACGAAGAGATCTTCTTGACCAATTGGAAGGCATGATAGCTAACGCAAGAAAGCGAAATGTCGAAGAATTAAAGCTCTACAAAGATAGTGAGTTATACCGATGGTTCAAAGAAGAAGGTAAGGGCACTGCCGTAATCAAGGATTTTGAGCGTGCCGTCCAGCAATTGCGCGAAAAGCTCGACGAAAAGGCACCTGCTGTTTTAGCTACACTGAACAAGGGTCAGAGCAAAGACCCTGAGAACGCATTCTATAATTACTTAAAAGCGCACTTGTATTTTGAGCTGGATGAGAAAGAGAAAGCTCTAAAGGAGATTGAAGAGGGAGCAGCAAAAAAATATTTCAGCAGTTACGTCGAAGAGATAAGCAACGCAAAGGTGAGAGTTCTGGAAGAAGCAAAATTCCCACAGCCTCACAGAGACCTTATTGTAAGTATACGCAGTCCATTCGAAGATTTTCTCATACAGGGAATTTGGAAACGAGGCTTAGCTGATCTTGGAAAAAGCTATGAGGCACAAGGAGCTTTTAAGAAATCAGAAAAAGTATATAGGCTAGCCATTAAGATGGCTGAACAATCCCAACGAGAATCAATATACCGACCTCTGGGCCTGGATGTGATGGGCCACAACTGCATAGAGGAACTTCAAAAAAAGATGCTGGATCAAGCCCCTCTCGAAATAGGCAAGTATGCAGTAATGGGGGGATTGTGCGGGATATTGATTATTAGCTTTATCCTGCTGCTAAGGAAAAAGGCAATTAGCCGGAGAAAATAGTGTTCTTTAAGAATCCACGGTTTTTTCCGTGCTGTTTAGACAAAAAATCTCTCAACTTCAACGTTCTGCAATAGTCTTGCACAATTCAAAGCTGAAATGAATATTGGGTTTAGTATTTCAAATAAATGACGATGCCGGTCAGAATCAAGATAACAGCTACGCATATACCCAGAGCAATTATAAATACCCACATAAAGCGTTTGTTCTGCCTGGATACGATGTATTTGAGGTATCTGTCGCTCGTGGCGAAGGTGCGGCTCATCTGCATGATACTGTCGGTCTGGGCAATGCAGCTCTGGTTCAGTTTGTCCATAGTCTGGTTAAACTTATTAAAGCTCTCAGCCATTTGGACATCTGTATCGGCAGCGGCGGCAAGCTGATGGTCGATATCAACCAGGGCATCGGTCTGTTTGGCGGTTTCATTCGGGATTTTTTCAACAGCATCCAGGAACTGCTGGTCCTTAGCAGCGGCTGATTTCAACTGCTCGATAAGCTGCTCTGTTATCCGCCTTTGATTTTCCACAACTGAAGGAAAACTCTCAAGCAAACTGGGCAGTTGTTCCATTCGGCCCATCAGATTTTCATGCTGAGTAACCTGACGGCCCAAATGCTCGTTAATATCCTGCAGCTGCTCAACGAGTTTATTAAAGCCCTGATGCAGTTTTTCGAGCGATTCATGTTTGTCCTTCGGCGGGACCGCTTTTACGACAATCTTATCACTTTGAGTCCCCGTAGGCCCGGCCTGGTCAACAGCCGTCGCGGTGGACTCGGCGTCCTGACTGATAAGACCTTCGTCATCTATGTCCGGCTGAGAATTTGCAGCGCCGGATATTTTATGAGACCGCAGCCAGTTACTCGTTCCCGCCCAGATGTCTTTTATAGTCATTTTTCAATCCCTAACTCAATTCTCGCTTCTCGTAATCAGTTAGATGGTCAATCACTACTCACCATGCTCTGTTGAAAACATGTAAAACTTGTTATTCTGAACGAATCGCAGCGAAGTGAAGAATCTCTTTCTCGTCAACAATCAAAATCTCTTCACTCATCTACGACGAACTCAGAATAACACATCCCGCTGGTCAGCAGAATACTCAAAAACAGTACGATGCTGCTTTTGATGTTGCTCATATGAAAGTTCCCTTTAGCATAGATTCCAATTTATCCCTGCTCAGCTATCCCGACACATGGGGATTGCGCCTGATTATCAATAGAATATCAGGTCTGTCTCGAAAATTCCAGCTTTTTATGATATCCCTCAAAACGAGATTATACGGACACGACTTTAATTGTTGACGGAGGTTGTCTTTTTTGTTAGACTTGCGGCAACAGGATAAAACAAATGCCGTTAGTATCGAGGGACGCCCTTATGAAGACAAGAGTTTTTACCCGGTCGCAGCATAATCCAATCATTACACCTTTGGATTTGCCCTTCCCGGCGGCCGCTGTCCTTAATCCCGGTGCCACCGAGCAGGGCGATGAGGTCGTCTTGCTGCTGCGTGTCGAAGACCACGCCGGACACTCGAACATCTATATAGCACGCAGCAAGAACGGAGTGACTGATTGGAAATTCGAGCAAGAGCCAATACTCCGCTACGGTGAGCAAAACTGGCGGTATGAACAGTGGGGCTGCGAAGACGCACGGGTCACATACTTGGCAGAAGAAAAACGCTGGTATATCACCTATACTGCCTACTCGCCCAACGGTGCTGCCGTGGCATTGGCCTGTTCCAATGACCTTGTTCATGCTGAACGAATTGGACTGCTCTTTTCCCCAAACAATAAAGATGCAGTGCTATTCCCACAAAAATTTGGTGACCGATGGGCGGTACTACACCGCCCGGACGCCGGTGGAATGGAACACATCTGGTCGGCCTATTCGCCTGACTTGGTGCACTGGGGTGAGCCACACTGTGTGCTGCCGGAGCTTGGGGGCGCTGCATGGGATGGTGCAAAGGTAGGTGCAGGGCCACCTCCAATTCTCACGGAACACGGCTGGCTTCTGATATACCACGGTGTTAAGGCTTATGGTGGCCAACTTGTTTATCGAACCGGTGTGGCTCTGTTGGAAAAAGACAGGCCTCACAAAGTTGTTGCCCGCTCACGAAACTGGATATTCCAAGCCGAGGCGCCATACGAAATGTCTGGTTTGACGCCAAACGTGGTGTTTCCGACCGGCCTTCTAATTCGGGGCGATGAGTTGTGGATGTACTATGGAGCTGCGGATACTTGCGTATGTATGGCGACGGCTAAATTAGACGAAATTTTGGCATTCGTCACAACGTGATGTATTTGCAGTTTTTTTAGGCTGTCCACTCGAAAAATTCTGTCCTCCTTGTCATTGCAGGACTTACGTGAACTTGCTACATCCGACTAATTGTATTATCTTGCCGGCATGAATAGCCCTCCTTATTGAATTTGGAACTTCAAATCATATTAAAGGATTTTCCTACTGTAAATTCAAGTCATTTTTGATACCATTACCAACATAAATCTACAAGACAATAATAAGCCCGAATTTCCGATATGACGTCGTGCAAAAAGTCAGGGCAGCAAAATCTGCCGGAAACCCAAATTAGTTGAAAATCTGGTATGGATTTGGTAGTTTAATGGAATCAGGGGTCTTAGCAACCTTGCCAAATCATTTTACATCGGAAATTCCGGCCATAGGGTGAAAATAGAAAAGAATAAAAAATCATTTTTGTTATCTTATCGTTGCCAGCAAAAAGTGTGCTTGTTGTGGTTGTGATGGAATGAAATTAAAATTTGATAAAAGCTATTATCTCAATATGGGTATGCAACCATTAGCAGGGACATCTTTCGTTAACTGGGTAAAATTATTAATGGAAAATAGATTCAGGGTTGATTGGCAGTTTATACCGAAAGCTTTGTACGTAACTTTAATGGTGACAGCCATGACCCCCATTAGAATTTATGAAAAAATAAAATTTGATAAGAAATTAGAAAATATAAAGATTACTCCTCCGCTTTTTATAGTAGGACATTTTAGGGGTGGAACAACCTTTTTGCACTATTTGATGGTACAGGATAAAGATTTAGCTTTTGTTTCAACAATGGAGGCCAACGCTCCCTGGACTTTTCTTGGAACCGAGAAAATAACTAAATCAATAGTGGAAAAGGTTTTACCAGAAAAAAGACCCATGGACGATTTGGAGTTGGGAGCAAGTCTTCCATATGAAGATGAATATGCAATAGCAAATTTTAGTCCTTATTCGTTTTATCATGCCTGGTATTTCCCAAGGAGAATAGATTATTATTTTAGGAATTATGTTTTGTTTGAAGAAGTGAGCGACGAAATCATAGAAAAATGGAAGCAGAACTATATTTATCTGCTGAAGAAAATTACTTATAAACACAATAGGAAAAGAATATTACTAAAAAGTATAGTTAATACAGGTAGAATAAAATTGCTTTTAGATACTTTTCCAGGTGCAAAGTTTATTCACATTTATAGGAATCCTTACAAAGTATATTTATCCACACGGAGATTATATGAAAAAATTCTGCCCATATTTTCATTTCAGCATGTTAATGGGGAAGACATGGATAAATTCATAATAGAGTTTTATAAGGCAATATATAGAAAATACCTTGAGGAAAAGAATTTGATACCAGAAGGAAATATTGTGGAAATAAAGTACGAAGATTTTGTTAAAGAGCCAGTAAAAACACTCGAGCAAGTATATAAAAAGTTGAAATTGAAAGGATTTAAAGAAGCACAATATGCTTTTAAAAAATTTGTTGATAGATATAAAAATTACAAGCCCTATGATCACAAAATTGATGAAAGCATAAAGAAAAAAATATACGAAGAATGGGAATTTGCCTTTAAAGAATTTCGATATGAAAAATAAATGCAGGGCTAAGATTTTGAGGCAAATTTTGGCGAACCGGCCGGGCTGCATAACCGATATTAAGAAGCTTATAAAGGTAAGCAAATGAAACTGGTTACATATTCTAAAGACAAATCGGTTTCCTGTGGGATGCTGACTGAGAAGGGGCTAATAGATATTCCATCAGCCTGGGATGGTGCAAATCCGCCTCGCAGCGTGAAAGAAATTCTCCAGAGAGGTTCGGCCTGCCTTGCGAAGCTTGCCGAGCTGACTGATTCAGCCGACGGTTTAATTCCTCTGGATTCGGTCAGGCTTCTTGCACCTATCCCTCGGCCGGGCAAAGCGCTCGCTTTGGCAGGCAATTACAGCGAGCATATTAAGGAGGCCAGCGTTACCCGCGGCTTTAATGTCGGACTTTCGGATTCACCGCGAATGACGACTGTGCCCAGGCCGTTTCTTATGCCGCCGACGGTTGTAATCGGGCCCGATGAACAGATACCCTGGCCGACTTACAGCGAACAGATAGATTATGAGCTTGAGCTTGCGATTGTAATCGGTAAAGAAGCCAAAGCCGTTTCGGCCGACAGTGCCCTTGACTACATCGCCGGCTATACAATCGCCAACGATGTATCAGCTCGCAGCGTAACTTTTGTAAAGAACAGGGCCGAACGGCCGTGGGATGAATTTTACGACTGGCTGAATGGCAAATGGGCCGACGGATTTTTGCCGATGGGGCCGTACTTGCTGACCTGCGACGAAGTTGGGGACGTGCAGAATCTGGATATGACCCTTACCGTCAACGGCCAGGTCCGCCAGAAAGCAAATACATCGCAGATGATTTATCCGGTAGCCGACATTGTCTCATTCTTAAGCCATATAATGACACTGGAGCCGGGCGATGTTATTGCCACCGGCACGCCATCGGGCGTAGGTTTGGCCACAGGCGATTATTTACAGCCGGGCGCTCGCATCGAATGTACCATCGAAAAACTCGGCACTCTGACAAACACGCTTAGCGACCGACCGGAGAAGTTTTACGAACCACTGGGCGATTTGGGTGTATAATCGGCATAACCAAAAGGCACAAACTGTAATCACCCTGTTTATTAGAAAGATTTATTATGAGAGGATTGAAGCAAGGATATAAATGGTCGCTGACAGTATTTGCTGCGACGTTGATGTTGGTGTGCGTCCAGGCCCGGGCGGCGGGCGCTTCGACAAATAGGATAGAGATTTATAAGCCAAATCCGGCATACTGGCAGTATAAGGGTAAGCCCGTTCTGCTGATAGGTGGTACTCAAGACGACAATCTTTTTCAGATTCCGAATTTGAAAGAGCACCTGGACCTGCTCAAGGCGGTGGGCGGTAACTATGTGCGCAACACTATGTCCAGCCGAGACCAAGGCAATGTCTGGCCATTCAAAAAAGTAAACGGCAAATACAACCTGGACCAGTGGAACGCAGAATACTGGCGGAGGTTCGAGAAGTTCCTTAAACTGACAAATCAGCGGGATATTATTGTTCAGATAGAAGTCTGGGCGACTTTCGATTATTATCGCGATAACTGGGCGGTCAATCCGTTCAACCCGAAGAATAATATCAACTACACCGCTAAACAGACAGGGCTGCCTGAACGGGTCAACAGTCATCCGACCCGTACGGATAACAATTTTTTCTGGTCGGTGCCGGCTGAACGCAATCAGAAGACTGTGCTCAAATATCAGCGGCGATTTGTTGACAAAATACTTTCTTATTCGCTGAGGTTCGGCAACGTGCTTTACTGTATGGACAACGAAACATCGGTAACGCCGGAGTGGGGCAAATACTGGTCGCAATACATCAAGGCAAAAGCCAAAGCAGCCGGCCTGCGCGTTCAAACGACGGAGATGTGGGACAAGTGGGACCTGGCGCATCCACAGCACAATCCAACATTTGACCATCCGGAAACTTATTCGTTTGTGGACATCTCACAGAACAACCATCAAAAAGGACAGACACACTGGGACAATGCGCAGCGTCAGCGGGCACGAATAGCTGACAACGTTCGCCCGCTGAACAATGTGAAAATCTACGGTGCCGATACCGGCAGATTCGGTAACGACAGAGACGGTGCCGAAAGGTTCTGGCGCAATATCTTCGGTGGATTGGCATCAGCCCGGTTCCATCGTCCGGATTCGGGGCTGGGCTTGGGTGAAAAGGCACAGGCGAATATCCGGAGTATGCGGTTAATTACGGATAAGATGAATATTTTTAAGTGTGCGTCCGGCAATAATTTGCTTTCGGACAGGAAATCTAACGAAGCCTACTGTCTGGCAAACCCGGGTACTGAATATGCGGTCTATTTTCCCAACGGCGGTGAAGTAACACTGAATATCAGGGCGCTGAAAAAGCCTGCTACAGTTCGCTGGCTGGATATAATGAAATGTAAATGGTCAAGTCCTGAACGTATTAAAGGCAAAAGCAAGCTCACGTTACGCTGTCCATCAAAGGGCTATTGGGCGGTCCTGGTTCAATAGCGAACTTGATAGCTGTGTGCGACTCGTGCTACGGCAGCGACTTCGCAGAGTAGTACAAATGAAGAATAGAAAACAAATATATACGGTCAGCCAGGTCAATTCATTAATCAAAGTGGCTCTCGAAGAGAATCTGCCTTCACGGCTGATAATCAGAGGCGAAATAAGCGACTTCAAACATCATACAAGCGGGCACTGTTACTTTTCGCTGAAAGACCAAAGCGGGATACTGCCGTGTGTTATGTGGGCGAGCAAGTTCAGAAGTGTCAAGTTTTCGCCTGAGGACGGAATGGCGGTATTGGCGACAGGTCATATCGACGTCTATACGGTCGGGGGCAAATATCAGCTTTATGTCGATAAGCTGGAGCCGGAAGGTGTTGGTGCGCTTCAGTTGGCTTTCGAGCAAATGGTAAAAAAACTTCAAGCCGAGGGGCTTTTTGACGATGTGCATAAAAAACCAATTCCGACATATCCGGAAAGGATAGGGATACTGACCAGCGAATCGGGTGCGGCGGTGCACGATATAATCGACAGCATTCACTACCGCTGGCCCTGCGTGAAGCTGTTTTTTTATCCGGTACCGGTTCAGGGTAAAGGGGCTGCGGAAAAAATCGCGGCGGCGTTGCGGGACATAAACAGACGCAATAAAGAGCTTAAACTCGATGTTCTGATTGTCGGTAGAGGCGGCGGAGCGTTGGAGGACTTATGGGCCTTCAATGAGGAAGTTTTGGCCAGGGCGATTTTCGATTCGAAGATACCTGTCATAAGTGCGGTTGGGCACGAGGTCGATGTTACGGTTGCAGATTTCGTGGCCGATGCCAGGGCATCAACGCCGACAAAAGCAGGCGTTGTGGCAGTTCCGGATATGCAGGAAGTTTTAGGGCAGTTGATTAGTATGGAACGCAGATTAACAGGCCAAACAAAGGCGAGGGTGAAACTGGCACAGCAAAAATTGGAGATTATTTTGGCTAATGCGGTTTTTCGAAATCCACTTCTGCTCGTTCAAAATAGCCGGCAGCAATTGGATGAGCTAAGCGCAGAGTTGGCCGAAACGATAAAAGAGCTGCTGGCCGGAGCGCGTGAAAAACTCTCGGCGGCTTATGAGCAGATTGTCAGGATCGAGCCGCATCGGCTCCTGGGAAACAAAACAGTCGAATTGAACAACTGGCAGGATGAACGTGAGGGGATAAGTGTAATTATTAATAACAGCCGGATGCAGCTTACAGCGCAGGCTAATCGCCTGGCAGGTTTGAATCCCAAATCGGTTCTGCAGCGAGGATACAGCATCACCACCAACAAAAAGACAGGCTTGGTGGTAAGAACTTTAGAGGATGTCCGAATCGGAGACCGTTTAATTACGGAGCTTGCGGAGGAGAATTTGATTGAAAGTAAGGTAACAAAAAAGTAAAAAGGAACATGGACTAACACTGACTACAAAAAAACAGCGGTAAAAAATAAAAGGAAAAGAGATGGCAGGCGAGAAGCGAAAAAATGACCTCGGCGGATTGAGCTTTGAGGAGGCGATAAAAGAGCTTACAAATATTGTCGGTAAGATTGAGCAGGGCCAAATACCTTTACAGGACAGCCTGCAGCAGTACGAAAGAGGAATGGCTTTGATTAAGTACTGCAGGACAATACTTCAAAAGGCAGAAAAACGCATTGAGAAGATAACCGAGTTGGAAGACAAATGACAGACGACAGAGCCCTGAGCGTGAGCGAGGGGTAAAAGAAAAAACGAAGGATGATAGCGCAAGGTAAGCAATACGATATACGCAGTACGAGATACGCAATACGAGAAGCGAGCGTGGCGGAATTGGCAGACGCGCCAGGTTTAGGTCCTGGTGTCCGTTATGGACGTGGAGGTTCGAGTCCTCTCGCTCGCAGTTTTTGGTAGTGTGAATGTGGAGAAAAGTCTAATGAGGTATAGGGCAGTCGGGGCGGTTGTTTGCATATCGGTTATTCTGTTGCTTAGTTCGTGTAGCTCACCTGTTCGAGAAGTAAAAGAAGTAAGTTTCGAGCCGATTACTGCAATATTGGGGGCGTTTGAAATAGAAATCACACTGCTTGAGGATAAGCTGACAGATACGCAGGAACAGAGAATCGAAGGAATCAGATTTGTCAGTGGGAAACTGAGCGGCAAAAGAGTTGTCATTGCCTGGACGGGTATAGGCAAAGTCAACGCCGCTATGACAACTACGCTGCTGATAGAGCACTTCAAACCGAACAAAGTAATCTTTACGGGTATTGCAGGAGCTGTGAACCAGCAGTTGCAGCCGGGTGACATAGTGATAGCCGAGAAAACGGCGCACCATGATATGGGAACAATCTGGCCGGAGGGTCTATACCATAAAGGCGTGAAGAACCGCCTGGACGGCTGGGAGAACCCGGTTTTCTTCCCTGCGGATGAGCGGCTTTTGGAATTAGCCGAGCGAGCAGCCGAACAAATCGAGCTTGGAACAATCCAGATGAGTACAACAAACCGAGCACCGAAGATTGTCAAGGGCGTGGTTGTTACAGGTGATGCTTTTATCGCCTCAACTGACAAGTGCATTGAATTGCGCAAGAAGCTCGGCGCTGACGCAGTAGAGATGGAAGGCGCAGCGGTAGCTCAAATCTGCTATCAGCGCCGAATCGGGTGTCTTGTGATACGCAGTATCAGCGATAAGGCCGATGAGGGTGCGGTACTGGATAAGCAAACGTTTTACATAATGGCTGCTAAAAATTCTGCCATGCTGGTCGCTGAATTGGTCGGGCTTTTAGGGACGGAACTTCCTGAGGAATGAGGAATGACACAAGAAACAGTTGCCTGCACCTGCGCTGGGCAGGTGCAGGCAGGTGGGCACAGGTGTGCAATAAGGCAAAAAGATGGAGATTAAGATTACGAGTTCGGCCTTTGAGGACGGCGGTTTGATACCGGCCAAATACACCTGCGATGGTGCGGATGTCTCGCCGCCGTTGCAGTGGGATGCAGTCCCTGAAGGCACCAAGAGTATCGCCCTTATATGCGATGACCCGGATGCACCGATGGGTACGTGGGTGCACTGGGTTCTGTTTAATCTGCCGAGCGATGCCAAAGAGCTGGCGGAGAACATCCCGACCGAGGAGACTTTGCCCAATGGAGCTAAGCAGGGTGTTAACGACTTTGGCAGAATCGGCTATGGCGGTCCGTGTCCCCCCGGCGGCACGCACAGATACTTCTTTAAGATTTATGCGCTCGATACGGAAGTTGGCCTCCAGGCCGGCGCCGATAAACGCCGGCTGCTCAAAACGATGGAAGGACATATCCTCGGACAGGACCAGTTGATAGGCAAATACAAAAGACAATAAGCCGGTAAATGGTCGTTTGTTGTCCGTGGTCTGGGCACAGCAGGATTCAGAAGTTTTCTATGATTGCCGCTGTGTGGATTGCTTTATCGTTTAGATACGTTTTGTTGGCCGAATCCAGGTCCTCGACCACCCATTTTCCTTCCTGCGTAGTAAAGATTGCAGCGTGCTGTCTCAATACCGCTCTGTCAGGCAAAAATACCTGGCTGTGCGCATGTCTGCCGATATAAACCCCGACTAAATCGGGGTCGAATCGAAAGTCGTTGACGGTTTGACCATTTCGTTTTACAACCAAACGCATCTGCTTTTCTCCCTGCATATTGGTTCTAAAGATCTATTTGTAATTATCCACAATTTGGCACAATTTGTCAAACAAAACAATCCTTCGACTTTGCTCAGGATGGTGAGCCTGTCGAACCATTGCCGGTGCTGGAGAAATCTCCCGACAAGGGCTTGCATTACCACGACCGTTTGTGATATAATTATGGCAGAGAAATACACCAGTGAGGCCCATCATCTCTAAAAAATTGTTGGTTTAAGAAAACCTTCTCTAAAAGGGAAGGAAAGGATTTGTCATGCGCAAAGGAAAAGGCTTTACCTTAATAGAGCTTTTGGTGGTGATTGCCATTATCGCATTATTGATGGCGATATTGATGCCGGCTTTACAGCGGGTAAGGAAACAGGCCAGAAGCGTTGTGTGCCTAAACAGGCTCAAGCAGTGGGGCGTGTTTTTTGCGATGTACGCCGACGACTACGATGGACGATTCATGGTGGGCCATAGGGCCCAGCCTACGTCCAATCGGTGGGTCAGCGCACTTGGGGACTACTATAAATGGGATGACGAGTTTACCTGTTGTCCGAACGCGACGAAGCCGTGGGTTGATGAGAATGGTCTCAGTGAGGGAGCCGAGGGAACGGACGTCGGTGTGACCATGGCCTGGGGCTACATGAATCAGGAGCACTGGGCAAAGCCAATGAAGGGAAGTTACGGGATCAACGGCTATTGTGTTGATGCACCGCCAGGCCGGGAATCTCGCGGGGAAGCATCTTGGTACTGGCGCGGGCCGGCTGTGGCGGGGGCCGCGTACGTGCCCTTGTTCCTGGGCGCCCTGCGCTATAATGGTGTAGTGGACTCAGTAGATGATCCTCCAGCATATGACGGCCAGGGGTGGGCTGAAGGTGGTGGCGGGCGTATGTTACGTTACTGTTTAAACCGCCACGATGGGTTTGTAAACGGCCTTTTTCTGGATTTTTCTACCAGGAAAATAGGGCTTAAGGAGTTGTGGACGTTTAAGTGGCATCGCCAGTTCGACACCGCAGGCCCGTGGACCACAGCCGGCGGCGTCCAGCCCGAGAACTGGCCGCAATGGATGAGAAGCTTTAAGGACTACTGAAAATTACGATTGCCTGCACCTGCCCGGCGCACCTGTGCCCACCTGCGCTGGGCAGGTGCAGGCAGGTGGGCACAGGTGCAAGAAAGAAACCGGCCTTGCTATTTGGTTGGCTTTCTGATAAACTCGTCTTGTAAGCACAAACAAGGTAAACAATAGAGGTAATATCGTGCACAAAGCAAGAGGTTTCACCTTAATAGAGCTTTTGGTCGTGATTGCCATTATCGCATTATTGATGGCGATATTGATGCCCTCGCTGCAGCGGGTCAAGAAACAGGCACAGGCAGTTGCCTGTATGTCCAACATCAAACAATGGTCCTACTGTTGGCATATGTATCTCGAGGACTCCGATGGAAAGTTTCCGAGTGGTGCCGGTGCCTCCGGAGATTGGCCAGATAAAATGCGACCATATTACAAGGACAGGGGGGCGTTGACCTTGTGTCCGTCAGCAACAAAACCTTATCTTGATGGAGGCAAGGTCCCCTTCGGAGCCTGGCGATGGACACCTGGAGGAGGAGGCTGGACAAACTTTGCGAACAAGCCGGGTGAAGATTACGGCAGCTATGGCATGGATGAATGGCTCGGTGACCCGGAAAATGACAATGACAATTATTGGAGAACTCGAGAGCAAAAAAAGGCAAACAATATACCGATGTTTTTTGACTGTGTATTCATAGATACCTACGCTAATCATACTCAAGGCCCGCCTGATGTTGAAGGCCTTGTTATACTGCCAAACGAAATGCACTTAGTATGCATCAACAGGCACAATGGCTATATAAATACCGTCTTCCTGGACCTTAATGTGAGGAAGGTCGGTCTAAAGGAGCTTTGGACGCTAAATTGGCACCGAAACTTTGATACTCAGGGTCCCTGGACCACAGCCGGCGGAGTCCAGCACGAGGACTGGCCGGTATGGATGAGAAAGCTTAAAGACTACTGAAAAACAACCGCTTCGCAGGGACGCCTGTGTTTTGGAAGCGACCTTACCTTTGGTTGGGGGTCTTTAATAAAACCTATCGGTCAAAAACAGAAAGAAAGTTCAATATTCTCACAAAATGGAAACCTTAAATTAGATAAGCCATCAATAGCAAAACTACGATGACCCAAAATGCTGTTGTTGCTGTTTCTCGCAGCTTGGGGTTCTTGATTTTACCTATTAAAAGTAAGGGCAGACCTACTATTAACATGACAGGGGCAAATATAATAATCATAAATAGATAAAAGCACCGGCGTTTTATTGATGTATCCTTCTCGTACCATATCTTGTGCCACATTATGCAAAAGCCCCCGAAGTTGAACCGAATCCGTACAAATGGGAGATAAGAGGCCATCGGGTTAATAACTGCGTTAGATCCACAATTGTAACAATAATATTGCAGCCGATGGCAGAGACTAAGACAGTTAGGGCAGAGAGGTTGGGCATCGTGCGGGATAAACCCATCATCAAGTTGCTCAGCTTCTTCAAAACTTCCTGTCGGCGGTTTGTTTTGGCTTCGTTCAGTCATATCATAACCAGGCATAGCAGCTTCATTGTAAGTCGGCCAAAGTTATTACTTTTCCTGCGCCGGTATTTATGTAGCTGCTGCCGAAATGTTTTTCAAACAGGCTTCTTGCCTTGTGGCCGGAGCAGTGACAGGGGCCAACGCAGCGTACGCCCAATTGCTTAAAAGCCGAGATGATTTTTTCTACCCTGCCTTTGGTTGCCCATTCCAGATGGAAGCCGCCCATTACCAAAAGAATATCATCTTTTATTAACTCTTTTGCTTTATTCACGATGTTCACGATTCCAGGGTGCGCACAGCCAATCACTATTATCAAGCCCTTATCTGTCCGGATAATTAAGGACTGCTCTTTAATCCGTCTTCCAAGCTGGCCTGTGGAATAGACATTTTCGCAAATTTGCATAGACTCTTTGACTTCAATTATCCTTGCTCCGTGGTCTCGCGCATTATCTTTGAACTTTTTTGGAAATGACACCGGCAAATAGATAGTAACATTGGGATTCTTTTCAAGAAAGCTGCCCAATCCGCCGGTATGGTCGCGGTGAATATGAGAGAGAACAACTACATCTATGCGGTCAGGCTCTATCGCTAATTTTTCCATATTATCGAGCAACGAGTGGCCGCCGGTATCGAAGAGAATGGTTTTTTCGGTTCCGGTTATGAATGCGGAAAAACCCCAGGCGGCTTCCAGTCCCTCCTTGTAGGGGTTATTGTCGCAGGTAACTGTAATTTTAAGATTTTTAACGCCGGGCGCGGAAACAGCTTTGGTTTGTTCATTCATAATCTCGATAATCTCCGCATTTGTCTTGCCTCTTTCTTGTATCACAGATGACACAGATTGGAATTGATTAACGCAGATGAATCTGTGAAATCTGTAATAACCGGTGAAATCTGTGGAGACGATTATAACCGCTAAAGTGCTGATAGAGCAACTCACAAAATCAAGAAAACGCGGCTTGTCCTCTGTCTTCACTTCGCCTTTCCTTGTTCGGCGTTCGACATTCCTTGTTCTCCACAGGACACCTTGCGGTGGATATTCGATATTCCCTCTGTCGTAATAGTCAAATGACTACCTTCCAAATGTCAGGATGTCCGCAAAGTATATTTTTCGTTAGCAATGTTTTGCTTTTTGCCTATAATCAAGCTTTCCGTTCGCCATTTGTGAGGCTAAACGGCAATCTTTTGTGATGTATGATTTATTGAAGAACTGTCATTCCGCACTTGATGCGGAATCCAGACTGTCGGTACATCTGGGTTCCTGCCCCTGCTTCCGCAGGGGTTACAACCTTGCGCAGGAATGACTTTGATCGAGCGAGTTTTACCGCTAACAAAACTTTAGTCCTCTTAAATCTGAAAAGGGTCAATAATGTCCAGAAATATATTGTTCAGTCTAATGCTGTTTGTTCTGCCGGCTAATCTCGGCTGTCCGGCTGGCAACAACACCCCGGCCGACAGTCAGCCTTTGGCGAATAGCCGCATTGAGGTTGTTGAGAAACCAAACACCGAAGCGAAAAACGATTTCTATACAGGCAACCGTCCCCCATTACTGCCAAGCCCTTTGATAAAACTTCCCATAGGTGCAATTGAACCGCACGGCTGGGTGCGCAGGCAGCTCGAACTGCAGGCCGATGGTTTCCACGGACATCTGACCGAGATCAGCAATTTCCTCAAGAAAGAAAAAAATGCGTGGCTTAATCCTGATGGCGAAGGGCTGCACGGCTGGGAAGAGCCTCCCTACTGGCTCAAGGGATTCAGCAACTGCGGCTACATCCTTCGTAACGAGCGAATGATAACTGAATCCAAAATCTGGATCGAGGCGGCGCTTCGAAGCCAGAAATCCGACGGCTGGTTCGGTCCCGATAAGGGACGCAAGGGCGCAGCGACCCGCCTCCAGGGCCGTGAAGACCTCTGGCCCAATATGATTATGCTCTTCTGCCTGCAAAACTACTACGAGTTCACTAATGATGAGCGGGTAATCAAATTGATGACCAACTATATGAAATATCTCACAACCGTGCCGGAAGAGCGGTTCCTGCTTGGGTATTGGCCACGGATGCGGGGTGGTGATTTACTTTACAGCGTATATTGGCTCTACAACCGGACCGGAGATAAATTCCTGCTGGACCTTGCTAAAAAAGTCCACCGGCGCACCGCTGAATGGGAAAAGGATGTAATCAACTGGCATAACGTGAATATGTCTCAGGGCTTCGGCCAGCCGGCCACGTTCTACATGCAATCGAAGGACCCGAATCACCTCTGGGCCGCCGAGCGTAACTGGCGCAAGATTCGGGATATGTACGGCCAGGTGCCGGGCGGGATGTTCGGCGGTGATGAGAACTGCCGGCCCGGATTTACGGGGCCCAGGCAGGCGGTGGAGACCTGCGGCATGGTCGAGATGATGCTCTCACACGAAATACTTCTGACGATTACTGGTAATCCGAAATGGGCTGACCGGTGCGAAGACGTGGCGTTCAACTCGCTGCCGGCGGCATTTACGCCCGACCTCAAGGCGCTGCATTATCTGACCGCCCCGAATATGATATTGTGCGACCGGCACAACAAGTCGCCGGGTCTGCAAAACGGCGGGGCGATGCTGTTGTTTGACCCGTACCGTCACCGTTGCTGTCAGCATAACACCGGCCACGGGTGGCCTTATTACGCCGAGCATCTGTGGTTGGCGACGCCGGGCAATGGCCTGGCCGCTGTGCTCTATGCACCATGTAAGGTTACGGCAAAAGTCGGCGACGGCACTGAGGTTACAATCACAGAGAAAACACAATACCCGTTCGACGAGAGCATTCAACTGACAATCACAACCGCAAAATCGGTTCGCTTCCCGCTTTATCTGCGCATACCAGGCTGGTGCGAAAAGCCGGAGTTGACAATCAACGGCAAAAAAACAGCAGTCAAATCCCGTCCCGGAGCGTATATCCTGATTGACCGCAAGTGGGCCGACGGCGACACGGTCGATCTTAATCTGACAATGAAAATCACGCTGACAAAGTGGGTGAAAAATAAAAACAGCGTCTCGGTCAATCGCGGACCTCTCACCTACTCATTGAAGATTGGCGAAAAGTACGTCAAAGCCGGAGGCACCGAAAAATGGCCCGCCTGGGAAATACATCCGACAACCGCCTGGAATTACGGCCTTCTGTTGAACGAACGAAATCCGGCCTCGTCCTTCCGGGTCGTGTATAAGGCCTGGCCCGATGACGACCAGCCCTTTGAAGCCAATGCCGCACCAATCGAGCTGCGCGCAAAAGCCAAGAAGATACCAGCCTGGCAAAAAGACCACCTCGGCCTGGTCGGCAAGCTGCAGGCAAGTCCTGCCAAATCCGATGAGCCGACCGAAAACGTAACGCTGATCCCGATGGGCTGTGCCCGGCTGCGAATTTCAGCATTCCCAACCATCGGCACCGGTCCCGATGCCTATCAGTGGATCTCGCCTGCCAAACCCGCCAAACCATTACCCACTACCGCCTCGCACTGCTGGGGCAGTGATACGGTCGCAGCACTCAGCGACAAATTAGTGCCGCGGAACTCAAACGACCACAGCATTCCGCGTTTCACATGGTGGGGCCACAAAGGCACGACCGAATGGGTGCAGTACGATTTCAAGCAGCCGAGAAAAGTCTCCGGCGCTTCGGTTTACTGGTTCGACGATACAGGCGGAGGAGGATGTCGCATTCCGAAGTCCTGGCGATTGTTGTATAAAGATGGTGACCAGTGGCAGCAGGTATCAAATGCCGGCGACTACGGCCTGGAAAAGAATAAGTTCAATAATGTGAAATTCGACCCGGTGCAGACAAGCTCGCTGCGCCTGGAGGTACAGTTGCAGCCAGACTTCTCCGGCGGTATCCTCGAATGGCAGGTTAACGCTGAAAATTAACAAGAAATAATAAGAAAGAACAAGCTCAGAGCATTGAAAAAACAAACTTGCCCTGATATTCTAATAGCCTAATCCCGGCGCGCCGGGACTACCTGATAACCTGAGGTAATGTATGGCAAGTGACAAGATAACAATAGTCGGTGCCGGCAACGTCGGTGCAACAACCGCCCACATCGCTGCAACAAAACATCTCGGCGATATCGTCCTGCTCGACGTCATTGAAGGCCTCGCCGAAGGCAAAGCTCTTGACATCGCCGAGGCAAGTCCCGTCCAGCTTTACGATTCTAACATCATCGGCACCCGCGACTGGGAAAAGACCGCCGACAGCAATATCGTCATCATAACAAGCGGACTTCCCCGCAAGCCCGGCATGAGCCGTGACGACCTTCTTACCAAGAACGTCCAAATCGTCAAGGATGTCAGCGAGAAAACAGCCAAATATTCGCCCAACAGTATCGTTATTGTTGTCTGCAACCCGCTCGATGCAATGGTTTATGCCGCCGCCAAAGTTATGGGTTTTGCTAAGAATAAGGTTATGGGAATGGCCGGTGCGCTCGACTCAGCACGCTTTAGCTATTTCCTTGCCTGCGAGCTTGGCGTAAGCGTAGAGGACATAAAGTGCGTCTTAATGGGCGGCCACGGCGACGATATGGTACCTCTGCCCAGATTCACCTCGGTCAGCGGAATACCCATAACCGAGCTGCTCAATGAGGAGAAAATCGCCGAACTAATTGAACGAACACGTAAAGGCGGCATCGAAATCGTAAATCTGCTCGGCTACAGCGCCTATTACGCCCCCGCCGCCGGCGCAGTCAAGATGGCTGAAGCAATTCTCAAAGACAAAAAAACCGTAATGTCCTGCTGTGCATATTGCGACAGCGAATATAACGCCGGCGGGCACTTCGTTGGCGTTCCCACCGTCCTCGGCAAAAATGGTGTTGAAAAAGTTATTGAGCTTAACTTAAACGAGTCCGAAAAGGCACAGTTCCAAAAATCACTCGCCCACGTAAAACAGCTCGCGCTAAAGGTGGACAAACTCTTATAATAAGTAAAAAATTTCTTTCAGCTATTTCTTGCCATTTGTCAAATAATACTATAATGTATTGCCTTTTATATATGTGCTTGTAAATATCAAGGATAGAAATGGAACTGATAAAGAAAATCAAGCAGTCCGAAGCACAGGCCCATGAAATTATCGAACAGGCCAAGGCTGAGGCGGCTAAGCAGGCTGAAAAAGGTCGAGAGAATCGGCTCGCAGCTATGGCCAAAGCCGAGCAGCAAAGGAAAGAAGCAACCGAAGCTGCTATCGCCGAAGCAAAGTCACAAGCAAACGCGGAAGTTGAGCGGCTTAAAGCCCAGGCCGAAGACCAACGCCGGCAATTGCGCGAAAAAACTGCTAATAAAATGGCCACAGCGGCCGCAAAGGTAATGGATTACTTAAGAGGCTAACTATGGCCATTGCTCAAATGGCAAAAGTCCTAATCGTCAGTCATCGCACGCAGGCTTCCGAGCTTCTCGAAGCCCTGCAGCGTGAAGGTATTTGTCATATACTCAATGCAGACGAGGCGATTCTCAGCAGGGACTTCCCTGAGCTTGGTGCCTCGGCCGAACGGCCTAAAGATATTGAAGGGCTGTTAAATCGGCTCGAAAAAAGCATTGCGTTTCTCAAAAATTATGCCCAGTCCCAAAAGGGTCTTGCCGGCGTCCTTTCACCGCGCACCGTCGTTGATGAGCAATCATATAACAAAGTTGTTTCAGACCGGAAAATATCAAAAATTATCGACCGCTGCGAGCAGCTCGAAGCGTCAATGGAGAAAACAAAGGGCGAGATTGAAAACCTCCACAGCACCCTGGAGATGCTCAGTCCCTGGGCGTCTCTCGAAACACCCGTAGAGGAAATCGGCCGACTTCACAAGACTACCTGCTGGGCTGGATTACTGCCTGTCCAGCAATTTGAGCAGACAGAAGAAAAACTGAGTGAGCCTGGCGCGGCAATCCAGCAAATAGGAACCGACAGCAGCAAGTGTGCCTGTCTTATCGTTGCTCTCAAAGAAAACGCCGACCAGGTCCAAAAGCTGCTGCGGTCAGCCGAGTTCGAGCCGGTAAGCTTCGAGCCGATGACCGGCACCGTCGCGAAATTAATTGGCGAACACAGCCAAAAGCTGGAAAAGGCCGAGAACCAATTACAGAGCCAGGTGGACAACGCAACAACCTTGTCCGAGAATCTGCTCAATGTAGAGATTCTCTACGACCATCATAAGAATCTGTTAGACAGAGAACAGACTAAGGATACCGCGCCGGCGACAGAATGTACCGTCCTTTTGGAAGGCTGGGTGAAGAAAAATGATTACGCTAAGTTAGAGAAAATAGTATCAGGTTTCGAGGCGTCGAGTTTGACAAAAATCGAGCCGGCTGAAGACGAAGAGATACCGGTCGAGATAGAGAATAAGAATATTATAAAACCTTTTGAGGTGATAACCCGCCTGTATGGTATGCCGAAGCATTTTGAAGTGGACCCGACAGTATTTCTGGCGCCGTTTTTTGCGTTGTTCTTTGCGTTGTGTTTGACCGACGCCGGCTACGGGCTTGTTATTATCGCCTTAATGATTTTCTTTATAAGGAAAATGCAGGGCGACAAAAAGCTGATGTGGATGTTAGGGATTTGCGCTGCCGCAACCGTGGTAGCTGGGGCGCTTACCGGCGGATGGTTCGGTGACGCAATCCAGCAGTTTATACCTGTTTTGAAACCCTTACGGGAAAAGATGATGTGGTTTGACCCGCTTGAGAAACCGATGATGTTTTTTGCTTTGGCACTGGCTGTTGGTTATTTTCAGATTATGGCCGGACTGGTTATTGCGCTTGCACACAACCTTAAACGAAAGGACTACATCGCTGCGGTGTGTGACCAGTTGACCTGGCTGGTTATGCTCAATTCGCTTGTGCTCCTTGGGGCAAGCAAGTTCGGACCGCTTCCTGCTGGAATTGGAACGTTATGTGGGTACCTGGCGCTTATTCCGGCAGTTATGATTTTGCTTTTTAGCCAGCGAGAAGGAGGCTGGGGCGGGCGAATAGGGATGGGAATGTATAATTTGTTCAGCACGATATTCTATATGGGGGACGTGCTGAGCTACTTAAGATTAATGGCGCTCGGTATGGTTACAGCCGGTCTGGCTATGGCGGTAAACGTTATTGCCAAAATCGCCGGTGAAATACCTTACGGAATAGGTGTTGTCGCTATGATATTAGTCCTTATCGGCGGACACGGATTTAACCTGGCGATATCAGGGCTGAGTGCTTTTGTTCACACTTTGAGACTTCAATATGTAGAGTTTTTCCCGAAGTTCCTCATCGGCGGCGGAAAATTATTTGAGCCGCTCAGCAAAGAGTATAAACACATTTATATCAAAAAAGAAATCTAATGGTGTTTTTTTTAGTAGGAAAGGCAGGTCAAAAAAATGGATTATGGACTGACATTGGCTTTGATTGGCGCAGGGTTGGCGGCTTTATTGGCAGGCATCGGCTCGGCAATTGGAATCAGCACCGCCGGCAAAAGTGCGACCGGTGTACTGAGTGAAAAGCCGGAAAGATACGGGCAGATGTTTATTATGGTCGTGCTGCCCGGAACGCAGGGCTTCTACGGCTTCCTTGCGGCGTTTCTTGTTATGCTCAATCTCAACTTCTTTGCAGAAGAGGGAGTTCCAGAGTTGAGCACGACGCTGGGACTGCAGGTGTTGATAGCCTGTCTGCCTATCGCATTTGCCGGTCTGGTTAGCGCAATCTTCCAGGGCAGGGTCTGTTCGGGCGGTATCCTGATGGCTGCAAAAAGACCGGAAATGGCATTCAAGGCGGGCGTTGTCTATGCCGTTATGGTCGAAGTCTATGCCGTTCTGGGACTGCTGGTAACAATGTTTATGCTGATGTTCGGCATAGATTGGCCAACCTAATCCCGGAAACGCGATACGAAATACGAGATATAAAATTATGGAAGCAGAACAGGTAGTAGAAAAGATATTGGCCGACGCCAAGGCCGAGGCTGGAAAGAAAAAAAAAGAAGCCGAAGCAAAAGAAGCTGCTGAGCAAGCTAAGCTCACCGAGCAGCTGGACGAATACAAAAAGCAAACAGAGCTTCTTGCTAAAAAGGCCGGCGAAGACGAAAAATCACATATCCTTGCAGCGGCCAGGATGGATATTGCCAAAGAGTATTTAGCCGAGAAAAGGAAAATACTCGACGAAGTCTTTGAGCAGGCACGCCGGAAGCTACAAGATTTGCCTGATAAAGAATATCGCGCTCTGATTAAAAAACTGCTCCTCGATGCGGTCGAGACCGGCGACGAAGAGGTGGTAGTTGATACAAACGAAGGTCGCATCGACCATGAGTTTATAAAGCAGATAAACCGCGAATTAGGCTCCGATTACAAAAGCAACTTAAAGTTGTCTGACGAAAAGCAGGACATTGGAGCCGGCTTTATCTTAAAACGCGGAAAGATAAAAACAAATGTCTCTATTAAGGTCTTGCTGGAACAGGCACGCAAGGAGTTGGAAATTGAATTAGCAAAAGAGCTATTTGAGAATTAAATAACAAATGCCTGAACTTGCTGAACAAGCTATTCTCGATTTTTATACGTACCCGCCTATTGGTGGTGACGACTGGCGATATACGTTCCAGACGGCCCAGGTGCGCACGCTCGAAATACAGATGCTTAGCAGAGCTGCTTTACTCGATATGGCCAACGCCGAGAACTTCGAGCAGGCTGCTGATTTATTGAGTGGGAGCGAATACGCCCTGCCGCGAGGTGGTAAGGACTTTGCGGAAGTCGAGGAAATCCTGCAGCAGCGAAGGGCAGCGGTGCGGGAGCTTTTCTCGGATTTAATGCTTGATGAGCCGACTGTTGAATTGTTCAGGACACGCGATGATTTTGCGAACCTCCGGCTGGCGGTCAGGCGGACAATGACCGAAAAACCGTTGGGAACAGATTACAGCAGCGGCGGCAACGTGCCGCCTGAGCTGATTGAGCAAATATTTTCTGAGGAGGATGTGTTCAGCAAGCCGGTATTTCCTGATTATGTCCAGGAGGCGGTAGAGCAGGCGGTTCTGGCCTATTATCAACAAAAAGATATTCGCCGAATTGATTACGCAATCGATAGTGTCCAGGCCCAATATAATCTAAGGCAGGCACGCCGGTTAAGAAGTGTTTTTCTGCTCGGGTTTTTTAGAATACAGATTGACTTGACCAACATTCGCACAATGCTTCGACTCAAATTTACCGAGTCCGAGCAGCCTAATGTCTTTTTGGAAGGCGGCTTTATTGAATTAGAGCGATTCAGACACGGTCTGGAGCTCGGCTACGAAGCGTTGGGGCCGTTGTTCTTTGTAACGCCCTACCATCGAATTGTTGATACAGGTGCTAATTACTTAGCGTCGAATAAATCTTTTTTGAGGGTTGAGCAGCAGTGCGATGAGCATTTGACCGGATTTTTGAAATCGACGGTTCTGATTACCGCCGGCCCTCAGCCGATTATTGCTTTTTTGTTAATGAAGGAAAACGAAATCCGCACGGTTAGGTTGATATTGACTGCCAAGAAGAATCACCTGGATACGAAACTTATCCTGGACCGCATCTCGTGAAACGAGACAGAAATTATGAGATATACTTTGTCATTCTGAGCGCCTTTTTTGTCATTCTGAGCGCAGCGAAGAATCTGGCCAATCGATAACAGTGCAGGTTACAGTACGAAACACGAAATTTTATGGAAGGCAATTAAAATGAAACCAATAAAACTATTCTGTTTGATTTTGGTGCTAACGTTTATCGCTGCCGGCTGTAAGAAGAAAGAACCTGAGCCACAGCAGCAAGACCAGGCTAAGGTTGAGGCGGAAGAAAAACCAACTGGCGACAAAGCCCCGCCAGGCCCCGGCGCCAAACCCGCACCTTCCTTCACATTACAGGATTTGAAAGGTAACCAGATCAGCCTGTCAGACTTCAAGGGAAAAGTGGTTATACTCGACTTCTGGGCGACCTGGTGTCCACCCTGCGTGGTGGAGATTCCACATTTCATCGCGCTTTACGAACAATATAAGGACCAGGGTTTTGCAATGGTGGGCATTTCTGTAGACCTTGAAGGCATCAGTGTTGTCAAATCGTTTGCCCTGAAGCATCGGGTCAACTATCCGATACTGATGGCCGATGGCCAGGTTCAGAAAGCATACGGTGGTATTTCGAACATACCGACAACCTTCGTCATCGATTCGGCAGGCAATATCCGGCGCAAGTACGTGGGTTATAAAGACAAGGCCGTGTTTGAAGCGGACATCAAAGCGCTTCTGGCAGAGGCCAAACCACCGAGCTAAAAAATGACAAACCTGAACCCAAGACACGAATCACGAGCGACGAGCCCCGGGAGACGAGCGACGAAATATGGAAGGTAAAATAGCAGTTTTAGGTGGTACTGATTTTGTGATGCCGTTTTCGGCACTCGGGGTAGATACGTACCCGGTGGGCCTGAGCGCCGGTGACATTGCCGAGAACGCAAAGAAGATAATCAGTGAAAAGTATGCGCTCGTAGTGGTCGCCGAAAATATCGCCCCGGCGGCTGACGAAGTTTTCTCGGCTTACGAGGGTATGCCCACTCCCTGTATTATCGTTGTGCCGTTTACTACTGAATCTACGGGCTTTGCAACCCAGGCACTCGGAGAAGTGCTCAGAATGGCTACGGGTATAAACATTTTACAAAACAATTAAAGAAGGTTTTTGATAATGAGCGAAACGAAACAAGGCAGGATAGTAAAAGTCGCAGGGCCTGTTGTTGTTGCTGAAGGTATGGCCGGTGCGCGAATGTATGATGTTGTCCACGTGAGCAAATTGAACATCATAGGCGAAATCGTGGAGCTGCACGGCGATTTGGCCTCGATTCAGGTCTATGAAGAGACCACCGGCATAGGCCCGGGCGAACCCGTTGTTGACACCGGGGCACCTTTGAGTGTTGAGTTAGGACCCGGTCTGATTGAAAGCATTTATGACGGTATCCAAAGGCCATTAGACTTGCTTGTAGAGCTTGAAGGCGAAAGAATGAGCAGAGGCAGTGCGCTGCCAGGCCTGAACAGGGAAAAGAAATGGCACTTCATACCGACAGTAACCAATGGAACGAAGGTCGGCCCGGGAGATATCATAGGCGAGGTTCAGGAAACTATGCTTGTTCAGCACAAAATTATGGTGCCGATAGGTGTGGAGGGAACTCTTCAAAGAATAAACGAAGGCGATTACACGGTCGTTGAAACAATAGGGGTCGTTGTTGCTGACGACCGAACCGAAACCGAGCTGAAATTGATGCAGGAATGGCCTGTCCGCAATGCCAGGCAGACAATAAAACGGCTCGCTCCGAATGCGATTCTCGTTACGGGTCAGCGGGTTATCGACACCTTTTTCCCAATCGCCAAAGGCGGGACAGCCTGTGTGCCGGGGCCCTTTGGTGCCGGTAAAACAGTCGTTCAGCACCAGTTGGCCAAGTGGATCGATGCCGATATAGTGGTTTACGTCGGCTGTGGTGAGCGCGGCAATGAGATGACCGATGTTTTAATGGAGTTTCCGAAATTGAAAGACCCTCGAAGTGGTGAGCCGTTAATGCAGCGCTCGGTGCTGATTGCAAACACATCGAATATGCCCGTGGCAGCAAGAGAGGCCTCCGTTTATACGGGCATTACCATAGCTGAGTATTTCCGCGATATGGGTTATGTTGTGGCCCTGATGGCCGACAGCACAAGCCGATGGGCTGAAGCGATGCGTGAGATATCGACCCGGCTGGAAGAAATGCCCGCCGAGGAAGGTTACCCCGCCTATTTAGCGGCCCGAATTGCAGCGTTTTATGAAAGAGCCGGCCGAGTCCTGTGTTGCGGCAGTCCGGAACGAGAGGGCGCCTTGTCGATTATCGGTGCCGTAAGCCCCCCGGGAGGTGACTTGTCCGATTCTGTTGTGCAGGCGACTCTGCACGTAGTAAAGGTGTTCTGGTCGCTCAAAGGTGAGCTTGCTTATAAGAGACACTTCCCGGCGATTGACTGGCTCACCTCGTACAGTTTTTATAAGCAATACCTCAAGGAGTGCTTTGAAAATAAGGACCAGGGCTTGGAAATGGAAGAGTTGACCACCCAGGCGATGAGTTTGTTAGAGCAGGAAGCCGAACTTCTTGAGATTGTTCGGCTGGTCGGTGCAGAGGCCCTGTCACCTAAAGATAGACTCGCACTTGAGACATCCAGGTCCATCCGTGAGGACATCCTGCACCAGAACGCATTCCATAAGGTAGATACCTACACTTCGATGGACAAACAATACGAAATGTTAAAAACCGTTCTGCATTTCCACAAGCAGGCCCTCGCTGCCATTGAGACCGGAGTTGAAACCGCTGAAATCTTTAAACTGCCCGTCCGTGAGGAAATTGCAAGGGCAAAATATATCCCGCATGAATTTGTAACCAAAGTTGCAGAAATAAGAGATACGATTGACGAGCACATAAAGCAGTTGCATCCCTCAACTGTGTAAATAATGTTTTAAGGAAAAAAACAAAACCCAATAGTCAATAGAAAATAGTCAATAGTCAATAGTCAATTATGAGGGTTTGAAATGCCGGCTATAAAAGAATATCAAACAGTTACGAGTATCTCCGGCCCGTTAATGCTGGTCGAGATGGTCGATGAAGCCAAGTACGGACATATCGTTGATATTGAGTTCGGTGACGGCTCGATACGCCACGGCCAGATTCTACAGGTCGAGAACGATAAAGTCCTCGTCCAGGTCTTCGAGGGTACGCGAGGTATCGACGTTACTAACAGTACCGTTCGGTTTTTAGCCAAGCCGTTGGAGCTGGCCGTCTCGCCCGATATTTTGGGCAGGGTTTTCAACGGACTTGGTGAGCCGAAAGACGACGGCCCCGCTATCATTCCCGATAAACGTATGGATATTAACAGCAAGCCGATTAATCCGTATGCCCGCAATTATCCAAACGAATTTATCCAGACCGGCATATCTTCAATTGACGGCTTGAATCCACTCGTGCGAGGTCAGAAGCTTCCCATATTCTCAGGTGCCGGCCTGCCACACGACCAGATAACCGCTCAGATAGCCCGGCAGGCAACGATTCTCGGAGAGGGCAAAGAAGAGTTTGCAGTCGTTTTTGCAGCGATGGGAATTACATTCGAGGCGGCACAATTCTTTATCGACGACCTGCATCAGACAGGCGCTATTGAACGTGCGGTTATGTTCATAAATTTAGCAAACGATCCTGCGATTGAGCGGATAGCGACGCCGAGATTTGCGCTCACCGCCGCTGAGTACCTCGCATACGAGCTGGATATGCACGTGCTGGTAATCTTAAACGATATGACCAACTACTGCGAGGCACTTCGTGAAATCAGCGCTGCCAGAAAAGAGGTGCCCGGCCGACGAGGGTATCCGGGTTACCTCTATACGGACCTGGCGACCATCTATGAAAGGGCAGGCAGAATCAAAGGCAAAAAAGGCTCAATTACAATGGTGCCGGTATTGACAATGCCTGAAGACGACAAGACCCATCCGGTGCCGGACCTGACCGGCTATATTACCGAGGGCCAGATAATCCTGTCCCGTCCGTTACACCGAAAGGGCATCTCACCGCCGGTTGACGTCTTGCCGAGCCTGTCGCGACTCAAAGATAAGGGCATCGGTGAGGGCAAAACTCGCGAAGACCACGCCGACCTTTACAACCAGCTTTACGCTGCCTACGCCCGCGGCAAAGAATGCCAGGAGCTGGCGACCATTATGGGCGAAGCCGCACTCTCGGAAGAAGATAAGAAATATATGACCTTCGCTAATAAGTTTGAGGCCAGGTACGTTTCGCAGGACTATTATGAAAATCGCTCGATTGAAACGACTCTCGACCTCGGCTGGGAGCTGCTCAGTATGTTCGAGAACGCCGAGCTAAAGCGTATCGACGTCCAGCTTATAGAAAAGTATATGCCAAAGTTCCGCAAAACGTAAAACCCCACACTTACGTGTGGGGAGTGTGTGGAGGTAGAGGTAGGTATGTTAGCTAATGTAAATGCGACACGAATGGAGCTATTAAGACTGCGTAAGCGCGTGGCGCTTGCCAGTCGCGGGCACCGTCTGCTCAGTGAAAAGAGAGATGAGCTTTCCCGGCAGTTAATTCGAATTGCCAGAGAGATTCAGCCATTGCGCAAACGTGTTGAAGCTGAGCTGTTAGAGACGTGCCGGCGGTTTATGTTAGCACGTGCGACGATGGAGCCGGAAGCCACCAAAGCCGCTCTTGAGGTCCCCACGAAAAAGTTCAGCTTGGCCGTTAAGTTCGCCAATATAATGAATGTGAAGGTCCCGCACCTGAGCAAGGAAATGGAGGGTGAAATTATCTGCTATGGCTTTGCAACGACCTCCGGCGAGATGGATGTTGCATTGTTGGCTTTGGAGAGGGCTTTCGATAATTTGATTGAGCTGGCTGAGAAGGAAAAGCAGGCCCGCTTACTTGCCGTCGAGCTTCAGATGACCCGCCGAAGGGTCAACGTATTGGAGCACGTTGTCATACCAGAACTTCACGAGACCATAAGGTTCATTTACGACAAATTAGCAGAAGCCGAACGCGACAATATCTCCCGCCTTATGAAAATAACGGATATCATTAGAGCATAGTTCGTGGCTCGTCGCTCGTGAATCGTGGCTCGTTGGTGAGTAGATGGGTGGATGCGGAGATTATGATTTTCTATTTTCTATTTACTGCTGACTATTGGGAATCGAAATTCAAGGCGGAGAATCGGACGGAGGCGAAGAATCTCAACCCAAATTATGAATAATAAATAATCAATATTTGGATTTAGAAATTGCAAAAAGATCAGATTTAAGGTATAATATCTCGCCAAGTAAGATATAGCTAAAATAGAAGATAAGGTTGGGTTTAGCATCTCACAGCCGGGCAGCGAAATGTCGAGGGTGAGTTAAGGGGCACTATTATGGGTAAACGAAGAGGATTCACGTTAATAGAACTCTTAGTGGTAATTGCTATTATCGCAGTACTGATGGCGATATTGATGCCGGTACTGAATCGTGTCAGAGAGCAGGGCAAGCGCATGGTCTGCCTTGGCAATCTCAAGCAGATGGGACTTGCATGGATTATGTATGCCGATGAAAACGACGGGAAGCTCGTCAACGGCGCTATAGGCTATAGCAATGCCACTACGGGCTGGGGCAAACACGCAGGTGAGCTGGCATGGATCGACGCGTATAGTACCACAGACCCGGACGTTCAGACTCAAGGGATTATAGACGGCGCCTTGTGGCCTTATATAAAGAATGTCGATATTTACAAGTGCCCGACTGGGAGGCGCCTCGACAATGGCCTACCACAGCCGCTGACATACGCTATCATGTTCTCCATGAACGCCGTTAACCATACATGGGTCCAGGGAGTACGCGGCGCGCACGTAAAGAATATGAGCGAAATTACCAACCCGTCGCCTGCCCTCAGACTCGTTTTTATTGACGAAGGAAGAATGACTTCGGATGCCTACGCTGTCTGGTATCTACAAGAGACATGGTTTGACAGCCCTCCGGTCCGGCACGGGGACGGAACGACCCTTTCATTCGCAGATGGGCACGCCGACCACTGGAAGTGGAAGGGTACCGATACGATAAAGCATGCAAGAGACGAGGAAAACACGGGGCCCAATACCAGCTGGGCGCCATCGACATACTCAGGTTATCAGGACCTGCACATGATGCAGAAGGGTTGTTGGGGAAAATTAGGCTATACACCAACTAATCCTTAGGACTGGTAAAGAAATTAGGTTTCGTTTTTGGCTGAGCGAGGACAAGGCTGGCAAGGAAGCAAAACGCAGGACTACTGGTTGGTAGTCCGAGTTTTGCTGAGGCCGCCAGCCGAAGCCGCAGCCAGCCAAAAATGGAAGATAATTTATTTACAAGTCCTTAGCCCTGGCTTTTTGCCTTGATTGTTTTTGGGGGAACGGCAATACAGTTACCTGTTTAGCTACAGAAGACAGCCATCAGTATGCCTGTAACAGCGACGCCTATAGCCGGCAGCAGCAATTTAAAGACGATTTTGAGCAGCGAGGTTTGAAAGTAACTCGCCGAGAGGGTCAGGCAGAGGTGAACGGGTGTGAGCCAAAGGCCGAAAAGCAGGCCGGAAAAAGCCAATACTTCAAGCCCCATCTTGGCCTCGGAGCCGGTGCCGATAAAGGCGATAAGAAACGGATAGGTAATCGCTACGGTCGGCATAGTTACTCCTGTCGCGAAGACGACCAGCATCGGCAGGCCGAACAGCAGCAAGCCCGGCGGTACATGGGCGCTTGTGAGAAATTCTACGACGCTGCCGATGGCGCCGCTGGTCTCGAGGTTGAGCTTAAAAAACAGCGCGCCGAAAATAAGCAGTACCATGTCCGGTTCGCGGGCAGCCTTGAAAATGGACCCCCATCGCTCAAAGGGAACTTTGTGTATCCTCAGCAATCCGATGATGGCCAAAAAGATACCGACCGCGGGCGGCAAGTCAAAGGCAATAAATAAAACCGCGGTAAACGCGATAGGCCAAAAGGCGTGCAGGAAATCACGCAGGTGATGACTTATGTGGCGCTTGACCTGCTGGTGTTCGGGACGTTTCGGCGGTATGCCAAACATCAGCAGGACAATGATAGCGCCTAAGATACCCGCACCGGTCAACATAATGTGGTAGCAAAAGAGCCTCAAGGCTGAGATACCAAGCAGGCTCTGGATGAGAGGCACGACTGGAAAAAGAGGCCAGATCGGTTCCCATTGATGCCGGAACAAGAAGTTAATGGCGGCCAGCCGGCTGCGCTCGACGCCGATTTTATCGCCGGCCTCGCGGACCATCGGTGCCGAGAGCATGATGCCGCCGGGCGTGGGCAGCATTCCCATCATCAGCGGTATAAGTGCTAACGCAAACCTGCGGCTTTTGAACAGACCCTGCATCGCCGGTACTAATCGTTGAGAAAGGCCGATATCTTCCATCGCCGCACCGATGACATTGACTAACAGCAGCAGGGCCGTCAGCGACACGAAAAGATAGCCCGTGGTCCGCGTCAACGGCAGGCTTTGCCATTCTACGACCAATGTCCGCCCGACGTCCGTCGGCCAAACACCCAACAGCAGCGCCGACAGACAGGCCGAAATCACCATAGCCAAACCTATCCTGACCTTCAGACGCAGCAGCGTTACCAGCACAGCTAACGATATTATTATGGATA
>JADFJC010000143.1 GCA_022566315.1 Planctomycetota bacterium
CAAATGTGTGCTGACCTGACGATTTTTGTCAAGGGCCGTCGGCTGGATGACGACGGCAACATTCTGCTGCGTTTTAACAACGGTGCCAGGGGTGTCCTTCGCGCCAGCCAGGTTTCCATCGGCGAAGAAAACAACCTGGCCATCTGGATTTATGGCGAAGAAAAAGGCCTGGAATGGCATCAGGAGCATCCCAACTACCTGCACGTAAGGGTACCTAACGGGCCGGTACAGGTTTGGTGCCGCGGAAATGATTATGTTGCTGCGAAAAGCCCTGCGGCAGGACGAGCCACTCGGCTGCCGTCTGGTCATCCCGAGGCTTTCTTTGAGGCCTTCGCCAACAATTACTACAACTTTGCCGAAACTGTGCGAGCAAGAATAACCAGGACAAAACCGGACCCGCTGGCACTGGACTTCCCGAACGTTGACGATGGTCTGCGGGGCATGCTGTTCATAGAGACCGTTTTGGCCAGCACTAAGAGCAAGCAGAAATGGACAGTATTCAAGAAGGCATAAAGAAAAAAATATAGATGCAAAGTCTGAAAGGGTTCGCATAAACCGAAATCAGAAGTCAGAAATCAGTTCTGTCTTCTGTCTTCTGTCTTCTGTCTTCTGTTTTCTGTGTTTGGTCACAGCGGTGTTAATTTCGAGGAGACTTTAGTGATGTCCATACAAAAAAACTTTAATCGACGTCAGCTCCTAAAAAAAGCAACGGGAATCGCTGCCGGTGCGATAGCATTTCCTTATGTTGTGCCTTCCTTATCTTTAGGTAAGGCCAATAGTGTTGCTGCGAGCAATCGCATCGTAATGGGCTGTATCGGTATGGGTGGTCAGGGTACCTCGAATATGCGTGCATTTATGGGGCATCAGGATGTGCGGGTCGTTGCTGTTTGCGATGTTCGCGCCGAGCGCCGCCAAAAAGCCAGGGATATTGTTGACCGGCACTACGGGGACAAGGGATGCGCCGCCTACAACGACTTTCGTGACCTTCTCGCTCGCGAGGATATTGATGCCGTGATGATTGCCACCCCGGACCATTGGCACGCGTTGATTGCCGCCGCGGCTGCACGAGCCGGAAAAGATATGTATTGCGAAAAGCCATTAGGTGTGGCAGTGGCCGAAGGCCAGGCAATCCGTGATGCAGTGCGAAGGTATGGCAGGGTATTCCAGACCGGTACACAGCAGAGGTCGGACAGCAAGTTCCGGTTCGCCTGCGAGCTTGCGCGAAGCGGATACCTTGGCAAGCTCCACACAGTCAAGGTTGCCGCGCCTGGACCTGAATATAAGCGAACATATAGCAAACCCACCACAGCCGAACCGATACCACCAGGGCTTGACTACGATATGTACCTCGGTCCTGCCCCTATGAAACATTACAACGGAGGCAGACTGGCCTGGCCCGACTGGTACCTGATATGGGATTACTGCGCCGGTTTTATCGTCAACTGGGGCGTTCATCATCTGGATATTGCGAACTGGGGCTGTCCGGCCCTCGCCAGCGAACCGTTCGAGGTCGTCTGCAAAGGCAGCTATCGCAACGATGGTTTTACCGACAACATTAACGATTGGCAAGCCGAGTTTAACTACACTAACGGCCTGCGAATGACTTATACAGACACCGGCAATACAAATAAGCAGGGCTGCCGGTTTGAGGGCGACAAGGGCTGGGTCCATGTCAACCGCAGAGGGATTTGGGCTGAGCCGGCCTCGTTGTTAGAGGTGAGAATCAAGCCGAACGAAATCCATTTAGGTGAGTCCGGCAGCCACCACGCTGATTTTCTCAATTGTGTGCGGACTCGCCGCGACCCGATAGCTCCGGTCGAAGCAGGCCACAAAGCTTCCTATCTCGGTTTGATTCCGGAAATAGCAGTTCGACTGAAGCGCAAGCTCAGGTGGGACCCGGCCACTGAACGGTTCATAGGTGATAATGAAGCTAACCGAATGTTGGCCCGCCCGATGCGCAGTCCGTGGCATTTGTAAAGAAGAGAATCGCATTTTGCAGAAGATTTGATGATAGAAAATTAAGGAGCTTATGAAAATGGGTAATGTCTATATTGGCCTAAACACGGAGTTTTCTCGCAGCAGCGACAAACCTTTTGAGTGGGCTGTTGAGAAAGCTGCTGAGATGGGCTTCGAGTACATAGAGCCTATGGTCCACTTTGGCCGGGAGCTGATGAGCGAGGCCGGGTATTTCCACACCGTTTCAATGTTCGACGACCCATACCGAATCAAGGAAGCATGCGACAAAGCAGGATTGAAGATTTCCGCTCTTCAGTCGCACGGGCCTTTGGGCAGGCCGGAGGTTCACGGAGAGTACATCAAAATGGCGATTCGCGTTGCCGCCGAGATAGGAGTGCCGGTAGTCAATACTGACGAAGGCGTCAAGGCCAAGTGGACGACCGAAGAAGAGGACCATGTGTTGATTAAGTACACGCTTCAGGAAGCGGCCTTTATCGCCGAGCGTCGCGGCGTTGTTATCGGGCTGGAACCACACGCCCAATACTCCAAAACGCCTGACGGTTTGGACCGTATCTACAATCTGGTCAAATCGCCGGCCATCGGAATCAACATGGACACCGGTAATGCCTACTTGGCCGGGCAGGATGTGTACGAGTGGCTGGAACGGGTGGCTGAAAGGCTGGTACATTTGCACGCAAAGGATATTTCTGTAGAGCACGCCGAGGCTGAGCGGGGTAAGGTAACCGGTACGCCGGTGGGCTGCGCCTGTGGCGATGGCGTCATCGACTGGGCCAGAGTCATCGAAATTGTCAGTAAAAAGACCCCTCGCGACATCGTATTTTCCGTGGAGTGTGGTACGCCCGACCAGGCACAGCGCAGTCTCAAGCATCTCAAGGGGTTAGTATAAGGACTGGTAAAGAAATTAGGTTTCGTTTTTGGCTGAGCGAGGACAAGGCTGGCAAGGAAGCAAAACGCAGGCCTACTGGTTGGTAGTCCGAGATTTGCTGAGGCCGCCAGCCGAAGCCGCAGCCAGCCAAAAATGGAAGATAATTTATTTACAAGTCCTAAGGGTTGTCGGTATTGTTGATAAGATTTAGAGCCTATCCGAATAACCCTTCATCCCTTGTCATTCTGAGGCGAAGCCGAAGAATCTGGCCAGCGAAGAGGAGATTCTTCACTTCGCTACGCTCCGTTCAGAATGACAGGTGAGAGCGAATAGTTATTCGGATAGGCTCTTAGCATCTTTGCCTTTGATTGTAAATGTATGTAAAAAGACAGTTGCATATCCGAGATGGAGGAGAATGCAGCAGAACAATGAACGTCACTTTTAGGAGTATCGAAATGAACAATCGCGAAAATATTACTCGGCGTAATTTTATGGCTTCCGCTGCTGCGGCAGTAGCGGTTTCGACGGCAACCTCTACAGCGCGGGCGGTGAGGACTTCAAAGAAGTTCAAGCTCAAATATGCACCAAACTTTGGCACGTTTCGCCAGCACGCAGGCAGGGACCCAATCGACAACCTCAGATTTATGGCCGACCAGGGTTTTTCCGCTATGTTCGATAACGGCTTGATGGGAAAGCCCAAGGATCTGGTGGATAAGATCGTCAAGGAAATGCATCGGTTGGGTATGACCCTTGGGCCGTTTGTCTTGCGGGGCATCGGTGGAAAGTCGTTTGTTACCAATGATAAGGGCATACGCGAGAATATCATAAAGAAAGTGAAGGAAGGTGTCGAGTTTGCCAAGCGCGCCAACGCCAGGTGGGCATTGATTGTACCCGGGGCGTATGACAATCGGTTGGAGTGGGACTACCAGACGGCAAATGTGATTGAGAACCTCAAGCATTGCGCCAAAGTATGTGAGCCGTCGGGGCTGGTGATAGTAATTGAGCCGCTGAATGCGTGGACGAATCATCCGGGACTATTCCTGACAAAGATTCCACAGGCCTATCAGATTTGCCGGGCGGTGGACAGCCCTTCCTGTAAGATTGTCAATGACCTGTATCACCAGCAGATCACCGAAGGCAACCTTATCCCGAATATCGATATGGCCTGGGACGAAATCGCCGCTTTTCATCTGGGTGACAATCCAGGCCGTAAGGAGCCGACAACCGGAGAAATCAATTACAAAAACATCTTCAAACATCTCCATAAGAAAGGCTACAAGGGCGTATTATGTATGGAGCATGGCAGAAGCAAACCAGGTAAGGAAGGCGAGATGGCGGTCATTGAAGCCTATCGAGCCTGCGACGATTTTTAGGCCGGGCGCTTCTATTAAAAAATTAGAGGAGCGCAAACTAATCTAATTCAGCTATTTCTGTGAAACTTACCAGAGCGTTCGCAGTTTGCCGATGCGGCTCTATTGTTCCGAGAAGCCCGACTTTCCGGTTTATAAGTTTGCTCAGTTGCATCTGCGAGACCTGGCCGCTCGGCAAAGCGTAACAAATGGTTTTGCCCGATTTGTCGATTATACGGTAGTGCCCGGGGCCGTAGGTCGTGAAAGTTTGAAGCTGTCCTACAACCGCAAATCTGCCCAGGTCTTCAAATGCCGCCAGTCTTGTGGTACGGGCCTTATCTATCCGCTCCCTAATCTTCTGCAATTGCTCGTTCTGGAGCCGAACTGCTTTGGACACTTCCAAAACTAATTCAAAGTCCTTTATCTGCTTAAGCACAAACTCCGCATAGCGTGCAACCTTGTCGGCCGTTTTGTCCCCGGCAATTTTAATGAGCGCCTCTTTTATATCTGCGTAGTTTTGTTGGTCTCTTGGTTTGGCCCGCTCGGCTTCGAACCGCTCTTTCAGAGCGCTATATTTTTCAAGCGATGTCTCAGGCAAGACCGGCTCGGGAACAACCTTCTCGGGAGTATCGTTGGGTTCAGTCGTTGGTTTAATAATCGGCTGCTCGAGGGTTGGGGTGACCACTATAACCTGCTTGAGCGGCTTTGTAAAATTGATGCTTACCCAAAGATAGGCAAAAGACGGAGGGACTATTTTGTAATAATCGTCCAACTGTTCGCCTAACAACTTGACTTTGTCACCCTTGTCGAGCTTTCCCTGTAGAGTCATGGAATGTAACGGCTTTCTGAAATCGGAACCGGCATAGACACGTACCCTGTCACCGGTAACAGAGCCGACTGTAGGATTGTCCGGGTCAATGCTGACATACTGTATTGAAATCCAGGAAAAGCTGCCCGCCGGCGGAACAACGCGGGCCCAGCTAAACTGTTTGCCGACCACTTTTACTTTGTCGCCTTTGTTGAGTTTGCCGCAGTAGTAAAAGTTCGTACCCGGACCGGAGCGGACATAAACATTATCTCCGGTTATCTCGGCCATATAGGGAAAAGATGGGGTACCGGCTTCGTCGGCGCCAATGGTTGGAGTCGCCGCTTCCTGGGCAAAGCCGATGGACACTAAAGAGGTTAAAATAACGATAGCGAACAATTTGATATAAGATTGCATTTTTATAGCTCCCAAAAAATAGGTTCCTATTCCCCAAATCAACAAACTTTCAAACCGCTAAATAACTCTTCGGCCTTTTAAATTAGCACCCGTTCGGGTAATTGTCAACTTTTTTATTGGATTAAATATAGCCGCTGCCGGCATTATTTTCCAACGATACTTCGTCAATTTTGCCTGAGTAAGTATACTTATTATTGAAATTTTCGAGAATTTTACCTTAAAATTATGTCGGCTATAATATTGAACATTGCTTAGTTTGTAAAGAGGCAACATCGGATCAATTAGCAGACGCCGTGGACAGAAGACAGAAGACAGAAAACAGAAGACAGAAAACAGAAGGCAGAAGACAGAAAACAGAAGGCAGAAGACAGAAAACAGAAGGCAGAGACAGAGGACAGAGGACAGAGGGCAGAGAATAAAGAACAGATAATCTGACATCTGACTTTCGACATCCGGTTAACGAGTAGGTGCCCCGTTTGCAATTGGCTTTGTTTGGGTTTGTTTTTTTGGGGCCTGAGGGTGGTTTCATTTTCATAATCCTCTATAATATATAAGTTTACGTTCATTTTTGGAATCCGCCTACGGCGGACAAGATTGGGTTTGAATTGGCTTTGTTTTTTTATAGCCCTTAGCCGCATTTTTCTTCATAATCCTTTGTAAATACACACTTTGCATCAATTTTACCCTTTTGGCAATTGGGTTTGATTGGGTTTGAATTGGGTTTGTTTTTTCGGACTCTCCACGGCCATTTATTTTCATAATCCATTGTATATACTGAGTTTGCAATCCGCCTACGGCGGACAAGATTGGGTTTGTTTTGCATAAAAAGTAGCTGATTTGTAGAGAACTCTCTACAGATGTAGAGGGGCGAGAGAGTGAAGAGTGAGCTAAAGTGCCTAAAGTGAGCTAAAGTTGGATTCTCGATGCTTGTAAATGGTTCATGGTTCATGGTTCATTCCCCTAAGGGGTTTCCGCTTCGCTTCAAGGTTAATTGGCTGGGCCTTCTGGGCTGGCTGGGCCTTATAGGCACGTAAATAACTGGCTGCTTTTAGCCGGAGGGCCCCCGGCCCCCGGCAGACAAGCAAGTAGGCACACACCGAGGGTAAACTCCAAAGCAAGTGAGCTAACATCGAGGGTAAACTCCAAAGCAAGTGAGCTAACATCGAGGGTAAACTCCGGGCACAGAGAACTCAGAGAATTCAATAATATTTAACCACGAATTAACACGAATTAACACGAAGTTTTTTTAGATAGGATTTACACTGATAGTTCAATGGTAAGTAACCGCGGATAAGAACCATAATAATTTTGTCTTTCTTAAAAAACGGAGAAAAATGCACTTTTTTTTGGTCATCCTGAGTTCTTCGATTTGAGCCGTGTTTACGTTTGTTTTCGCTGCCTGCGTTCCTTGCCTTAGATACTATTAGAAAATATTTCTTTAAGCATCTCTAATCGTTTTTTATAGGATGGTCTAAAACCTAATGTTGGAGCAACATCGTAAATCATCGCATCAACAGCACCCATCTTAAAGGCTTCCACTGCTTCCTTGCTGGCTTTGATGTGACGTAGTTTGAGAACGGTCTTAATGTGATTTTCGTATTGCTCACTGCCTTTTATCATCTTATTTGCTTTATGCTTTACTATTATTTCAACTGCTTTCTTTTTACTCATAGCGTGTCCTTACCTTTCGCAACCATTCGATTTTCCCGTCATCAATTTCATACCGTGGAAAAAAATACATTATCTTCCTATCCAAGTCAAGGGACATAGCTTGGTATGCCTCCGACTTAGTATATCGATTTGAGCCGTGTTTACGTTTGTTTTTCGTGGTGGTAGCAGTCATGTATTTTCTCCTTGATGAGTGATGTTGGAATGCGACGTTCATACATCGCCCCGAGACAATACATCGTCCCATCAGCCAGTCAAGGTTTTTCTGTAATATCGGAATTGTGGCCGCTGGACGTAGGCATCGAACTATCCAAGTTCCGTCTTAACCGCGTCCCCAAAGCCCGGTCGGTCTTCCTCCGGCATGAACGACAACACCACATCGCTAAGACCCAACTTGGGCGTGAACGATAACATAATTATTCCGCTCGAATCGGGGATGGCAATGTTTCCCGTGGTGCGGATCAGACACTCACCGTAGACGTCTATGGGGGGTTCTTCATCGAGCTGAATCACCTGCTGTTCGGTGCCCTCAAAGCTGCCAGCGCCCTGAAAGTACGACTTAAAGCCGAGCGTTGACCATTTGCCAGTTGGTGTGTGCAACACTTGTATCGTATCGACGTTATCTGAAATGCCTTGTTCCCAATTCGGCTTGCCAAGATTATCGCCAGGGATCAGACCCGTACCATCCACGCTTTTTTTATTTGTTCCGGCTCCAGTGATCTTGCCGAGCAATTTTCTTTGAAGAATATCCCGAGTGGTTTTGTTAGTCTCACCAACGGCCCACGCATTAACCGGGCGGCTAAATCTGCGCCCTTCCCACCAATGAGGGTAGAGGCCGGTTAGATGAACCGTAAGCTCATAGCCAGCGGCGACAGTTTTTCCCGAATTGTGGTGAGATACGCCACCGGCTTTGTAATTTTTGACGGCTGGCACATGAGCGTCTACTATTGGCAAGACAGCCAACAGGCGTTGATCGTTGTCGCCGACGCCGCGATCGCCAAGGCGGAGAAAACCGAGTGAACCCTCACCCCCGCAAGCCCGCCGACCTCTTGTTCGCCGCCTGGTGGGTGACGATATGCGTCTCGGCTTACGTGTCGTGCGCCTGCCTCGTCTGGCTGTGGCAGTGGGTGGTAGGGTGACCGACCAACCAGAAGACGTGACCGACACCTGCTACGGCTACGTGTGCGACATCTGCGGCAAGCGGCTGGAGGGTGAGCCGATGCACCGATTCGAGACGTTTTGTACTTGCCCGAACAGAGGGCGGGAGGATTGCGATGAATGACGGCGGACCCGCCTTCCCGGCGATCACCGAGATCAAATCGACGGTCGTCGGCGACCAAGTAATCAACTTCGATGTGGTTTACACGTCCGGTGAGTCGCTCCCCGTTCGCTTCGCGGGACCAATGCTTGTCGCCATGATGA
>JADFJC010000144.1 GCA_022566315.1 Planctomycetota bacterium
CATAGGTTCCAACTGTTTAATTTGTTTGGCGTCCATATCATATATCCTTTCAGAATAAGAGGTTCTGAAAGAAGTTATCGACTGGCCGCCTGAAAATCTTGAGCTAAAATGGCGTTGTAGTATTAGGACGTGTCTGATATCAGACGACGACTCGGGGAACCTTAGGCGAATGGTATAGGTGTGCATCTCATTGTCCGTAGCTATCGGCGCAGCGGTAAAAAAACCGTGTCCTTCTTTTGCCGCATCTGTAATTTTTTCTAAATCCAACTTCTCAGAAGAGCGGTACGTTATGGCCAGCTCAGCGCCGGCCGAAACGCGCATACGGATTTCGAAAGCGCATATCTGATGGGGATCATCAAGTCCGGAGGTCCTCTCGGCATAGATGATGGGGCAATCGCTGGTGCTGCGCCCCACCAGACGGCCATCCCGCACCTGAAGATCATTGACGTCCGGTCCCGCCTGCCAGCCCAGAGTGGCAGAGTCTGTCTCACCGGACGGTGAGGGAGCGGACCCGTCGAAACGCCACTCGGTTCGCGGCGGCATTGTGATCGCTTCCTGCGGTGTACCCTCGACAAACTCTGGCTTGAACTCGTTGACCAGATGGATGGCCACGGGGCCACGGGTGGTCGAGCCGCCCCGGTCCGTCCGCAGCAGCGGCGTAAGCAAAAAGACTGATACGCCGAGGGCCACGAGGAGAGGAATTGCAAGCCCAGGAACAACACGATTCAAGCCGGAATTTCTCATATACGTGTTCTTCATCGTAAAACTCCCATATATAATGATGTAAGGACTTGTAAATAAATTATCTTCCATTTTTGGCTGGCTGCGGCTTCGGCTGGCGGCCTCAGCAAAACTCGGACTACCAACCAGTAGTCCTGCGTTTTGCTTCCACCGTAAGGTGTCCTGTGGACTTGCCAGCCTTGTCCTCGCTCAGCCAAAAACGAAACCTAATTTCTTTACCAGTCCTTAAATCCCATCAGGTGAGCCAAGCTATGATACAATGCCTTCTACGGCAAATCAAGCATGAGCCTGGTTAAAAGGAAGTGCCTAAAGTTTGAAACTCATTTTAGCTCACTTTAGGCACTTTTAATTATTTCTGTATCGGTCAAAAAATCTTAAGGACTTGTAAACCTGATTTTCCCGTTTGGCCTGGCAACGCACCCAGCCGTAAAAGCCAATTCTCTTCAATAATATGCGTTTACGGATTCGGTTCCTGGAACCTTTGTTTCACCCGGGTGCAGTGAGGTGCCGTAAAGATGAGGGCGACCTGGTCCCCAATGGTTTCGTCAACGGTGGAGATACGTATCAGTTGATTAGTAATCTTTGTATGAATCGAGCCAGGTATCATATGCAGGTGTAAGACTCGTGTCAAAGTTCTTATGCCATTTGAGCCGCCGCAATTGCTTAATCCCCACATGTTGGGTATGCATGTCGACAAAAACCCCGTTTATCCCGCCTTTGTGACGGTCAATGCTGTAGTACTTCATGGCATTATTATTCCAGGAGGCGATGTATACATCACGTGAATGCTCGTCATTCGACGGAGCGGCATCAGTATCACGCACGGCGGTGTCAACGTATACGCTGTCTAATACGAGAGGTATATTATCGGCGCCTTTGGTGGTGGTTTTCCTTATGGCGTTGTCGGAAGGGAGCTGCCAGAAAGTTCGCCGCCCCGGAGGCGGGTCTGCACACCACTCATTGAAACCATAGCTGCCGGTAGCAAGATGATCCCACCACTCGTTCCCATCGTAGGATGGGGGAAAAGGTCCCCATGCGGTGAATGTGCCGCCGCGTAGATAGGCTGCCGGCGGTCTGTCGATAGTCCTTGTTGAAGGACACATCCGCATATCCAATTCCTTGTAATACGGCAACGTGGCGCCGAGTATCCATGCGTCCTCCGCATTGACGCCATTGTCGGCAATACTTTGCGGAAAACTGTCTTCGTTATCGTGGGCATAAAGAGTGAACACAAGACCCCACTGTTTCAGATTTGATCGGCATATAACGGCCTGTGTCTGTTGTTTGGCTCGTCTCAAGGCCGGCATCAATATCGCCATCAGCAACGCTATGATCGCAATTACGACCAGCAGTTCGATTAGCGTGAAGCCCTTTTTTCTCATGGTCCTATCACCTTTTCACAGCATAAATTATACCCTCGAACGGGAGGCTATGCAAGCTGATATTTCCCATATTAAACGGTTAGCTACACCGCTAAGTCTCATTTCTAATAGAATATCAAACCTGTTTTAGAAATTCAAGCTTTTTCACTGTTACTCGAAGGTTCTTCAGCCAAAATAGTTGGGAAAATACGAATTTATCAGCTCATAATTGGTTTTGAAACGTACCGCAACCACCAAAGCAGTTAGACAACCATGTTTTTACAGTCATGTTCAGCATCATCCAGGCTCTGGAGTTATGGGAATGTCTTTCAATTGACGGATACGTTCAAGAATATCATAGAACAACGGTCTCGATACCATCACCTTGGCCATCTGAAATACCACATATCTCGAATGCCTTACCACTTTGGCACCGATCTTTATTAGTTTCACTTGTAGCGTCCTAAGAGCCTATCCGAATAACCCACTCTATCCCCAAGGGAAGTCCGATGCCTGCGTTGTCGGGTCAAAAGTCCTCAACGTAGCTTTGGCTACGCCTGCGGCGATTTTGTCCCTGCCGCCTTGGCCTCGAACTTTTCGCTCGGCCTCATAACGACCCGGTTATTCGGATAGGCTCTTAGCCCGGCTTATAGTCGGGGTTGGGTGTGGGCATTTGTGCGTCCACGTCTTTTCGCCAGGCTTTTAGCATTTTGTGTAGTTGGGCAGCCTTGTCGGGCATATTCTCAGCGAGGTTTTTCTTCTCGCCAATATCCTCTTTAAGGTTGTAGAGTTCGACGCGATTGTCTTCATAAAATTCAATCAGCTTGTAATCCCCGGCTCGCACAGCCCCGCCGGGACTGCCGCCTTGATTGCCGTAATGGGGGTAATGCCAGAATATTGCCTTACGGGGCAGCGATTTTTTGCCTTTGAGCAGCGGCACCAAACTTACACCGTCGATATGCTGTTTTGGTTTGGGTGGAAGGCCTGCCATCTCCAGCATCGTTGGGTAAAAGTCAGTGCTGGTAACGGGTTCGCCGCATACGCTGCCGGGCTTAGTTACGCCGGGCCACTTTATTATCATCGGCTCGCGGATGCCGCCTTCGTACAGCCATCCTTTACCTGCCCGCAGCGGCAGGTTCGATGTTGGATGGCCTTCGGAGGTGCTTAATCCGCCGTTGTCGGACATAAAAATTACCACAGTATCATTTGCCAGGTTCAACTGATTCAAAGCGTTTAGGACTTTGCCTACGGCTTGGTCCATCGCTTCTATCATACCGGCGTACACGGCGTGGTTCTGGACTAATCGAACCTTTCGACTACCCTCCCGGCCCCAAGCCGAAACTGGGGACGGTATGGTCTTGGCTTTTTCCTGGTATTTACTTTTCAGGTCCGGCCGGGCCATCAGTGGTGTATGCACAGAGTAAAACGAAAGATAGGCGAGAAATGGCTCATCCCGGTGGTCCTCAATAAATGCGGCAGTTTCCGACGCCAGCCTGTCCGGCAGATGCTCACCTTCGGGGCCGTCTTTCAGACGAGGATTACCATAGGGAGAGAAGTACTTTTTGCCGCCGTAAGGTCCCCCTCGCTCGCAACCGCCTTTGTTAACGTCGAAACCCTGATGTTCGGGCCAATACGGTTCACCACCGAGGTGCCATTTGCCCGCGAAGAAGGTTGCGTACCCGGCTTCTTTCAATGTCTCGGCGATAGTTACTTCCTCCAGCGGCATCTGGTCGAGATAATCAGCAGGATTCAATTTTCCCCGCCGTCTGCCTTTGAGGAAATCTGTCAGGTTCAGCCGTGCCGGATATTTACCCGACATTATACTTGCCCGTGTTGGTGAGCAGACCGGACAGGCCGCGTATGCGTTTGTGAATCGCATACCATCTCTGGCGAGCTTATCAATGTTGGGCGTTTCATAAAAACTGCTGCCGTAACAGCCTGCGTCCATCCAGCCCATATCGTCGATGAGGAAAAAAACGAAATTAGGTTTTTTCTTTGGCTGTGAATCTAAAGTTGCACATCCCGGAACGACCAGCGATGCTGCTCCCAGTCCCATCATTTTTATAAAGTTCCGTCTGTTAAGATAATTATCAACCATAATGATTCACTCACAAATAGTTTTTGAGGGATTTTGTTTGGGTGCAATTGTGCGTTTTTTTGGGTGGCTTGTCAATCCGCTTTTTGCTCAAAAAGATTAAGAGCCTATCCTGATAACTCTCTGGCTTCGACCGGCTGCGTCGGTCGTGGCCTGCGTCAGGCTGCATCGACAATGCTGAACATTGTCTGTTTCGCCTTCCTTGTCCACAATCGACTCGCTCGGTCTCTGGCCGACGAGTGGTTATCAGGATAGGCTCTTAGTCTGGTTAAGTTGTTACTATCGCAGGCTTTCGTTCAACTTAGAGACAATAATCGCTTCAGAATCTATATGTAAGGCTGAACACAGAATACGTTTCATCGTGTTCATTGACAGAATCATCCATTGAGACCTGGTGGTAGAGCCCGGGAGTGAAAGTGAGCTTGCTGTTGATTTTGAAGCCCATTGAGACACCAAAGGTCGCATGTGACCAATCGTGGTCAACAGGCCCGCCGCCAAGACCGTCCCTGTACGCAACGGCAGCGGACAAGTGCAGGACTTGATTTGAGAGTTCGGGTACGGTCAAATCATAGCCAAGTCCAAACTGATGGTACCAGCCGGCACTATTGCGATTGCCATAACGACTTCCGGCTGGGTGTTCATAAACGACGGCATAGCTTGGGACGAGTCCTCCCGGGAAAAGCTCCGGCCAGGAAACAGCCAATTCCATTTCATTGTAATTCCCGGCATTCTTGGGCTGGTCAGGAAAGTTATGATAGAGCCAATTAAACTTGTAGTCCATTTTGTAAGTTTCATCTTCAAAGACACTATCGTAGTAGTATGCTTTGAAGCTAAGCCTCTCTCTATTTTCGAATCCGCTTGAGTTGGGCCTGCGGTGCCAGAGAGCCAGGCCAAAGCCCGTACCCCAGAGATCAATCTCGGCAGTGGACAAAAACGCGCTTTTACTGCCGTAATAATTGCCGCCTTTATCCAACAGCTTGCTCATATAAGTTACATCGTAAGTGACACTCAACTCTTTAGCCTCTTCGGCATAGACAAGAGCAGCCGTGCCCAACAAAACCGCGGTGGTTAACAAGATTTCTTTCTTCATGTTTTGCTCCTCAAAGAAGTTTCATTTCGATCTTCTCATGATCCTTTTCACGATCGACGGTAATATTCATATTTGCCACAAACTAACCTGCTATGCCCCATCAGAACACGCACGACAGAGCACGAGGTCAGCCCTCCACATAGGGTTCCATCCGGTTGCTGCCCAGCGGGACCGGACACATTGAGTCAGGTCCGAACCACTTCTGATATATCTCCAGGAATTCTCCTGAATTCCAGAGATCATGTAGGCTGTAGTTGAGAACATCCCTCCAGTCTGAGTCGTTCTCCGGCACACCGACTCCGAAAAAGGCCGGTGAGTACGGCGTAGCCGTCACCGCAAGAACTTCGTTGGGACCGACTTTGTGGCCTGCCCTCATGGCTGTGTTGATGATGATGGAGTTATCATCGGTGAATCCGTCAATCTGGTCGTCAACCAGAGCCTGGATACCGGCGATGTGACTGTCATACGCCTTGAGCGTTACTTCGTCCCAGCCCTTGTTCTTGAAATAGGCCTGAATCTCACCTTCGGATGAGGATGAACGCTTGATTCCAATCACCTTGCCGGCGAAATCCGTCAGATTTCGATTTTTACCCTTGCTAACGTTGTAGAGCACACCCTTGGCGTCCCAGCCGTAAGGAACGGTAAAGTCGATGTTCGCGTCCCGCTTGCGCGTATTGTTCGTGTGGCAGAGAGACATGTGAATCTGCCCTGACTGGACCCAGCTGATGCGGGTCTCATCGGAAACCGGTCTGAACTCAATCTTAATCTCCTTAGCAGCATATTTCTCAAGCTTTTTGACCATCGCTCGGACAATATCTACATCGAAACCGACAAGCTTGCCATTTTCCATGTAGCCGAACGGGGCCGCTTCCTGGCCGATACCGATGATGACCCTCCCTTGCTTTTTCACGACCTCAAAGGTTGACTGCACGACAGAGGCAGGGTATCTTATCGCGTTTTTTTTGGGGCTGACCAGTATTCCTATCACAAGAAATACTATTGCCGTAACCAGCACAACAGCAAGATTTTTCATGACTATTTCCTTTCACAACAGTGCAATTCACTCAGACAAATGTTTACTGCATACTTTTTCCAGCCGGTTACACAAGACCGACCCCGTCGTCGCAAGGCTCCAATAGATCAAAAGAACTAAACCCAAGACTAAAGCGTAGCTGACCGGTTCGGCCACCTGTATCTGCCGGGCCGAAAAAGTTAACTCCGGGACTCCTACCACCATAAGCACCGAGCTGTCTTTAAAAATCGTTATTACAAGCCCCAGTAGAGCCGGCAGCATCGCCCGCAGCGTGATTGGGAGTTTGATCTTGAGCAATACCTGCCACTTGCCAAGCCCGAGGGTGTGAGCTGCATCGACCCATCGTTCGTCAACGGCCCGGAATCCAGACCGGAATATCTCACTAAGGTATACGCCGCTGTACAGCGATAGCGCAACTGTCGCAAGTATTATTGGTGGAACGCGAAGTCTGAACAGCCGGTATGGAAGATAGAAAGTCAGCAGCACGAGAATCATTATCGGAATCCCCCGTATCACTTCGACAATGACAGTTGCAGGCCCTTGCAGCGCCCACCAGCCCATTTTCTCGCCAAGTGGCAAACGGCCAATGCCCCCATGCGGGCCGCTGCGAGTCATCGCCAGCACGAGGCCAAGTGGTGTTCCCAGAAGCAAGCTCAGGACCGTAACGACCAGAGTCAGATTCAACCCGCCTATCCGCTGTATAAAAACCGGGAAGTTCGGATCGATCATCTCCGGCGGGATTGGATAGCCTATCAAAAGCGTTCGTATGATTTCATACAAACTCACCGTGACACCTCTATCTTTCGTTGTGCTTCTCGAGCCAGCTTATTGACTATCAAGCTAAACAGTATGGCCAGCGACAGGTGTACTGCGGCCGCAAACAATAAAGGTTCGGCCCAGGCAAAGGTCTGTCCCGCTATCCTGCCGGCCTGCCCTACCACCTCCATGTACTCAAGCGGCAGCGGCAGCACCAGTGCTATGGCGGAGTTTTTCATGTTATGGATCAGTCGCGTTCCGAGTGCCGGCAGCACTATCCGAAGGGCTTGAGGATAGACCACCGAGATGCGGATCGCCAGCGGTTTGAGTCCGAGGACTCGAGCGGCAAAGGCATGTTCGGCCGGCAGAGCTTGTATGCCCGAGCGAAGAATCTCGGCGATATAAGCGGAAGTGTTCAACGACAGACCCAAGACAAGCAGCAAGAAGTCCATCCCCACTGGGAAACGACGGCCTGTCAAGAACCGAAAAACTCCCGGCATGGCAAAGACCAAGAACAGCAATAGGGGAACAAGAGGCAGATTCCGAAACAGCGAAACATAAGTCTTCGCAACGAGACGACCTGTCCGGCTCGACGAAGTGGCAAACGCTGCAACGACGGCCCCGAGCACAAGTGACAGAATGGTTGTCAGGGCCGTTATCAGCAGCGTCATTTGTACTCCGGCGCACAGCCAGCCAAAGTATGGCTCTGCGAAAACATATTCTCGGAAATTCATGTTTGAAGCCACTCCCGTGCCAGCGAATCTAATAACGACGAATCTTCGGAAACTTTTATACGCCCGTCTTCAATCAGTGCAAACCGGTCGCCCGTGTGTTTTGCAAAACGCAGATTGTGGGTAACAAGCAGCATTGACGTCCCTGTGTCGGAGAGTCCCTTGATTGTGCGCAGCACCTCTCCGATCTGGAACTGGTCGAGTCCGGAAGTTGGCTCGTCAAGAAGCAGTATCATCGGGTCCATAGCCAACGCTCTGGCGATGGCTACTCGCTGACGTTCTCCTCCTGAGAGTGATGAGGGGTACTGCGTGACTTTTCCAGTCAGCATTACTTTGTCGAACTCGACCATTGCTCGCTCATTGGCCTCTTCGCGAGATAGTCTGCGAACCTTCCGCAAGCCCAGTGTGACGTTCTGCAATGCGGTCATGTGTGGGAATAGATTGTGCTCCTGGAACACCACGCCGATTTTGCCATAGAGAGTTTCAGGGTATAGCTGTCCCGCTGCAATGACTGTTTCCCCCAAGACCATTCGTCCACTGTCAAATCCGAGCAGGCCGCTGATTATGCGTACCAAAGTCGTCTTACCGCTTCCGGACGGGCCGCAGAGAGCAAAGACCATGCCCTTGTCGATCTCGAATGAAACCTCATCCAGCACACGATGGT
>JADFJC010000030.1 GCA_022566315.1 Planctomycetota bacterium
TTTTTGGCTGGCTGCGGCTTCGGCTGGCGGCCTCAGCAAAACTCGGACTACCAACCAGTAGGCCTGCGTTTTGCTTCCTTGCCAGCCTTGTCCTCGCTGGAGCCAAAACGAAACCTAATTTCTTTACCAGTCGTTAGGCATCAAACTGACCGAATTTTTCTTCCTAAGTTTTATCTTTTAGCAATTGCTGGAGTTTGTCCAGTTCGCCGGATTTCATATGGTAACTATGCCCGGCGTCGGGGTATTGGCTGCTTTGCACTTCTTTGGCGTAGGTATTAAATGCCTCAATAGTCTCTTTGGCCAGGCTGCCGTAACTCTTTGCGAACTTTGGACTTGGGCCTTGCGTCAGGCCCAGAATATCAGGCGCAATCAATATCTGCCCATCACAGCCCTGCCCGGAACCACAGCCAATCACCGGCACTTTGCAGCGTTTTGTGATAATCTCCGCTACCTCCGCAGCGGTCCCTTCAATCAGCAGCGAGGCGGCACCGCTATCGACCATTTGCTCGGCGAGACTTACCAGCTCGGCAGCCATCTCTGCCGTGGCCGCCTCAGCCTTGAATCGTCCAATCTTACCGATGCTCTGCGGTCTTATGCCGATATGGGCCATAACAGCTATACCGGCATCGCTAACTGCTTTAATTACATTAAGATACGCACCGGTCGCTTCAATTTTTACCATTTGTGCCCCAGCCTCGGCAACGAACCGGCCGGCATTTTTCACCGCCTCGATTTGCCCAATCTGGTAAGACAGAAACGGCATATCGGCAACCAGAAGTACATTCGGCGCCCCTCGCCTGACCGCAGCGGTTATGGTGACCATAAAATCCATTGTTGCCGGCAGAGTTGAATCGAAGCCGAGAACAAACTGGGCAGCCGAATCACCCACCAATATCATCTGAACATCTGTCTGCGAGATAAGCTGAGCTGTGGTATAATCGTAGCAACTGACCGCAGCGAGCTTGCGATTTTGGTCCTTAGCATCCAACAAGTCTGCTATCGTAATTTTGGTATCCATATCAGTTTCCCCGGAAAATAAAGAAAAAGAAATAACAGTCTATCCGTTAAAATATGAGAACAAAATCGATTTATCAAGCGTAAAGTAATTGAGTTTTAGGGCTAAATCAGGCTATTTTCAAAAAAACAAACAAATTTTTTACTTTTTTACAATTAAAAGCTTGATTCCTCATAAGAAAAAGTGTAAGTTTTTTATAATTCTTTTCCTTTTTCTTTAAAGAAATTCTTGTTATTTGTTCGATTAGATATTATACGGAGTATTGAATTTTAGAGAAACGGAGTTTTTGGGGAAGTTATTATCAGCTTTTCATCACCCTCCTCCGAAGCCAGATTCTGTTTTCAATAGGAATCTGGCTTTATTTTTTATCCACATGGTAGCCAAGATAGGCAATTACAAGGACGCTGTCCGTGTTAAATTAATCGCCTTCGGCGGAACCTTTTTAACCACATTACCTATTTTCGCTATTATTACAAATTCCTATACTATCAAGTTAGGAAGGGACACGGGTGGCATAGTACATCTTAGGAAACCATCTTAAAAAATAATATTCTAACTTCGCTCGTATATCAGCGTCTTATTTACAGAAGACGACAAAAAAACTTCAGAAGCTGAGAGAATTTGCCCCAAGACTACATCGGCAACGAAAGATTGATTTATTTGTCGGCTCACAAAACCAGGCGTTTTTTGTGGCTCATAGAGAGTGCCAGGGATTTTTTGGGGAAATAGCGTAACAAAAACCCGAGTTTGGTGTTATATTTATATAGTCGGCAATCGAATCTTGTAATCAGTAGTAATTTGTTTTGAAGGAAAGGGCTAAGAGTGAAAAAGTTCCGCATAATTATTATCACGGTTATTATAACGCTTGTGGCCGTTTCCGCAGTTTGGATATTTATTAGAATCAAAACCAGTGCTTCCCGTAAACCCACAGTTGTTCGCATAGAAAAAGCTCAGCGAGGGGAACTAATAGAGTTTGTCAGTGCTCCCGGCGAAATCGAACCCAGGATAAATGTGAAAATAAGCGCAAAAGTTTCAGCACGGATTACAGAACTGCCCTATGAAGAAGGAGATATCGTAACCGGCGGTAACACGGACACGAATCCGCCGGTGCCCGCCTCGGTACTGGTGCGCCTCGACGCGAAAGATTTGGAGAGCCGGTTGCTTTTAGCCGAGGCTAATTACTCCGCCCAGGCGGCACAGCTCGAAGTTGAAAAAGCAAGAATTGCCAGTCAACAGGCCAATCTTATCGGCCTTGAAGCTTCACTAAAACAAGCCCTGCGCGATTTGGATCGCCAAAAAGGGTTACTCGAATCCCAGGATATTAGTCAGGCCACTTTCGACCAGACACAATTAACGTTTGACGAGCTCAAGTCACGATACAGCTCCAGTAAGCATACGCTTAATGCAGCGGAGCTGAGTTTGGTAGTAATGCAACACAACCTCGAAGCTGTCGGTGCCGGTGTTACACAGGCGAAGGAAGCACTTAGCTATACGACTATAACCTCGCCTATTGATGGTGTGGTAACCCGGATTAATGCAGAAGTTGGTGAAGTTGTGATTTTTGGAACAATGAATAATCCTGGTACCGTAATCTTAGAGGTGGCGGACCTGTCTGCAATGCTGGTTGTTGCGCAGGTTGATGAGGCAGATGTCGGAAAAATGGAGGTCGGCCAGAAAGCTACTGTCCACGTGGATGCCTATCCTGACCACGAGTTCAAGGGTACAGTTGACTCGATTGCCTTGGCACATACGATGTCACCCACCTGGACGAAATATTACAGGACAGAAATATTGCTTGAGGATTCTGAAAAAAAGTTGCACTCCGGTCTGACTGCGCACGTGGATATTGAGACACGCAAACACACTGATATACTTAAAGTACCCACTCAGGCCGTGTTAGGCAGGGAGATTGATAATCTGCCTCTGGAGATTAGGGAGAACTGCCCGGAGGTCGATACTGCCAAGACTTATGCGACGGTGGTTTACCGCCTCGTGGACGGCAAGGCTGTGGTAACGCCCGTTACAATCGGACAAAGCAACCTGGCCCACACCATAATAAAGTCGGGCATTACAGAAGAAGACAAGGTAGTGGTTGGGCCATATAAGGTACTCCAGGATATTAAACACGGCAAGAAAATTCAGGATGAGCGCAAAGCAAAGGCAAAGAAGAAAAAAGACGCTAAAACTAAAGCTGATGCAAACAGTCTCGAACAAAACTAAAAAACTAATAATTCGACTTCAGGATGTTATGCGGATTTACAAGGTCGGCGTGGAGCGTATCCACGCGCTTGACGGCATTGACCTGGAACTAAGCGAAAACGAGTACGTTGCGGTGATGGGTCCTTCCGGCTCAGGCAAGAGCACGTTAATGAACGTCTTAGGCTGCCTGGACAGAGCAACTTCAGGACGCTATGAGCTGGACGGAGAGGACACGACAAAAATGACTGACGCAGCATTAGCCAGCATTCGTAACGAGCGAATCGGCTTTATTTTTCAGTCGTTTGAACTGCTCGGGCAGTTAAGTGCACTAAAGAATGTTGAGATGCCGTTGATTTATTCAAAAAATGGCTGGCGGTCTCGACGCAAATGTGCCCAAAACGTACTTGAGCGGGTTGGGTTGGGAGACCGGATAAAACATAAGCCCAATCAGCTTTCCGGAGGTGAGAAACAGCGCGTGGCTATCGCCCGGGCACTTGTCTGTAATCCGAGTATCCTGCTGGCCGACGAACCGACAGGTAATCTCGACAGCAAAACCAGCGAGGGCATCCTGAAGCTGTTTGACCAGCTTCATCGGGAAGGCCAAACCATTATTATAGTAACCCATGAAGAATTCGTCGCGCATCACGCCAATCGAATAATTCAGATGAAAGACGGACGAATTAGCAGTGATCTTCAGAACAACCGGAATCCGCGACATAAGGACGTGACACAAAATAGCGGGCTGGAGGAGAAGAGATGACCGCTGTGATACGAATGACTAAAGCTTTTCTGGGCCTGTTTTGTCAGAGTATGACTGGTGTGATACGAGTGTCTGTGGCTTTTCTGCGTCTTTTTTATCAAAGCGTATATCTTGCGCTGGGGCAAATCTGGGCAAACAAGACCAGGTCTATACTCACAACCCTCGGCATTATAATTGGTGTCGCCTCGGTAACTGCCGTTATTGCCGCTCTTACCGGCCTCAAGGCCAAAGTGCTGTCCCAGGTTGAAACCTTTGGAACCAATACCATATTTATTTCGCCCAGGCAGCCTGAAGAAGGACGATTGCGTCATGCGTCCTGGTGGACCATTCGGTTTCTGTCAGAGCACTTTGATGATATGCTCGAACATTGTCCTTCTGTTGCTCGGTTCTGTCGTATAGGCGGGGTCGGACAGCGGACGGCTCACTACGGTGAAAGGTCGGCAAAGAATGTCAATGTCATCGGTATCGAGCCTGCCTACCACAAGATTGAAAGCCGACCGGTTGTCCTCGGACGAACGTTTTCCATTATTGACGATATGCAGGTACGCCAGGTATGCCTCATAGAGCCTAAGTTGCGTGACGAACTTCGTCTTGACCGCGATTGCATCGGCCAAACAATTCGTATTGGCCATAACGCTTTTGTTATTGTTGGCGTCATCGAACCCAGACCCAGACTGGATTTTGGAGAAGATAGTCAGGAACGTTATGAGGTTTTCATCCCATTCAGGACTATTTTCAAATTGGGACAGCCCGGAATTTGGGCCCTGGCAGCAGGTAAATCAGCCGAAGTTTTGGAGGAGGCCCAGGCCGAGATAAAGTTTTTCCTTCGCCGGACGCGCAACATCAGGCCTACCGAACCAGATACGTTCCGAGTTGACTCGCTCAAAAGTGCGCTGGAGACGTTCAATAAAATAGCACTTATGGTTACGCTGGTGGCAAGCGGCATTGTGGGCATTTCACTGCTTGTTGGAGGTGTTGGTATTATGAATATTATGTTAGTCTCGGTGTCGGAGCGGACCAGGGAAATAGGGCTTCGCAAGGCGGTAGGAGCTAAAAAATCCGCAATTCTAACCCAGTTTTTAATTGAAGCGGTAGTCCTTTGCTTTTTCGGTGGGCTTGTGGGAATTGGTCTTGGCCAGCTTTTGACCATGGCCATAGCCAGCATCCCAAAAATTGAACTTGATATGGCATATATCCCCTTGTGGGCGATAGTACTTTCGCTTGCTTTCTCCAGTTCGGTGGGTATCTTTTTTGGAATGTTTCCGGCAATCAAGGCCGCCAGGCTCGACCCTATTGAGGCTCTTAGACATGAATAAAAAAAAATCAAATTCTATTTCAAATTTCAAATTCTCGCCGCTACCTCACGCTCTTGCGTACTTGTGCTCTTGTGCTCTTGTGCTCTTGCGCACTGTTATTGACCGGCTGTGGGCAGTTCCCCGGTAACGAGGATTTTTATGAAATTAAAATTCCGCCCGAAAAGTTACGACAAATAGAAACGCTTGAGCTTCAAGAGGCCAAGGTTGAAGAAAATAACCGGGCGGATGCGAATGAAGTGCCACCCAGAGAACTTGGGCTTACATTGGAGCAATGTCGGGCATTGACGTTAGAGAATAACCTTGACCTTAAGGTCCGGCTTATCAGTCCCGCTATTGCCGCTGAGCGGGTCGGTGAAGAAGAAGCTGCGTTTGAGGCAGCTTTTTCCACCAATCTGATATATTCTAAGACGGATACGCCCACAGCTTCGGAACTTGATGTAATTTCAGGCTCACAAGTAAGCGCTTTATACACGGGTCTTGGTGTTCGCGTTCCTTTGCGAACCGGCGGAACGATAACATTTGACTTAGCTGACAACCGTATTAAAACAGATGCTCCAGGACTGGAGTTTAATCCTTACTTCGCCTCGGACCTTTCAGTTTCGATTAGTCAGCCGCTTCTGCGAGGTGCCGGCAAGCGTGCTAATACTCACGCCATTCGTATCGCCGAGTATGAACGGCAGATAACCGATGCCAGGACTAAACTCGAAGTGATACGGATTATCGCTGCTGTGGACCGTGTATATTGGCGGCTTTATGCGGCCAGAAAAGAATTAGAAGTGCGGAAACAACAGTATGACCTGGCCGAGGCTCTGCTTGAGCAGGCCCGCCGGTTTGTAGCTGCCGGCGATAAGGCACAGGTGGAGATTATACGCACCGAGGCCGGCGTCGCCCAACAGCTTGAAGCTATTATCATGGCCGAAAATAATGTGCGCGACCGAGAACGCGAGCTTAAGCGGACACTTAATGAGGCATCGCTTCAAATGCAGACACCTACGATATTGATACCCGTTACCGAGCCGGATCCCGTCCATTATGAGCTGGAAAACCAGCGATTAGTAACAACGGCGATTGACAATCGTATGGAAATGCTCGAATTGGAACTACAAATAGCTGAGGATATTAGTACCATCGATTATATGCACAACCAGGCGTTGCCTTTAGTTTCAATGAATTATACGTATAATATGAATGGCCTCGGAGCTACGAGAAATGATTCCTTTGACTTGCTTTTCGACAAAAGGTTCGAAGACCATCGATTTGGTGTTCAGCTACTTGTGCCATTGGGGAATGAGGCGGCAAAGAGTCGGCTGCGTCAGGCGTTTTACCAGCGCAGGCAGCGATTAGCCACGCGCAACAATCGCGAAACACTTATTGAACTTGAGGTGCTGAACGCTATTGACCAGCTTGAGGCAAACTGGCAGCGCATTTTGGCCGGCAGACAGAGGGTGATTCTGGATAGTCGGCTGTTTGAGGCTGAGAAGCGTCAGTTTGAACTTGGCCTGAGGACATCGACAGAAGTACTTGAGGCCCAAACGAATTTTGCCGACGCTCAGAGCGCCGAAATCCTGGCGCTGGCCGAGTATCAAATAGCACTTGTCGATTTGGCCTATGCGACCGGCACCCTGCTGGGTGCTGCGAAGGTACAATGGGAACCGATTGTGCCGCAAAGCAATATTAAATAATGCAGCCAGAAGCTTATCGCCGCACCGAATAGTGGGAGTTGCGGTGCTGAACCTGCCGAGAAGTTTAGTCTTTAACTTCCGGACAGGACATAAGATAGTCTATGCAATCACTTAACTTAGCTGTTGCGACAGCGACCGAGGAGTCGGCTGCACCGTAATAGAGACTAAGCTGGTCGGTTTCTTTATAAACAATGGCACCACTGGGAAATATAACATCGCCGACATCACCGATACGTTCATAAGGTGCTCTTGGCCCCAGAACCCACTCGTCACTTCGGCGTAAGACCTTCCAGGGTGAATTCAAATCCAAAAGCACCAGCCCGACACGGTATATTGCTCCTGCGGTGGTACTGCGGACACCATGGTAGAATAACATCCAGCCGTGCGCTGTTTCTATGGGCTGACAGGCCAGCCCGACTCTGTGACAGTCCCAATAGGCATGCCTTGTTCTAATCAACGGCCTATGGTCGCCCCAGTGCTTCAGGTCGGGCGAGAAACTTATCCACATATGAGCCTCGCCTCGGACAATAGGGCGGTGAATCAGTGCAAATCGTCCGTTAAACCTCCGTGGAAACAAACATGCATCTTTGTCTTCCGGCGGCAGCAAAGAGCCTAACCGGGCAAACGTCCTAAAATTCTTGGTAATCGCCAGCGATACTACCGGGCCGCCTTCACTGAAGGAGACATAGGTAACAGCGAACTGCTTCTGCTCTTCAAGCCAGACAATACGTGGGTCTTCCAGCCCCCACCTTTCCTCTCGAGAGCTTTGGTCGGCCTCGAAAGTGGGTGTAGGGTCAATTTCCCAGTTTGTGAACCCATCGGCACTGCGGGCAACGGTCAAATGCGAAAAGCCGCGCATATCCTCGACGCGAATCAACAGCAGCACCTCTGAATTTAACTTGGCAGCCGCAGGATTAAAGACGGCGTTTGTCGGATAAGGCCAATTCTCCGGTGTCAGTATTGGATTGCCCTCATATCTCGTAAAAAGCACGTATGCTTTTTGTTGCCGTGAAAGCTCGGGCATAGTTTTCGACCTCAAAATATCAAAGGACTTATCTATACTAAAAACCAAGGGCGAAAAACCATAATTTGAAACTCAAAAGGTTCAGCTTCAAGCCCTTGGCAAACCTTACCTAATTTAATCGGCAAGATGACCAATTTTCTGTAAGTCAAAGTGCGAATTTTAGATACGACGGTATAAAATTTTTCCAGCTCACCGGATAAATCTGAGCAATGACGGCATATCTTGTGGGTCGTCCCTCGTCTCTGCGAGCACAGAGCACAATTCACTATTCGCTTTTTTATACTATGTTTTGTTTACTAACTGTGTTTCGTACAAGCTCTGGTACAATGAGCAGGTTTGTATAAGCTCATCGTGCTGACCCTGAGCGATAATTCGGCCATCATCCATTACCACTATCACATCTGCCGTAATAACGGTGCTGAACCTGTGGGCTATTATGAAGGTGGTCCTGTCCTGCATGATTTCCTCGATGGCTTTGTGAATTTTCGCTTCACTGTCGGCGTCAATCTGACTTGTTGCCTCGTCGAAAATCAGGATGGCGGGATTCTTCAAAATCGCTCTTGCTATGACAATTCTTTGCAGTTGCCCGCCACTAAGGCCGGAACCCTGCTCGCCGATGATTGTCTCATAGCCGTCGGGCAGAGGAGAAATAAATTCGTGGGCAAACGCACGCTTGGATGCTGCAATTATTTCTTCTCTGGTTGCGCCTGGCTTACCATAAGCGATATTTGCAGCTACTGTATCATTGAATGTTACGACATTTTGCGTAACCATTCCAATCTGACTTCGCAGACTAAATAGTGTTGCGTCGTGAATGTCCTTGCCGTCAATCAATATCCGGCCGGCATCCGGGTCATAAAATCTCGGTATCAAATTTACTAATGTCGTTTTGCCCGAGCCATTAGGCCCTACTATTGCAACATTGTGCCCTGCTTCTACCGAAAGGTTGATTCCTTTTAATACGAGGTTGTCTGAGCCCGGATAAGTAAATGCGATGTCCCTGAATTCGATTTTATTTTTCAAAGGTGCAATTTCAAAAGCGTCCGGCCTTTCCACTTCCGGCTGCCGGTCGATTATGGAATAAACACGCTCTGACGCGGCGTTTGCCTGTTGAATCTTGTTCCACACACTACTCGTCCGCCGCACCGAGTCCGCTGCTCCACCCAAACAAAAACACAGAGCGAAAAAGTCGGGCGGCTGCATCGTTCCTCCAAAAACCCACTGCGCACCAAATATCAACCCAACAGACCCCGCTATCATTCCAAGAGTCTCAAGTATCGGACCTGTTGCGGCGTCGATCTTCGCAATCCTGAATTGCTGCTTCAATAATTTTCGGTTGATCTCCTGAAAAATTCCGTGCTCATACTCTTGTTGGTTGTACACTTTTACCACCCGTACCGCACCAATTGCCTCTCCCAGTTTGCCCAACATCTTCGCCCAGCTCTCAAGAGATCTTTTCGTAACACGCCTTATCTTCTTGCCAAGCTTGGCTAAAATAAACAACGATATCGGTGTCCCGCACAGAAATATCAGCGTTAAATTACGGTCATACAGCATCGCCACACAAATAAGCCCCAATGCCTTCAAAGGCTCGCGAAGTGCTTTGCCGAGCAAAACCTTCAGCCCGACACCGATCGCTCCAGTATCTCGGACCAACCGACTGACCGTATCGCTCGGGCCTTCACTGGCGAAAAAGCTTACCGGAATCTCAAGGGAGTGTTTAAAAGCATCTTCCCGCAAATGGGCCAGGGAGGTATGAACAACCTTGCTGGCCGTGTAATCCTGGTAAAATCGGGCCATACATCGCATCATTGTAACAACCGCCATCAAGAGTATAATAAATACCACAGCGTTTTTCTTATTCTCTCTGGTCTGCTCTTCTGGTATGAATCTAAGAAGCCTTTGCGCATAATTGGCATAGAATGGCTTTTTACCGCAATAAAGTTTCTGATCCGGCATGAACTCGTCGAGTCTGCGGTATTGAACCACTATGGACTTGACATTTGATATGGTGGCCAGCTCCTCAAGGAGTTTGCTCGACGGTATCTTATCTCTGTTTTCGTTGATTACACTGCTGCCGGCCCCGACAATCTGGTCTTGCTGTCTAAGACCGGCCTGGTCGGCAAAGCTGTTCTTCTTAACGCTGGCAATGCGCAAATAATAGGCCACATCGGGATTATTTGGGTCGGAAAGTTCAGTGCTATCCGGCACATAAAAGCTGATCCCGTAGCGGTGCTCGCTAATCTTCCTGTCCATCCACCCGTGCAGTCCCTCTGCACCCATCATCACCGTCAAAAGTGGAGAGATAGTCCCGAAACTCAAGCCATAAAGAACGCTGATTAAAAATACACTGCAAGCAATCGTTACCAGTCTGTGCCATTGTGGCCAGACATACTTGAATACTCGCTTAAAAGCCTTCATTCGACAGATTACTCCAATATAGCGTATAGTTTTCTTCTATACGCTGTCTGCTACCGTTTACAACCCAGGTACACTAACAAACTTGGACCCGCCGGTCAAATCTAAAGACTGTTGACTGCCAATATCATTTCTGTTATCCTGCTCGCTCTTTCAAGGATACTCACAATGAAAATCGACCGTTTAATTTTGGGTGCGTATGAAACCAACTGCTATGTCCTTCGCAGCAGTGAGGCCGCAAAAGATTGTCTGCTTGTTGACGCCGGCCTGGGGGCAGGTAAGTTAATCAAATTCCTTCAAGAACATAAATTAAATCCTGTTGCGGTGGTCCTCACTCACGGCCACATAGACCACATTGAAGGCGTAGCTGCACTGCGAGCTGAGTTTCCAGATATAAAAGTTCATATCCATAAGCTCGACGCCGAAATGCTCACAGAGCCTCAGACCAATCTATCCGCCATGACAGGAGTGTCCTTCAGCATCGAACCGACGGATTTTTCCTTAGAAGAGCAAAGCGTAATCGCCCAGGCCGGCGTAAAGCTTAGCGTGCTTCATATTCCCGGCCATACGCCGGGCGGTATCTGCCTGTATTCGAGGGATGAGGCGATTGTCTTTACGGATGATACGTTGTTTGCCGACTCAATTGGGCGAACAGACTTTCCGAATGGTAGTATGGAACAATTATTAAAGAGCATAAGGGAAAAACTCTTTACCCTGCCTGACGATACAAAAGTCTATCCCGGCCACGGCCCAATTACCACAATAGCCGAAGAAAAAGCACACAATCCCTTCTTCTAACAACCCTTCTATATGTCATGGCAATCTCAAAACTTTTTACCTTCGCCCCTTCATATTTGGGTTTTTTGCCTGACGGCAAGGCAGCTAATTTGGTATAAGTAAGATTGCCAAGTGAGTATTTTTGCATTTCAGGTAACAAATAAATACTGGACGTTGGTAGGAAGAAGGTAGTATCAAGTCGTAAACCTAAATTGTCTTAACTTTCTTTGAACCGCGATTTTCGTTATCAGCTAACAGCGATAGGTGCTCCTGGACCGAACCTTTACATCGCCGAAAAGATTTCCGACAACCGTTTCAAGATTGCCGGCGGAAAAGCCGGTATGGAAATCTCCTGGCAGGTAACCGGCATCAGGCATGACCCTTATGCAGTGGCAAATCGCATAGCGGTCGAGGAAGTCAAGCCCGCCGAAGAGCGCGGCTACTATCTGCACCCGAAGGCCTATGGTCTGCCCGAAGAAAAAGGTATAGAGACCGTACGTAACCCGCTATCTTCTCCGCAAATCCGCAAATTGGCGAAAAAGTAGTCGTCGCCGACACGACGATGACTTGTTTAGCCCCCACCCCTGTGGTGGGGGTCGTTTAGCCGTCGCCGGCACGGCAACGGTGGCGGAATTTTAATTTACGATTTTACCATTGACTATTTACGATTGTGTATGAGGTCCTTCGCGGAGTTTACCCTTGAACGAAGTGAAGGGCTCAGGATGACTTTTAATTGATTCCGCCCAAAGACAGCGGATCTGCGATATTTATTCCGCCACAGGCGGATCTGCGATATTTACTATTTTTAGGGACTACTGCGGTTACGCAAGTGCAGGTAATTCGGGGCCTATACCGATTCGGTATAGGCCCTTTTTTAATTGGCTATTGACTATTTCGAAGCTAAACGGGAAAATAAATATCCAAATAAATCCGGCGGGAAAATATAAAATAAATTGAAGAAAATGAGTGGCTGTGGTGTATATTACTGTGGGAATGGAGTTTTTGGGCTGAGTTGAGAGAGCCTGTATTGGAGCCAGAGTGGATAGATTAAAAGGAGCAACTTTATGGCAGTTGTAGTTAAACACATTGAATCAGGGGAAAAATACATTTTGTTAGGAACAGGTTTTGGGGCTTTCAAGGCCACAAGGACGGTGGTTTTATGATTGGGATTATCTGCAAGCCTAATACGCGGGAGAAGTTAGAGATACTCAGCGCCGATGCGCAGTATGATTTGGCGTGTGCGTGCGGTACGAGCAAAGATGAACATAGACAGCGAAGCAGTGACGGCAAATGGATATATCCGGTAACACTTCCAAATGGAGGGAAAAGTGTCCTGTTCAAAACGCTTATTTCAAATGTGTGCACAAATGATTGCAAGTACTGTCCGCTCAGAGAGCAAATGGACGTCCGCCGGTGCAGTCTTAGTCCGGCCGAGACTGCGAAGATATTTCTGGACTATTATAATCAGCGAAAAGTTTTTGGGCTGTTTCTAAGTTCGGGCGTCTTAGGCTCGGCTGATGCGACAATGGACAAACTCAACGGCGTCGCAAGATTACTGCGAAAAAAACACGGATTTAGAGGGTACATTCATTTAAAGATTATTCCGGGAGCGAGCGATGCAGCTATAGAAGAGGCGCTTTTCTTGTCCAGCGCAGTCTCACTGAATATTGAGACGCCGGGCGAAAAGAGACTGGCAAAAGTATCAAAGAAGAAAAGATATATTCAGGATATTATCGAGCCAATCAAACTCATCAGCAGACTGACTGGACGCGGTGCGAAATACGAAAGGGTCAAGCAGACAACACAATTTATCGTGGGTGCCGCCGGTGAACCAGATGCGGAAATTGTGAAGTATATGTACGGGCTGTACGAGCGGCTGAAGATGCACAGAGTATATTTCAGCGCTTATCAAAAGGGATTGGGTGACGAGTCTATAGCTGGTGAACAGGCCGGCCGGGAAAGACCAACGGATATTCTTATGCGGGAACATCGGCTGTACCAGGTGGATTTCCTGCTTCGCAAGTACGGCTTCAAGGAATCAGACATTGTTTTCGAAAAGAACGAGAATTTGTCTTTAACTATCGACCCGAAAGAAGTGTGGGCAAGGAGACATCCAGAAGTGTTTCCGATGAATATAAATCGGGCATCGAGGTTTGCGCTATTGCGAGTGCCCGGGCTTGGGCCGATAACAGTCAAGCGTATTCTGGAACAGCGGAAAGCCGGTAGAATAAGCCGTATCGAAAACGTGGGCAAGGTAGGCGTCAGGCTGGAAAAAGCAAGCAAATACCTGACCTTTTGAGACCTGTTTTCGGAGGAGAGTTCGGCTTTCAATTCACATTGCATATCTGATATCCTTTGCTGGTGCTCAGGATGACAATCCAACAATGAGACTCCGGGCTAAGTATTTGGGAAAATTTGTTGCAATTTTTGGTAATGTCGGTTAGTATCCAGCACCTATTGAAGCAAGGCAGGTAGCAATAGCTCTGTTGGGGTAGTGATTCGTCAACTTCGAGCAATAGGTGCGGGATGGATGAGCCGAGCGAAAATAGCGATAAAGGTGATAAAACGAGCGTCAGCAAGGTCGTGAGCGATTTTGTCGCCGGCTTAAGCGACGAGCATCGTATGCTGGTCATTCTCAAAGCACAATTGTACGATGGGACATGGGAGCCGATGCTCGATGACCTAAAAAACCGCTTAGTGGGTAAGCCGTATATATTTAAACTGATAAATCGAATAAAAGATGATGTCGAGCGCATCGGCCAGATGCAGAAATTCGAAAAGGAAAATAATGTCGATTTGGCTGACTATGTCGAACTACCGTAAAAGTAAGGGTCTTTTGTGAGGGTTTATGAAAATGGAAAGAATGTTGAAAAGCAAAACAGACTCCAGATTCCAGACTTCAGACTCCAGACCAAGGTCTTGTGTCTTTTGTCTTGGGTCTTGGGTCGTGTGTCTTTTACTCTTTGCTATTGTGCAGTCCTATGGACTCCTTGCGGAGAACAGCTTTGCAGGGTTCCCGCAAGACGTGGTCCCAGTAGAAGGTAGCTCGCAATGGCTTGTTTCACCGAAGCTGCTCGAACACGCCAAGTTGGAAATATTGTGGGAAAAACCACTGCCGATTAAAAAGGATGAGAGTTTAGAGCAACTGCTTATCCTCGATAACCGTGTCTATGCAATTTCGGACCGGAATTATACCGTTTCCCTGAACAGGGAAAACGGAAATATGATATTCGGCAGGGTTGTTGCACCGGACGGCTTGCCGGTCATGGGCTTGAAGCTTTATGACGATGAGCTTATATCGATAACCGGCACTAAAGTGATTGCGATTGACCCGGACTCGGGGGCTCAGCGAAAGGCCGTAGATGTGGGCTTTAGTATAGTCTGTCCTGCCGTCCGCAACAGTTCGTATTTTTACCTGAGCGGAATTGACAAACGATTGCATGCATTGCGCGCCGAAGATATGGTCCAGATTTTCGAAGTTGCCGCTGATAACGAGTCGATGATTACTTCTATTATCGCTGATGAGAGTTCTGTCATCTTTGCTACCGCGGCGGGCAATGTGATAAGCATTATGCCGAACAAGCCCACGCGGCTGTGGCAATTTGATGCAGCAGGTGGTATTGCCGGGCCCATCGTCAAAGATGGAATATCGCTGCTTTTCGCCAGTAAGGACACGAACGTTTACAGAGTTGATATAATTGGCTTACCTTTGAGAAAGCAGCTTGTCTGGAAGTATCAGACGGCCGGGGTACTTGATAAGGCACCTCGTGTTACTCGAGGAGTCGTCTATCAGTATGTCCCCGGGAAAGGCCTAACGGCGATAGACAAAGGAGACGGCACGCCGTTGTGGTCGGTGCCGGGAGGTGTTGATTTGTTAGCCGAGGACAAGGACAAGGCCTACGTAATTACAAAGAACAGAACGCTGGTAGTAATGGACAATGTCAGTGCAAAGAAACTGTACTCGGTTAATTTTGCACAGGTTTCAAGATACGCAGCCAATATAACGGATTCAAAAATCTATATCGCTGATGAACGTGGCCGGATCGCCTGCTTACAACCGGTCGAATAGATTGGTGAGTCGTGAGTAGAATAAGTGAAATAACTCGTGCCATAGGTAAGTTTGCAGCGCCTAAAGTTCCGGACCCCATTATCTACTTTAGCTCACTTTAGGCACTTTTCTGATTACCAAAAGAAAGGAATTTAAATGGACGTGAAAATCAAGACGGCATTGATAAGTGTCTCTGACAAAAGCGGCGTGGTCGATTTTGCTAAGAAGCTCAGCAAGCTGGGAGTTAAGATAATCAGCACCGGCGGGACAGCTAAAAAACTCAGCAAAGCAGGCCTGGACGTTGTTGGTATCGAGTCGGTTACGGGCTTTCCGGAAATGATGGACGGCAGGGTGAAAACGCTTCATCCGAAGATACACGGCGCACTGCTGGGACTTCGCAATAAGAACGAACATAAAGCGGCAATGAAAAAACATAATATCGAGCCGATTGATTTGATTTGTGTAAATCTTTACCCATTTGAACAGACGATTGCCAAGCCGGATTGCACTCTGGCCGAGGCGATTGAAAATATCGATATTGGCGGGCCAAGCATGCTTCGCTCGGCTGCCAAGAATCATAAGTTCGTAATGGTCGTAACACAACCCGACCAGTACGATAAAGTCATCGAAGAGATGGAGAAAAACAACGGCGCTGTCGGCGAGGAGATGCGAAGCAGTTGTGCACGAATTGCATTTAGTCTGACAGCTTCGTATGATGCTGCGATCGCAAAGTATCTTAACGCCAGGGCAAATGTGGAGTATCCAGAGAAGGTTTCAATTGCGCTGAGCAAAGCAGCATCTCTACGCTACGGCGAAAATCCTCATCAAAGCGCAGCATTCTACAAGCTGCCGTCGAGCGGTGAAACTTCAATCAGCGGCGGCACCTTGTTGGAGGGCGGCATAGGCATCAGCTTTAATAATCTTTTGGATACTAATGCGGCGTTTGAATTGGTTAAGGAATTTGCCGAGCCTGCTGCGGTTGTCGTTAAGCATCTTAATCCGTGCGGTTGTGCCATCGACGAGGATATCTGCGTGGCGTATCGCAAGGCTTACGAAGGCGATGTAGTCAGTGCGTTCGGAAGTATTATCGCCCTGAACAGGAAAGTGGACGTTGAATTGGCCCAAACTATTATGGAATCTTACAGCCGATTCGGCAAGGCATTAGGGGCCGGAGGGTTCTTTTCAGAGGTAATTATCGCGCCGGAATTCGATAAGGATGCGGTTGAGATAATCAGAACGCTCAAGGCCTGGGGCGGCAGAGTTCGACTTATGGAAACAGGGCCGATTGACAAAGCTAAGATTGACTGCGGTGAGTTTGACGTTCGCTGCGTAATCGGCGGACTGCTCTTACAGAAACGGGATTTGGTTGGCTGGGAGCCGGATGCGCTGACGTATCCGACAAAGGCCAGGCCGACTAACAGTCAGCTTGAGGATTTGAAGGTCGCCTGGCTTGTCGCCAAGCATACCAAGAGCAATACAATCGTGCTGGTCAAAAATAAGAAGGTTTTAGGCGTAGGGGCCGGTCAAATGAATCGTATTGAGTCCGGTCTGATTGCTTTTAAGCACGCCGGCGACGAGTCGAACGGTTGTGCCATGGCTTCGGACGCGTTCTTCCCGTTCCCGGACAATGTTGAAAACGCCGCCAAGGCAGGCGTAACTGCAATAGCACAGCCGGGCGGCTCGAAAAAAGACGATGAAGTCATCGCCGCCGCAGATAAGCACGGCATCGCGATGGTCTTTACCGGCAAAAGACATTTCAAGCACTAATTTCGTATTGTGTCATGCATATTGCGTGATACAGAAGTAGATTTTTCTTGCTGATGTATGGGTCACCCGGGGCCCGCCGGAGAGTTGTAGCGGGCCACCGGGCACCGTTTTGCTCAGATGTCATTCGACGCCGAGGATGGACACCATAGGCGACTGTAGAAAACGAATTCGTCGGCTCGTTCTATCACGCCATAGAATTGATTCCTGAAGGGTTTGTTTGGCGACGTCGGCCTTGAGTGAGAACAGCTCATAGTCGTCGGCTTTGACAAACAGTGATTCCGCCTCGACCAGTTGCCGCTCCAGGCTCCGAATGGATGCCTCGTCTTGAGCTGCTGTTATCGAACGGTCAGCTAATTCTTTATTGAGAGACTCTATCAGGTTACCACCTATAGAGTTGCTGAGTGATTCGCGGCGTATTGCAATCTCTATCCTGGCTCTGGCGAGTTTCTCCTTTATTTCATTAAGCTGAAGAGACGAAATCGTACCAGCTCTAAATTGTTTCTCTGCTTCAATGAGAAGCCTGCCGATTAATTCGACTATTTTCTGCAGTTCTATCGTGATTGAGTCATTCTCGAGATGCTCCATTATCTTGGCCTGAGTTTCAGCTATTCGCCTGGTTGTTGTATCGATGATGACCTGGTTGGAAGCCTGATTCATCTTAGCAGTCTGAACGTTTTGACGCAGGCGGTAAATATCGGCGAGAATCTTGTCGTGGTCAAGGACACGGGAGCGTGAGATTTCCCTAAGAGTTTTCTGCTTTTCACGCAAGTCGGTTTCAGCACTGGTGGCTTCCTGCTCTGCGAGCTTGAGCTGGTCTCCAAATCTAAGCTTGTAGTCCTCAAAAGCTTTAATAAGAGTGTTCCGGAGGTTGCCAACAAGAGCGTTCATAAACTCCTCGGCTGCCGGCTTTACGGTATCGTCAAGCTCAACTGACAGACGGAAAAGAATCGTTTGCTCAGCAGCAGCTCTCAACTGTTCAGAAGACAAAATTTCTGGCTTCTGTCCTATGCCTTCTGTCCTCTGTCTTCTATCCTCTGGCAGTATCCTGCCGGCACCGCCGGCCAACGCCTCGATTTGAAAGATATCAGAAACCTGATCCGGTGAGATGTTGAGTACCTCACGGGCGACCCTGCCGCCAATCCCGGTACTGTGTAACAGGTAGTCTATAGTTGTATTATCAAGCGGCAAAACCATTGGGTCGGATGTTATCTTGACTACACAGCTTGCGGTGCGAGTATTTGAAATATCCTCTGCTGCCGGCCTGTTGGCTGATTGGGCCGGGGCTGATGTTAACAAGATCAAAACTAACAAGATAACGATGTGTTTTGTGGCTTCCATTTCAACTCTCCTTTTGGCTCTACTTCATTAAATTTTCTGTTTTTCAATATCTGATAATCGCTCCCGGGCTACTTGTGCCCATCGATTTTTGGGGAAAAGTTCAATGACGCGGTTGTACGTCTCGACGGCAGAATCTGTCCGGTTTAGCTCGCGGTACAAACGGTCGGCATGATAAACGAGAATAAAAGCGGTCTTGTCAACCTGTTTCTGGATTTCTTCGAGTGGGTCGGGGATGCTTGCAAGCTGGGCTTCGAGTTCGTCAAGCGAGTGTTGTTTTTGCTCCTCTACAAGCACCTTCTGTATGAGGTTTAATGCGGCATCGGTTTTTACCTGGAGCTGTTTGAGCTGAGTTTCGAGCAAGGTGATTCTATCCCTCTCCGGCGCTGTTTCAGTAGTTCTGATTGTAAGATTCCAGATGCCGGCAGCTATCAGAACAACAGCGGCCGCGGCCAGGGGTAGTGCAGCTAAATTTACAAAACGCCTGCGATGAGCACGGTGGCGGACAGCGGCGGAGAGATTGGCAGAAACGGGACTGGGCAAGCCCGCCATACGGTCGGCTTCCTGAAGCAGGTCTTTTATTTTGTCTTCTATCATAACTTTTCCTTTGTCAGTTCAGCCAGGTCTTCTCTTAAACGTGCTCTGGCGCGGTTTAGCCGGACCTGCAACGCGTTTTTAGATATGCCGAGGATTCGGCTGATTTGGTCCGTCGGAAGCTCCTGAAGATACCTTAGTACGACCGGCTCGCGATATTTAGCGGGCAAAGCTTGTATAGCACGACGAACACGCTCGAAAGTCTCACTGTCCATTGGCGCCTTGTCCGCTGTGCCGGCCGATGCCAAAAAGGCTTTATCAGCAGCCTGTGAAATCCGTCGCCGGTGGAGCATTCGCTTATACCGGTAACTGCGGCACTTATTCACCGTTATGGTAAAGAGCCAGGTCTTAAGGCTGCATTCGCAGCGGAACTTTTTTAGGCCGAGAAACGCAGCGAGGAAGATGTCTTGAGTAACATCTTCGACCTCGCCGGACCAGCCGAGCAATCGATTGGCCAGTGCTGCAATATCAGACGAATACCGCTCGACAAGCCTGTCAAAAGCAGATTCATCACCCCGATTAAATTGTTCGACCAGATGTTCATCATCAATCGTTTCGGCCATGACCATCATATTAGAGCACCGATGCGCAGAAAACTTACAAAAAATTCCTGGAAAACCTGAAAAACACCCGCGACCATACCGATTATGTCAATTATATGGCCAATCTTACAATCCGGCGGCTTTTCGGAGTTTTCTGGCCATATCGGTCTTTTCCCAGGTAAAGTTTGGCAAATTTCGTCCGAAATGGCCCCCGTAAGAAGTCTGGGCAAATATTGGACGAGCGAGTTTTAGGTGTCTAATCATTGCCTTCGGGGTCAAGGGGAAAAGCTTTCTTATGATTTGGCTTAACTTTTGCTCGCTGATTTTTGCGGTTCCTTCGGTATCTACAAGGACAGAGACCGGTTCAGCCACTCCAATAGCGTAAGATAATTGCAGTTCGCAGGCGTTGGCAAGGTCGGCTGCGACTACGTTCTTGGCGATGTATCGGGCCATATAGCTTGCCGTTCTGTCAACCTTTGTGGGGTCTTTTCCACTAAAGGCACCACCACCATGACTGCCTCTTCCACCGTAGGTATCGACGATAATTTTTCTACCGGTAAGGCCGCAGTCACCTTTTGGGCCGCCTACGACAAATCGGCCCGTCGGATTGATGTGGAATATAGTGCCTTTGTCAACGAGGCGTTTTGGCAGAACCGGCAAGACGACTTTTTCGATGATTTGTTTTCGTAATTGTCTATAGGGAACAGACGGTGCGTGCTGAGCGGATACGACAACCGTGTGGATACGCCTGGGTTTGCCGTTTTCGTATTCGACTGTTACCTGACTTTTGCCGTCGGGCCGCAGCCAGGGCAGTTTCTTATTCTGACGCATTTTTTCCAGTCGCGTTGTCAGGGCATGTGCAAGTTGAATCGGCATCGGCATAAGAACCGGAGTTTCTTTGCAAGCGTAGCCGAACATCAGGCCCTGGTCCCCGGCCCCCTGCTCTTTGTGCAGGCCGGTACCTTCGGTTACGCCCCGCGAGATGTCGGGGCTTTGATTGTCAATTGTAACTATTACGGCGCAGTCATCACCATCGAAACCTATTGCCGGGTCGTCATAACCGATTTTTTTGATTGTATTTCTCACAACGCCAGGGATGTCAACATATGCTTTTGTTGTGATTTCACCAGCGACTACGACCAGGCCGGTTGTTACTAATGTTTCACAAGCCACCCGGCTTCTTGGGTCCTGAGCAAGCATCGCGTCAAGAATTGCGTCGGATACGTGGTCGGCTACCTTGTCAGGATGACCCATCGTTACAGACTCGCTGGTGAAAAGGTATTCGTTGGTATCGAGATAAGGATTGCTGTGATTTGACCTTTTTGCCATTTGTAATTTGTCCTTTCAAGTGTTCATAATTCGTAGTTTACAGACTATGAACCATCGTTAATCGTCCAATCATATTTCATAAATTTAACAGAATAATTTCCTACTTCAAGGAATGACACCTTGTCCCTTGAAACGTAATTGGTAATGAAATTCAAAACGGCCCGGATTGCCGGCTCCTGGTCCTTGAATTTTTTGTCTATGGCGAACTTACTAATAAACTCTCTTCCATACGAGGATGACTGAAAAAGGGAAGATAAATAAACTCTCCGCTTTTCTTTATCTGTCCTGAACGCCAGCGGGCTGGATAGAAACCGCCTGGCCTGGTCGTCCAATTGCTCATTGAGCTTATGCCCGTAATACGGCTCGTTGCGCAGCGGCGGACTCGACAGACTGGTGCTGGATATGGCAAAAAATATCCTGGGGTCATCAAATTCTTTACGGAAAAACCGCTTGTCAATCTCTGAAAGCGTAAATTCTTCATCCATCACAAGAAATTTGTAATCCGTCCATATTCCCTTGATATGCAGGATACTGTTCGGGCCCCAGCCCGGGTAAAGACGCAGGATTCTTGATGACCGGATGGGATAATTATCGGTAATTATCTTCAGCATCTGGATGTTGTATGCGTTGAGCCAGAAGGCGATTTTGTCCTCGTTAGCCCATGTTCTATATTCATTTGGGTCAAGGTTATCAAATTCCTGCAGGAGAGATTTTAGATTGAGCCTTTTTCGTCTGAGCGTTTTATAGTCAACCATCCCCTTATCATCGACGAAGGTTTTCAGAATGTCGGCACATTTGTCGTGAAAAGACACGGCCGGCTTAATCTTCAGGTCATTAGGCTCAACATCGTTAGGCTCGACCCTGCCCGGTTCGACATCATTGGGTTCAGGCTCTACAGATTCGACCCTTCGACTACGCACCTTGGGCACAAGCTCAGGGCAGGCCTTCTCAGGTGTGATTTCATCAGGTTTGATATATACAGGTTCAACCTTATCAGGCTCGATTTGATTGGGTTCGCTCAGAGCAGGTGTAACCTCATCAGGCTCAACTTTATTAGGTTCAGTCTCGGCAGGTTCGAGCTTAAGGGTTTCAGTTTTCACAGGCTCGACAGGTTCAGACTCCACCGGGGGGCAGCCGGCAATAAAGACCAATACCATCAGCGAAGTTATAAAAACAACAAGGCATTTAGCCATTTTTCACTTTCCGATAAACGATTGCGAAATCCTTCAATCGCAAAAACCACCCAATTTTATTTTATATTAGCATAAGGCGTCAGACAATAAATGTCCAGCACCAATCCCGACTCCAAACCGGCAAATCTTATCACGGCCTGGACACAACGGGATTGGTGCTGGATTGTTGTTTTTACAGTATTTTCGCAGAGAAATCTTGCCGAAAATGGTTGCTTTACCGCGACCACTTTTGTTATAATGACCACAGATAAACATACCAGCGAAACTTATTATCTCTGGTGGAAATTCTCGGTTTGAAAAAGTTTCTTCAAAGCAGAGAAAAAGAGAGTCATCATGTGCAAACGAAAAGCTTTCACGTTAATAGAACTTTTGGTGGTGATTGCCATCATTGCCTTATTGATGGCAATCTTGATGCCCGCCCTGCAGCGGGTTAAGAGACAGGCCAGTGCCGTCGTCTGCAAATCCAACCTGCATCAATGGAGTATGATTTGGTACTTGTATACGCAGGATAATGAAGGCAATTTTCCCGTCGCCGTAGAGTTGTGGCGGGATGCGGTGAAAGACTATCACAAAGACAAGGATCAGAAAATCACCCTCTGTCCCCGGGCGAAAAAGTTATACTCCGATGGCGGCCAGATGCCATTTGGCGCCTGGGAGAAAACCTGGGGCGGTGGGGATACGTCGAACTGGGGTAGACCCTTTGCCAGTAGTTATGGGATCAATCAGTTCCTATACAACGCAACCGTTTTGAGGGGCGGGCGCGATTTTGATGAGATTTGGGGGAACATCAATGTGAAGAATCCGAATCGGATTCCCAGCTTTGGCGACTGCGCCATCAACGGTGCCACGCCCCTCTCCGGCGATCAACCGCCGGATTTCGACGGTCATGCTGGCCTGTGGAACGCAAGCACCGGTCATGAGATGCGTCGTTTCTGTATGAATCGGCACCAGGGAAACATGAACATGATGTTCCTGGACTGGTCCGTTAGAAAGGTCGGGCTGAAAGAGCTGTGGACGTTGAAGTGGCACCGCAAGTATGACACGGCCAGCCCATGGACCACAGCCGGCGGCGTATTGCCGGACGACTGGCCGCAGTGGATGAGAAGTTTTAAGGACTATTAAAAACAAACGAACGTCAAAGACACAGCATTATGCGCAAGCGAAGAGGTTTCACGTTAATTGAGCTTTTGGTGGTGATTGCCATCATTGCCCTATTGATGGCCATCTTGATGCCAACCCTGGCCCGGGTCAAGAAACAAGCAAGGGCTACCGCCTGTCAGATGAACCTGCACCACTGGGCTATTATCTGGTCGATGTACACCGGCGACCACGATGGTTCCTTCCCTAACGGGACACGTACTGAGGCCGGTAAACAGGTAGGCCATTGGCTGTTTGCAGCCGAGCCGTACTACAAGGACGAAGAGATACGATGGTGCCCGATGGCAAGAAAACTCTGGGGACAAGCTCAGAATCCGTTTGTAGCCTGGGAAGCAACTAATGTCGGAGGCGGAGATGGATTTTACACCAGCTATGGCATAAATAACTGGCTCTATACTCCAGCGGGGCAGAAATTGTGGGGCTATGAGGCTGAAAATCACTGGAAGACGGTCAACGTTAAAGGTACGGACAACATACCGCTCTTTTTGGATTGCTTCTATCTTGGCGGGCACCCACTGGCCACCAATACTCCTCCGGAGTATAATGGTCAGACAGAGAACGCCGGGAGTATGTGTATGAGGCGTTTTTGTATTGACCGACATAACGGACCGACAAATATGGTCTTTTTAAATTTCGCCGTCAGAAGAGTTGGACTCAAGGAACTGTGGACGTTGAAATGGCATCGCCGGTTCAACACAACAGGCTCCTGGACCAAAGCCGGCGGCGCCGTAGCCGAGGACTGGCCACAATGGATGAGAAGGTTTAAAGACTATTAAAAACAAACACACGGGAAAGACACAGCATTATGCGCAAGCGAAGAGGTTTCACGTTAATTGAGCTTTTGGTGGTGATTGCCATTATTGCCCTATTGATGGCCATCCTTATGCCGAGCCTGCAGAGGGTCAAAAAAATGGCGCAAGCTACGGTTTGCAGGTCGAACGTGAAACAATGGGGGCTTATCTTTCGATTGTACGCTAACGATAATGAAGGCAAATTGCCACAAAGTGTAGCCGGGGGAAATCTTAATGATCAAGAAGCTTACTGGATTGTTGCAACGCTGTCATACTACCAGGATAAGAAGATACGCCTGTGCCCGTCCACAAAAATTGTTCGTGAAATGGCGAATAGAAGTCACGGTGGAACGTTGGCTGCCTGGGGCCCTTTTGATTCTGGCGGCTCATCTGATTGGTGGGCGGATTTTGACACAGGGAGTTATGGCATAAATGAATGGTGTTCTTGTCCGCCGCCGGGAGCCAATTCTTATTGGGGATTTCCAACAGAAAACGCCTGGAGAACAGTGGATACCAAAGGCGGAAATCGAATACCGCTGTTCATGGATTGTGTGTATGTTGATGTTTATCCACTTGAGACCAATGCACCTCTTGATTTTGAACCTCCACCGTATAGGTGGAGCAATAGCTGGGGTGATTGGGGAGTCCAGGCCATGAGGCTTGTTTGCATTGACCGGCATAGCGGGGGGATAAACAGCGTATTTCTGGATGGCTCCGTCGGCAAGATATCACTTAGGGCATTATGGACATTGAAATGGCATCGGAACTTCAACACAAGCGGCCCCTGGACCAAAGCAGGCGGTGCCGGAGTCGACGACTGGCCCCAATGGATGAGAAGATTTAAAGACGACTGAAAAAAAGTTTTACGCTCGTAGGACGAAATCCATTCGAGTGGGAACACCCCGTATTTAATAATCGTAAAAGGCAGTGCCCTCGCTATCGCTGCCGGTCCAGTTAATCGCAATCTCGCCGGTTTCTTTCTTGTATAACCATCCGCTGGAGGTGCCGTCAACTGCCGCAGAAAAGGCGGTCGTTTCGGCTACATAGGTGATATTTGATAACTTGTTGTAGGAATTCTCGGGCAGTTTCTTAACATAAGGGCCGTATAGGTAGGGGTCGGAAGGCACGGTGGACAAAGAAGCAACGCCCGCCTCATCGGTGGTCATAATGAATTGTAACTGCAGAAGCGACTCCGGGAGGGGAGCGCCGTTTATATATCCCGGCGGGATTCCCTTATGCTGCAGCTTATACAACTCGATTTGGTTTCGCATTATTCTGAGATTGTCTTTGGCCGATGACTCCCGAGCTTTCACAATATGACCCTGAAATGTGGGCAGAACCAGTGCAGCAAGGATGCCCAGGATGGTTACAACTAATATAACTTCGACGAGTGTAAAAGCCTTTTCTTTCATCTCTCCGGCCAAAAAATATAAAATTTGGGAAATACATCTCCTATATCGGCCATTAGGAAGCGGTACTTTTGGCGGAAATAACCTGTTTAGATTGATAACGCTTCTATCTGGTGTGCTCTAAGTTGCGTTAAAAACGGAATTCAGAGAAAGACCTTGTGGGCTTCACTAATGAAAAAAGGGCTGCAAGCCTAATGCCCACAGCCCTTTAATAGCATTGTAGTTGGAGAATCTTGCAGCACCAAACTGCCGGTTACGACTGGAAAAATCTATTCCTTCTTCGACTGTACGATGCGCACTGTGTCGGTCAATTCTATCCCGACTCCGTCAAAAGTCTCACCTGTCAACGTAGCCTCTGTGCTGTTCTCATTAAGATCCACCAAGTCCTGCGTCTTGAAGTGAAACAGCATATCCAGATCGCCATCTTCATCCACATCCTCCAGCGTACTACGCACCGGCGAAGCTCCTGCGAATAGCACTGTCCCGGGATCAATGGTGCCGGCATTAAAGCCGGTGATAGTGAACACTGCCACTGGCACGACTCCCTTAGACTTGAGATTTATGCTGTTTGGGTTGCCGCCAGGCTTGATATCAATCTCCACTTCAAGGGCAGAAGTTTCCACCAGAAGAATGGCTACACTGCTAATAAAACTCAGTTCAAAGGGGTCACCATTTCCATAGTAACCCGTCAATGTTCCGCCGGAATAGGAGACCTGACCAGAGATACTAAAGTCACCGTCGCCCCCAAAATCAGTACCATAGACTGTTACGACCGCATTTGGCTCACCTGGCATGACGATGATATACAGACCACCGTTACCGGAATAGATGTTCAAAACGCTGCCAGGATATACATATATGTATTGTGAAACATCGGCATAAAGATTCACTGTCGTATCAGCCCCTACCGTATCAGCCCCTACGTGCAGCCAATCTATGTCTTCCTCGACATCGTGTTCACCGCCATCATCGTAAACGACGGCCCAGCCACGCGGTGCGGCGCATAGCAAAATCGCCGGAATACACAATAAAATTGTCGAGAATCTTACTTTAATATGATTTTTCTTTTTCATAGCTCCACCCCCTCAAAAAATAGATATTTGGGTTCCATCCACATACCAATGTTCAGTTTTGCTAATACAGACCTCCGTGCTTGCGAAGTAATTCGACGACATCCTTGCAAACTCCATCCTTATAGACCCGAATGGACGCCCAGTACAAAGGAGTACGCGACAATAAATCTCTTGCATTCAAGTCTGCTCCCTGGGCAAGTAAAAGCTCAACGACGTCCTTGTGGTCATGTTGAGCCGCATAATGGAGAGGAGTACGACCTGGACTTTTATCTTTTGCATTAACATTTGCCCCCCCGGCAAGCAGAACCTCGACCACATCGGCGTGACCGACTCTGGCTGCAAGGTGCAAAGGAGTTCGCTGCATTGGATTTTCTGCATCCACATCCGCTCCACCGGCAAGCAGAGCCTCGACCACATCCACGTGACCAACTCTGGCTGCAAGGTGCAAAGGAGTTCGCTGCATTTGATTTTCTGCATTCACATCCGCTCCGCCGGCAAGAAGAACCTCGACCACATCCACGTAGCCAACTTTGGATGCAAGGTGCAAAGGAGTTTGCTGCTTTGGATTTTCTGCATTCACATCCGCTCCACCGGCAAGAAGAACCACGACTACATCCTTGTAGCCGACTTTGGCTGTATGGTGCAGAGGAGTTTGGCCCATCACATCTGTTGCATTTACATTGGCTCCACTGGCAATGAGACGCTCAGCAATCTCTGCATAGCCATGCTGGACCGCGTAGTGAAGGGGAGTAAAGCCGAGTTTGTCTTGGACGTTTACATCCACGCCGCTGTCAATTAGAAGCAAAACCATGTGCTTCTGTTCCTCCCGGAGTGCCTCGAATAGAAGAGCCTGGCCACCTTCTTCTGAATCCACCAGGGTAGGCTCATCTGCTAACAAGGCTTCAGCCTGTACAAGATCTCCCGACCTCACCGCTTGCTGAAATTCCGCGATAGAATTTCCACATCCGGTGAGTATTAAACTTGTTGCAAATACAACCATCACATCGATAACCATTCTTCTTTTATTAGCCATGATAAGCCCCCTTTATTAATAAGAAAAATTGATTTTGATTGGCAAGTCGCACAGCGCGCCTCGCTTTCTAACAATTACCTGCATTGTCATCTGACCGCTATTAGCACTATTGCAATGGTTCCTATCACTAAAATAATCAACCCGATTATTAGTTCTGTCCGAATCATGCCTGCCCCTGATTAAAATATAAGAAATGAATTGAGGGATACAAACTCACCAGAATAATAAATCATAGAAATTGGCCTTAGAGTTCGCTTAGAATGTCGTTTGTATAGCACAACTGCTCTTACTCTGAGAAGTACTCGCTACGTAGCACAAACCGACCGTTAGGGAGGGGTAATTGTCAGAGCTCCGACCGTTAGGGAGGGGTAATTGCCATTCTTAGCCCTTTAAGACAGCTAATGGAACCATTCGAGCAACGGTTTTGGCCCAGCCGCATTCGACGACAATTCGGACGACCTCATCGATATCTTTGTAGGCGTCCGGAGCTTCCTCTTTTATTTTGCCTTTATTGCCGGTAATGAGTTTTATGCCTTCCATACTGCGTTTGAACTGCTCATCGCTAATCAAAGCCGGCGTAATAATTCTGCCTTTACGGACCTTTCCACGAGCGGCAGTGCGACTCATCACTCTGCCTGCACCGTGGTTGACCGAGTTCAAAGACTCCTCGGAATCACCCGTTCCGACAAGCAGAAAACTCGCAGTGCCCATTGAGCCGGGCGTTATTATAGGCTGGCCTGTCCGGGCGAAAATACTTGCAGCCATCTGCTTCGGACCAAAGGCACGCGTGGCACCTTTGCGATGGACCCAAAGCCGGACGCCGCTATGGATTTCGAGCTTTGCCATATTGTGAGCGACATCGTAAACGAGCGTCAGCGGCGTCGGGCCGAACATCCTGTTAAAACAGCGTCTTACAAGCAGAGCCATAATGTGGCGATTGGTAAATGCAAAGTTGGCGGCGGCAGCCATCGCCAGGATATAGTTTTTACCGGCACTGCTCTCAGTCCGCAGATATGAGAGCATTTTTCTGCGGTCGGCATTCTCCGGCATCCGGTCGGCGATATTCATATATTCATCAGCGATTTCATAACCGAATCGACGCGACCCGGAATGTATCATTACAACAAGCTGGTTTTTGAAAAGGCCGAAAGTCTTTGCCAAATCAGGTTCAAAAACTTCCTGCACGTACTGGATTTCAATAAAGTGGTTTCCCCCTCCGAGTGTGCCAAGCTGATTGCTCCCTTTTTGTATTGCGTTTCTTGGCACCGCGGCCGGATCAGACGGGAGGCAACCATTTTCCTCGATTCTTTCGAGATCATCTGCGAACTGGTCCGGGTCAAAGGCCTCCCACGCACGGTGACCGCTTCTTTGTGCAAGGGCCGGTACAGCGGCAACACCTTTATTGATAACAGCTTCGATTCCGGTTTTGTTTAACTGCAAATTTTCCCTGCCCTCGCCGAGCGGAATGTCACGGGCTATATCGACGGCGATTTTGTCCGTATCAATATCACCTTTGGAAAAGGGTGTGCGCAGCAGCCGCATCCCGCAATTTATGTCATACCCGACGGCAGGAGGCATAATTGCGCCGTCCAGTCCCAATACGGCCCCGATAGGTATGCCGAAGCCAACATGGATATCAGCCGTGGCCAAAACCTTTTTAGCCGGCGGAAGTGAAGCTGCATCACAAAGTTGACGGATAGCATCAGGTTCGAGCTTGATGGCTTCCGAGGCAAAAATCGTTGCGTCGGTAACCATCTGCCCGCTGCGTTTCATACGCAGCCGATATGGGTCGATGCGAACAAGTTGTGACAATGACTCGCTCATTCTCGCACCTCGTCTCTCACCGGTTGAAAAACAAACTGTCGCCCTGTTATATCCGGATTCATTAGTTAAGGGAAAATCAATTATACCATCGGCATTTTTTTCTACAAAAAAACCTTTAACTACCTGCTTCAATTGTCGTTAACAGACGGATTTTAACGATATTACACCAATTTTACCAGCTTTTGCAGAAAAAGCTAATAAGGAAAAAGGCAACCGGCCAAAGGACATATTTTTGGGTGTGGCTAATTTTTCTGGCAACACGGGGTGGCTTGCCCCGTTAGAGTGACTTATACTCTAATGAGGTCATTAGGAGCAAATACTTACGTGCCTATAAGGCACTAAAGCAAGCGCAATACTGTTTAGCCCCCCAACCCCATGATCTTACCTGCCTATAAAGCAGCGTTGGGGGGGCACCCAACATAACCACACAACGGACATAATACCTGTCCCCTAATATATCGCGCACCTTCTCTTCGACATTGGACATTCAGATTGGATACCAGTCCTGAGCATGGTCGAAGAGAGATAATCTTCTGAGTTTACCCTGAGCGCAGGGAGTTTACCCTGAGTGTAATCGAAGGGAAGGGATATTCTTTTTTTATAACTTTAGTCCTCAGCAAAAGGGAACAACAATTGTTTACCTTTTGGGGGCAATGTAGGTAAGAAAAAAGGGGTAAAAAATTGGCATAAATTCGGAAAAATCACGCTTTTTTAGCAAAAATGAGCAAAAATTCAGCACTTTTTCAAAATTAACATTTTGTTAGTTTAGGTGATATAGGGGATTTTAGTTGTCCTCGACGAATAGACTGTGGATTCTTTAAGAACACTATTTGACACGGCTAATTAACTTTTTCGCGCTTAAAAATAGGTAACCATCCCTAGCTTTCCATCTTTCCAACTTTATCATCTAATTGATGCTTTTTGTCGATGTGGCTGTCTGATCGGGACACCCAATGTCGTTCAGAACCAGTCTTTAGGAAGTCCTACCGGTCTACCTTTACCACCATAGAACTTCTTAATTGCGAATGCAAAGCTCTCACCATTAGTCCACCAGTAAGTGTGCCCCCAGTATTGGTTTCTATATTCCGGTTTCTTTAAGGTATCGCGAGGCTTACCATGCGAACCGCTTGGGAAGGCATCAACTGGTTGAGATAATGTATTTTCTTTGATCTCTGTGGATTTAGTAAAGAACGAGTCGATAACCTCAGAAGGAGCAAAGATTCTCGGTTTTGTTGGCTTAATAGTTATTGCAATCTCTGGGTTTATCTGAACAATCTGAATATAGTATCCCTTCATCTCGTACCTTACACAAATCCTATCATAATCATTAGCATCTGAGGAATCAAGCGCGATCAACTTACTGTGGATGTCATCCGGTATCCAACTGTCCTTAAGGATTGCCCTAATCCATTTTTCTGCCATGCGTTTTGCCTCAGTTACCGACACCTTCTTTATGGTAATCCAATTAGGGATCACTAGCCTCCTTTTTGCGGCTGATAGTGGTTCGTCCGAATCCCGGAAAGACTTAGACATTTTTTCGGCTGACGGCCAAGTAAAATATGCAGCCCTTTTGTCAATGTTGGGAAATTTCTTCAACGTTTCAGTTTTGAATAATTCTACTTCTGCTGGTATTTCTTTTGACTTTTTGTTAATCGTCTTTCCTTCACATGAGACAGAGGTTGGCAGAGCCGAAATTAGAACAACTAATGTAACAAACCTTATTAGGTTTCTCATAATAGATCCTTCGTATAAACAATATTTTATCAAATTCTACATCTCTTTCTAACATTTTTCTATATCTACGCAGGCAACAACATTTACTCTAACTTAAAAAATATACCGTCAAGGTTTGCCCAATAGTTCTCCCATTTGACCGTTGTGGTGCTGATACAAATTTTACCACGAGTAATCCAAAATGGAATATAGTTCCACCATGTTCGCATATTCTGACCATCCGGAGACGCTGGTTTTGTCTCATCATATCCGGTATCCCTGAGCTTACCGTAGCACACGAGAATTTTGCTAGCTCCCTTCCCCACCTCCTCGAAGTGCTTTTCTACAGTAATCCTCTGAGCTTTTTCTTCAGGGTAGTTTAGCAGTTTTGTTACAGCCTTGATAATCTTAACATCGGTCATCTTTGCTATTTCCTCAGAAAAATACTGTTCTGATATAGCAGTGATCACCAATCCTACTCCATTCGCCTTAAACTGTATGATGGTATTTTGCTTCGAATTTTGAAATCGCCCAACGACAAAATCTCTGCACGCGTGCAGTCTTCGGATACCATACCATTGGTTCTGCTTAATCTCATAAGGCAGGAAATCTTTCTTCAATACACGAGGCAACCATATTTTCAACTTATTTATGTACCTCTTTGGTAGCCTGTCACCTTCGATGGCTCCCTCAAACTTATCCTCTCGCGGCCATATACCCCATGCATATACAGGAAGCCGTTTATGCAGCGCCAACTCAATTGCAGCTGTCTCAGCTGGACCATGTGGTTCGTACGTTTCCTTTTTGCTCTCTGCCATGAGTTGTAAAGTCAACAGAAATAGTAAGATAGCAACACCTATACTTATGATTCTCTTTATGGCTTTCATTGCGAAATCTCCTTAAAATAAATTCATGCTTATCCGAAGCCCACCATAGGGCTCTTACCAAATCCCTCACTCAATCAATGTTCTTACTCATTTGGTCAATGAGCCACTTAATCTGAATTCTATCTTAAAGAAACTAG
>JADFJC010000031.1:0-22216 GCA_022566315.1 Planctomycetota bacterium
GACCGGGCGAGCCGGCCTGGATCGGCGCTCGTTGGCAGGTTTCCGGGACCGCTGAAGAGCTGCGCGAACACCTAAAAGACGGGATACTCTACAAATACTGTAATGATGTCGATATTTTCAAATGTCCCACGGGGATTCGTGGAGAAGTGCTGACATACGCGATCGTTGATGCGATGAATGGCGCGACGAGCATACCGGGAACCAATGACGTGATGATCAAGCGGTTAAGTCAAATCCGCAGGCCGGGCGAGCGGTTTGTATTTGTTGACGAAGGCAAGATATCGCCCGATAGTTGGACCGTGTTCTACGACCAGGAAAGCTGGTGGGACCGGCCGATGGTTCGGCACGGGGACGGTACGAATTTCTCATTCGCCGACGGACATAGCGACTACTGGAAATGGAAAGACCCACGCACGGTGAAGCTCGCTAAAATGACAATCTCTCAGAATGCACAGCCGGGGAACCAGGATTTGCACGCGGTCCAGAAAGCAGCCTGGGGGAAGCTTGGCTACGAACCCAGCAATTAAGTTGATTACTCATATGAACACCACAAATAAATTAGACTACGGTGTGCATCAGAGTGATTTTAAAGCGTTGCTTTTGAGGAACCCTTTCACAAAAGAAAGAAAGGATGGCTGATGCGCAAAGGAAGCGGTTTCACGTTAATAGAGCTACTCGTAGTTATTGCCATTATCGCGTTGCTGCTGGCTATTTTGATGCCCGCCCTGCGCAAGGCCAAGGGGCAGGCCCAGATGGCAGCCTGTTCCGCTCAGTTGCGACAGTTTGGGCTGGCCTGGAATCAGTATGCCGACGACAACGACGGCTTTAATATTGAATATGCGCCTTCATCACAATGGGCCACTGGCGGATTCTGGTTCTATCAATTGGGCCCGTATTTCAGCGCCAAAGATTTCGCCAAGGCCCAGGGCGACACCCGCAGCGGGGTTCTGAAGATTCTGAGGTGTCCGGCGGCCCGAGTGTGGAAAAACAGATATAGTGACAGTTCTCCACTGTACGGGGCCCACGACCTGGCCTGGCGATGGCGTTCACAGGCCGGTGCCCAGGGACGAGAAGAGGTACATGAAGGAAGCTATACGCTGAATGGCTGGATGCAGAACCTCAGCGCACAACGCAAGTCGTCTTACGCCGCCGAACGGGTCAGGAACTATTACTTCAAGTATGATGACGCTCGTGGCGAGAGTCCCTTGATATCCGACGGTGGATGGGTTGACGCGTGGCCGGACAATCCACACGTAGCCGAAACACACATGTTCCTCGACTTGAAGGGTTCTGGAATTCCTGGTGGCACCTATCGTATGAGCCCCAACCAACTCACTCGTATCCTCCTTGAGCGCCATGGAAGAGGAATCAATATCCTATTCAAGGCCACACACGTCCAGCGGATTTCGCTGGAGAAAGTGTGTCAGTACAAGTGGCATCGGTACTTCACACCGGTTGCTGAACTGGAGCTGCCGTAGCTCGGCACACCGCGTAGGGTACAAAAACCCATAATGCTTTCAACCTCAACAGCTTTTGAGCCTGCCAACAACCACGTAACCTGGCCAAGTCAGAAATGAAACGGGGAATGCCTGTGAAGGAGACAGCGGAACATGCTATCCGCTTGTTCGAGAGTGCCGCATTCTCGAGTGTCTTTTTTCCCCCAGATGTGATTTTCGGGAAGGACAACTGTTCTCTCAAATATTTCTGGCAATTCGTCACAGATTCTGTTATACTTTGTTTCGAATATTGTCCCAGTTGCCAGAGGGACAGAAAACAGACATCTGACTTCCGACTTCTGACTTCTGAAGGAAGCTAATGCAGGGAAAGTCCCAAAGATTCTTATTGGAGGTAGAAACAAAGATGTTAGCGAAAAAAACCGTTTTGATAGCTCTTTTCTGTTTTATTGCATACTTCTTAGTGTTATCAGCCACTCCTCAATTATTTGCCGTCGAACCGGCTGAATCCAAAGTAACTACCTCTGCCAAAGGCGGACTTGACCGAATTGCCAAGGCCGAGTCTGACCTGGAACTTGTCAATTTCACCGCTATGAGACTGGCTGTAAAGGACCTCATGAAGAATTTCCCCGAGAAGTACACCAACGGTGGGAAATACCTTAGAGCCATTGATATCTATGAAAAGCGCCTACCCGAGATTAAAAAGGCACTGGGACTGGGCGATAAGGCGGCAGCTAAGCAGGTAGATGAAATTATAGCCCTCCAGCGGCAGGCCCTGCTTTCGAATCCGCTGCTTGCTTTCGACAAACTCCTGCTGATTAAACGCAAGCCAATTGGGGACCCCCGCCGAGCGGAGGAGCCGGGCAGGGGAATAGGGAAATTCGTGGGTATGCCCCAACAAAGTTCCTGGCAGCTTCAGACAATGCCTAATACCGACGGCTGGGACAACGAAATCTGCGTTCTTTCATCAGTTCGACAGGAAGGCAGGCTCACTACTGTCTATAAACCTTCCGGAGGAAGACTCGTTTCGGAGATGGATTTGCATTTTGATGCTGAAAAGATAATGTTCTCAATGCCTGACAGTCGCAAACTCTGGCAGGTTTTCGAGATTGATATTGACGGCACGAATCTACGTCAGGTTTCTCCGAACGACCAACCCGATGTCCACAACTTTGACTCGAGCTATCTACCAAACGGCAAAATTGCTTTTATCTCAACCGCGCCGTTCCAGGGCGTCCCTTGTAATGCTTCTGTCAATGTTGGGATGATGTATCTCATGGATGCCGACGGCAGGAATGTCCGCCAGATATGTTTCGAGCAGGACCACAACTTCTGCCCGACGATGATGAACGATGGGCGCATTCTTTACCTGCGATGGGAGTACACCGACATCCCGCACGTCTGGGCCCGGTTCTTGTTTACTATGAATCCCGACGGTACCGCGCAAAAGGAATATTACGGCAGCGGCGGCTACTGGCCTAATGCTATCTTTTACGCCCGTCCCATACCAGACCATCCCACAAAAGTAGTTGGCATCGTGACCGGACACCACGTTGGAAGAGTCGGCGAGCTCGTTATCCTTGACCCCTCTTTGGGCCGAACCGCCGCCGATGGGGTTGTACAGCGAATCCCCGGATATTCCAAGAAGGTCCAACCTCTTATTCAGGACAAGTTGGCCATGGGGTCTTGGCCGAAATTTCTTCATCCCTGGCCCCTCAGCGAGAGGTATTTCCTCGTTTCCTGCAAGCCGAGACCCAACGACCTTTGGGGTATCTACCTGGTCGATGTCTTCGATAACATCATTCTCTTGAAGGAAATCGAGGATTATGCGTTGCTTGAGCCTATTCCGCTACGAAAGATAAAGAAGCCACCGGTCATTCCCGACAAAGTTGACCTCAGCCGTAAAGATGCCATCGTTTATCTTGAGAACATTTATGAAGGTCCCGGCTTAAAAGGCGTCCCGCACGGTACAGTCAAAAAGCTGCGATTGTTCACCTACCACTTCGCTTATCACAAAATCGCAGGAATCAATCATCGTGTCGGTACTGACGGTCCCTGGGAACCCAAGCGCATAATGGGCACAGTACCTGTCGAGAAAGACGGCTCGGCTCTGTTCCGTGTCCCGGCCAATACACCCATATCCATCCAGCCGCTTGATGCCGAGGGCAAGGCCCTGCAGTTAATGCGAAGCTGGATGACTGCCATGCCCGGCGAGTTTGTCTCCTGCATCGGATGTCACCAGAAGCAGAACGCCGGGCCTCCGAATCTCCGGACTATTGCCTCACGTAACAAGCCGTCTGAAATAGAACCCTGGTATGGACCCGAAAGGGGTTTCAGTTTCAAGCGTGAGGTCCAGCCCGTTCTGGACAAGTACTGCGTCTCGTGCCATAACGGCGACAAACGCAACGACGGCCAAAATGTTCCCGACCTGAGGGGTAATCAGGGTAGGTTCATCGCGTATAAAAACGGAGTCCCGAAAGCCAATGTTGTCTATGGTCTGTCACGGGAAGAGTTCGTTAAAAAGTACGGCGGCGTCTTCGAGCCGTCTTATATCACGCTGCGCAGTTTCATAAGAGTGGGAGGGCTTGAAAGTGATTTGCGATTGCTGGCACCGGGTGAATTCTGTGCCAACACGACAGAGCTTGTCCAGATGCTCAATAAAGGTCATTACGGTGTTCGTCTTGATGCCGAGGCCTGGCAGCGCATCACGACATGGATCGATTTGAATGCTCCCTGTCACGGAACATGGAGAGAAGTTGTCGGTCTGGAGAAAACGAGGAACGGCCACAGACGCCGCCTGGACTTGCGCAAGCTCTATGGGGGAGCAGTTGAAGACCCGGAGGTCTATCCTGAAATGCCCGAAAGAAGAATTGAGCCGGTCGAACCCACACCTGTCTCAAGACCAAAAGCTGATGTCCCCCGGCTTGCCAAATGGCCGTTCGACGCCGCTGAGGCCAGACGCCGCCAGGCCAGTGCCGGACCAACCCATCCCGATAAAATCGGGATTGACCTTGGCAACGGCATCAAACTCGAAATGGTCCTCATTCCGGCCGGCCAATTTGTGATGGGGGACAAGAATGGTTATCAAGACGAATGTCAGCTTACACCGGTAAACATCAAAAGAGCTTTCTGGATGAGCAAGTTTGAAGTAACCAACGAACAATATGCAAGGTTCGACTCATCGCATGATAGTAAGTATGAACATAAAGGAAGCTGGATGTTCAATGAGTGGGACCTCGGCTGGGCACTGAACGAACCTAAACAGCCTGTTGTTCGCGTATCCTGGAAAGAAGCTGTGGAGTTCTGTCGTTGGCTTTCCGAACAGATTGGGCAAAAGGTCTTATTACCTACTGAAGCTCAGTGGGAATGGGCTTGCCGGGCAGGCACCGACACTCCTCTATATTATGGCGACCTTGACACGGACTTCTCGCAGTTCGGGAATATGGCTGATTTTACCATACGAGACCTCGTGTACGACGTAAGGGACCAATACACACCGGATCTGGTACCCAGAGATGCCCGATTCAATGATATGAAACTCGTAACAGCAGAGGTCGGTAACTACAAACCAAATGCCTGGGGCCTGCATGATATGCATGGTAATGTCTGGGAGTGGACCCGCTCTTTGTACAAACCCTATCCGTACACCGATAACGATGGCCGAAACGATATTAGTGATAATGGCGGCAAAGTAGCTCGCGGCGGCTCGTGGTATGACAGGCCGAAACGCTGCCGTTCGGCTTCGAGACTGAGCTATCCGGCATGGCAGAAAGTTTACAACGTAGGTTTCCGAATAGCGATTAAAGCCGACGGCCAAATTCAGCAGTTCGTCAGCAACAAATGAGCAAACTTCAACTCCATAAAACCCGTAGGGTACACTTATTCATACAGGGGTCGAATGATAGTATGGGTTGCTCTCGTTTCGAGCGCTCTGGCCCGGGCAAATCTGCTATTTATGTTCATTTCTGCATGAACTCAATGCATGAAACTGACCTGTGCGGCAAGGCTACTGTCAACTTCTTGCTGTCAAAATATATGTCTCTTTGAGTTATCCGGCCGATCTGTCTGATTCCATCTTGTTCAGGTGCATCGTTAAGGCGCCCTTCCAGTACGTAGTGTACGGCGAAGTCCTTAAGGTGATCAAAAGCAGAGACATCAACTGTGACATCTATCGATTGTTCGAAGCTCCGGTTGATGGCATGAAAATAGATACGTTTTTCATCTGCTGTAGCCAGTGTGTCAATGTAGGCGACCTTTCCTTTTGGCCCAATGCCGCCCATTTGATATGGCTGTTTGTATGTTGGTACGTTCTTGCTCACGAGAGCAAGCAATTTTTCTCCGTGATGCTTTGAGTAGAACATGGTTACTTGGCCGGTGGGCATATAGAAAGGGGAAATCTTACCTTCCGCATCTGCTCTTATACTTGTGATGCCCCAGGAGTTACCTACGAGCATAGACTGGCAGCCCAGCTCAATCACGTCCCCTGCTCGCATAAAAGCATGAAGATATCCGGCAGCGCCAAGCCCCTTGGCGAAGCTCGAATCCAATGCCGGCCTGGGACCATAGTACCTCCACCAGCCATTCCAATTCCATTCGGTTACGGCTACCCTGTAGCCAAGCCTTCGCGCAGTATTTATGCCGGGGTGGTTAATAATCGATTGACCATTCGCATCGAATCGTGTTACAGCAATCCAGGCATACCAGATTTCGTCGGCAGAAATCTTACTTATCGGGACTTCTCTGCCGTTTTTAAGTACTTTCGTAAGGGCCCATGGTGAATAGAAATGTGTGGCAAAATAAGATACTTTGTCCCCCAGTTGTTTGTGTACCTGTTCGACAATCCCGGACATACTGCCATCATGGCCATCGACGATAATTTCAATAGAAGGATCTACTGACCGCATCGCTTCAATGTATGCGGCCAGACACTTAACGTAAAACTGAGGTGCCGCATCGGACATGATTTTCCTCAACTGCTTTATGAAAGCCCAGGTTTCATTCCCGATTTGAAAATATTTCACTTTATAGGGTCTGGCCCGGCTATTTCCGGCTCGCAAGGATGGCCAATTATACATCCCTTCCGGCAACTTCGCTCCAATTGGCGCGTTGCAGTAGGCAACTAATGCTGCCGCGTGCATGGCAGCTTCTCTCAGAGGCTTTTTCTTGAGCAGAGCGTCACGAAAATTCACTACAAGGATAGCTTCTGCGCCAACATCTTCACAAAATTGAAGGAACTCATCATAGCCAAAGTTGTTGGTCACCTTGTGTCCGCGATGGCCGGTGCTGATAGGTCGCTGAGCCGCTCGGCTCGGTACGTTATCGATCATATCGCACCAATCCAGGAAATCCACATCAGTCCCGCCGGGAAATCTGATTACCGGGATTTTCATTTCCTCCAATAGTTTCAACACCCGTGGCTGGAGTTTCCGGGTCCCAGGAATTAGTGCCCCCTCGACGCCAATCTCACCCCAACTTGGCCTCTCCATAAACTGGCCGAATATGCGTCGGTCAATCTTGTGGAGGACATCTCTCTTTATACTAAACGAAATGTCCGCCGAATCTGCATTTTGACGTGCGGACACGATGACCTGTGATTGGCATAAATAAAGAACAAAACATATAGCAACTAAATTTGCCGGGTGATATCTGATTCTGTCAATTAGTAACATAGCGTATTCCTTTGCTCAAGTTGACTTTTTCCATTCTTACCAGTGCTGATCCGGATTGCTCAGAGTCGGGTCATTCTATAAAACCAAGAATACGAAATTATACAGCAAATGTCCATCTCAAATGTTGCTTGGTCTTCTAATATGACTTGATGAAAAAAGTTAGCTTGTTACAATCTGGTTATGAAAAGACTATATTGGATGAGCCCTGATATTTTTGAAGCTGAAGTTAAAGTCAAAGCAATCGCCGACGGCAAAGTTACTATCGAACCGGTCATTTTCCATCCTGATGAAGGTGGCCAACCGGCTGACAAAGGTGCAATCGGCGAAGCCAACGTTTGCAATGTTGAAATTGTCAATGGCCAGATAGTTCACACACTTGATAGACCTCTTAGTGATGGTAAATACATTGCTCGTTTGAACAAGCAACGTAGGCTCTATACAGCAAGCCAACATACCGCTCAACACATACTGTCAGGAATTGCTGAAAAACAATTCGGCCTTGGAACGACCGGCGTTCATATCGGATTTGAGAGATGCACCGTTGATTTTGACAGGAAAATCGACTCCGAAACAGTAAAAGAGCTTGAGCAAAAGTCGATGGAAGTCGTTACTCTCAACATTCCGGTTGAGACGGTATTTAACGATACGGACGTTCGAATAAGAAGTAATTCCAGGGAAATAGAATCAGACGTAATCCGTGTGGTGAAGATTGGTGATTATGATAAATCAGCTTGTTGTGGGGCTCATCTTCGGACAACCGGTCAAATTGGAATCATTAGAATATTTGATATTGAGAACAAGAAAAAAGGAACGAGAATGTTTTTCCTCGCCGGCAGAAAAGCTCTTGAACAGTCACAACTTGAGACATCCGTCTTAAGAGAGCTTAGAAAATCAGCCGGCTGCTCCACGTCTGAACTTTCCGCAATCTTCCAGAAAACCCTGGGGCATTCAAAAGAACTAACCAAAGAGATAAATCGGTTATGGTCCCGGATGCTGCCGGAACTTGTCAAGTCGGCTGAAGCAGCCGAAGTCGAATCATCAAAAATTGGCATCCAGGTTACCGATGTCCCCAGGCAATTGGTAACAAAACTCGCGGGTATGATAGCTGAGGCAATCGACGGAACGGGAATTGTTGTTAGTGATGTTAGTATTGCAATAAGCTCCAACAGAATGAATGCCAACGAACTGCTCAGGAAGATTCAGAATACTGTCGGAGGGAAAGGCGGTGGGTCGGCTAAAGCGGCTAATGGTAAGCTGAACAGAACTGTAACAACCGACGAGCTTATAACGATTCTGAAGCACTATTAAGAGGGCTAACCAGGACTATGAAGGTCCGTGAAGACAAATTTACGGTTAAAACCTGTGAGTGCCAAGTTAATGGGAACATTAAGATAGCTTCGCTGATGCAGTATTTACAAGAAGCCGCAGCTCTCCACGCGGAACAACTTGGCTTTGGATTTGGCAGATTGAATGAAATGAATAGCTATTGGGTCCTGTCAAACTTCAGAATAGAAATCGTTAGATTACCAAAATGGAATGATGAATTTGCCGTCAAAACATGGCCGAGCGGGCATACTCGTTTAATAGCTACAAGAGAGTTTGTTGGCAAGGACCAATATGATTGTGAGCTGTTCAGAGCCGGCAGCCAATGGATGATATTGGATAAAAAGAACAACCGGCCAAAGAATTTATTTCATCTCGATTTAAGCTTGCCTAAAACTGGGCCAAAAGTGATATCAGGAAAACTAAAAAGATTGGAACCGAAAGATGGTTATAATGAAGTTGAGCGACTACGTGTGCCCTACAGTTCGATCGATTTAAATGGGCATGTGAATAATACAGAATATGTGCGATGGGGCATCGACGCATTGAGAAGAGCATTCAAACTCAGGGGGGATGTTCGTTTTGTACATGCCACTTATTTGTCAGAAGTCTTTGAGGGGGATGAACTCAATCTCCTGCTTTCTTGTAGCAAAAGCGGACACTTCTATGTTCTTGTAAGAAGAACAGGTGGGCAAAGCAACGTGCATGTTATGGAGATTAGCTGCTAAGGACTTGTAAATAAATTATCTTCCATTCTTGACTGTCGTCAGACAAGTTTTGTCTGGCTGCGGCTTCGGCTGGCAGGTTTCGTTTTTGGCTGAGCGAGGACAATGCTACTCTGCGAAGTAGGGCTTCGCTACGAAGCACGAGGGCTGGCAAGGAAGCAAAACGCAGGACTACCTGAGTCAGGCAGCGTGATTATTCCAAATGGCAAAAGTTGAGCTAAGGTGGTATACTATTGGCCCTTGACAAGCGCACTCTGTACAGGATGCGGGCTAATGTGGCAAAAAAACGTTTCCTTCCTTTTTTTTAAAAAAAATTCAAAGAAATTTAATTTTCTCTTTGAATAAAAAATAAGATGAGACTATTATAGTCTCATATTTAAATTAGAAATTTTAGAGGTGGTAAAAATGGAAGTACTACGTAGAAATACAGATTATGCTTTGCGTATGATGGTTGCTATAGCAAAGCGGTTTAAAAATGAAGAATTAATGTCAGCCAGACGGCTAACCAGCGACTGTAATTTCTCATATGAACTTGGACGCAAGTTGCTGCAAAGACTTCATAAAGCTGACCTGGTTAACAGTGTCATGGGGTTGAAAGGTGGGTTTACATTAAGCAGGAAGCCATCAGAAATAACTTTAATGGCAATTATAAATGTTCTACAGGGCGGCATCTACTTGAATAAATGCTTAGCAAATGGTGAAGGATGTGAATTTGAACCTAAGTGTGAGATTAATACAAAACTAGCTTACCTTCAGCGGCAAATAGAGGATTATCTGGAGAGTATCACTCTCGAAGAAATACTACGAAGTCAAAGTAAAAAAGTAAGAAAAATGGACGGTTGTAACGAAAACAACAACTAACTGTTTTGGTGAACTTTATAGACTAAAGGGAAACGCAATTTAAAAGGGAAAGGATACTTTAATTATGGTCGAGTACCCGATTTTCGATGTGCCGGTACTGGGCGGCAGCCTTTTGATCGCTACAGTAGCGATATTTCACGTGTTTATTTCACACTTTTCCATTGGAGCCGGATTCCTTTTGGCTACTGCGGAAAGAAGGGCGATTAAGAACAACGATAACGACACTCTTTCATTTCTGAAAAAGTATGTTTTTTTAGTGCTGCTTGTACCCTATGTTCTCGGTACTGTCAGTGGCGTTGGGATTTGGTTTACGATTGCCTTGGTTAACCCTCGAGCGATATCGATATTGATACATCAATTTGTATGGGACTGGGCCATCGAATGGGTATTATTTATTGTCGAAGTGGTATCAATTTTCGTATATGTTTTCCGCTGGGACAAAATGTCAGCCAAAGCTCATAATCGCCTCGGTTGGATTTTTGCGTTCTGCTCACTGGCAACGTTGCTGGTTATCAATGGAATTTTGACATTTATGCTCACACCGGGCCAATGGCAGCCTTTTGATGCTGGAGTGCTAAATTATAAGGCTCTCCTGAATCCGACCTATCTGCCGACAACTCTGGCGCGGATCACAGTATCGTTGGCTTTGGCGGGAGTGGGTGCGGTGGTTTTGATGACTTTTGTTCGCAAGACTTCGGACCATGTACGTAAAAGAATTATTGCTCTTGCTTATAAGTTTATGCTGCCGGCAATATTGTGTATTCCACTTGGGGGATGGGTTTACACTCAACTATCCGAGCGAGCTCAAACGTTTCTTGCTGGTGGTGCGGCACCAATGGTGTTATTTTTAATGTTTGGGATGATAAGCTTTTTGATCTTATTTTTGGCAGCAGCTGTCAGTTTAATTCGAAAGGACTTTAGTACTTCTTCGCTTGGCGCGATATTGCTGTGCCTGTTGGCTTTCGTATCGTTTGGGTCGATGGAATTTGTCCGCGAGGGAACTCGAAAGCCGTATGTCATTGAAGGATTTATGTACTCTACGGGAGTGACAGTTCCAGCCTATAAAGATTTAGATCATCATGCCAACCTGCTACAGACAAATCAGTCCGGAATTCTATCGGCAGCGCCATGGGCATTGCCATCTGGAAAATCGAAAACCGAGGTTGATAGTCTGACCCTTGGTCAAGCAATTTTTAATGCGTCCTGTCTGCGTTGCCATTCAGTAGATGGGTATAATGCCATCAGGCCATTGGTAAAGGGCTGGTCAGCGCAAACTTTGCGTGAAAGCCTCGATCATCTGGATGAAATCAAATCATCTATGCCTCCATTCCCCGGCACTGACGAGGAGAAAGAAGCTCTAATGACATATCTGCACTCATTGCAAGACGAGTCAAAAAAGTAATCTGACGTTAAGGAGTTTATTTATGTTAATAGCAAATGTGAGTTTGATTCCATCTTACGATATGCTTGGCATGCCAATACTGCCGTGGATAGTTCAAGTTCTTATGGCCCTTACTTTGGCATTGCACTGGTCCTTTTTGGCGATGACTGCCGGCGGAGCGACGGCGTATGTCGTAAATCGGTATAACAGTTTAAATTCTGATACCGTAGCCTTAAAGGGGCTTTCAGCTTTTCTGCCGTTTAGTTTGTCGATGGCAATGACATTAGGAATCGCTCCGTTACTTTTTGTCCAGGTCCTCTATGGTAATTTTTTCTACACCGCCAATATCCTGATGGGATACGTCTGGCTGGGTTTACTTGTGCTTATGATAGCGAATTTCTATCTACTTTACCTGGGTTTCTGGCTCAGTAAGCACCAGCGCGGTGTGCGCTGTGTTGGAATTTTAATTTTATTGCTGCTTGCTGGTTCAGCTTTAATTCTATCGTCAAATGCTACGTTGACCCAAAGTCCACAAGCCTGGGAAGCATTCAGAGCTAATAAAGGTATAGCACTGTATTTGGGTGATACAACCTTATTGCCTCGATGGACATTTGCTATCTTTGCCCTGCTTGCTGGTGGTGGGCTGTTCGTAGCTATCTATGCGCTTCTGCGAAGTGGTACGAAAAATGAAACTGCCGGAAGAGCGATTTCAAAGGCTGTGTTGGTTTCCGTTGTTGGCATGGCAGGTATTTTGATCTCTGGTTTTTGGGCCAGCCGTTCATTGCCGCAAGCAACACGTTCGAGCCTGTTCAGCAGTGGTGAATCAGTGTTTGCTTATGCCGCAGCGGCATCATTTGTTCTGGCTTTAGTGCTCACTTTGTCAAGCTGGTTTAAAAAATCTGTATTGAAACTGGGCCTGTCGGCTGTTCTGTTTTTTCTCGGCCTTCTGGCGATGGCGGCACTGCGTGATACTCTGCGCCGAATAGCACTGGGTAAGCAGTTAAACTTAGCTGAAATACCGGTTCATTCACAATGGGATAGTTTTGCGTTGTTTTTGGTGATCTTCATTTTAGGCCTGATGCTTGTGGGTTATATAGTCAAGGAAGGTTTTTTTAACAGGCCAAAATTGCAAGTTGGTGGTTAGAACATGGCCGAGCGGGCATACTCGTTTAATAGCTACAAGAGAGTTTGTTGGCAAGGATCAATATGATTGTGAGCTGTTCAGAGCCGGCAGCCAATGGATGATATTGGATAAAAAGAACAACAGCGATACTTGAACCAATCGCTCGGCCCTGTCCATGGTTCGTCGGCTTGCTGTGGTTCCAACGGGCTCTGGTTCATCCGGCAACTCCTCAAACAATGAGAACTCTTTAATGGTACCGTACTTGGGATGATAAATCAATTCCAACATCATGTTATCACCACATTTTGGACAAAGCAGCGGGTCTTTTCCGAAGCTTTCGAAGAAAAGCTGAGCGAAAGGCTTTGGCCCAAGAACTCGGTAGCCTCTGGGGTCATCGGGCCTCTGCGGAGGTATAATCTCTGCGAGGTATTCTCTCATCTTTTGGTAACGAACATTGCCGTGCAGTCCATAATATCGAATTCTCTGAAAACCCTTTGGCAGGATGTGCTGTGCCATTCGTCCGATGAATTGGAGGGCGGGAAGGGTTTCATGCTTGATCTGTCCGGTTTTGTGATCACGATACCAGAAGCTGATGACCTTGCCGTCATAGCTTTCGATCCGTCGTACAGAGATAGGCGGCGATACAACATACTTTGCCAGGTATTGTGCCAACCCCTTTCCACCAGGTGGTACATCTCCATCCTGGAGAAAAGCGACAAAGCCCTTGGGATAATCTCTCCATGCCCTGTCAATGTCTTTTTCAATGGCCGGATCGGATACATTTTCCCTCAACATTTTCAAGAGGTGGTACTGCCATTTTTTATGCATCATCTCGTAGGGGATATAAGAGATGCTTTTCCATTGTTCCAGTGGGTCAAGCCCTCCTGCGGTCATGAGGATATGGAGATGAGGGTTGTAATGGCCGGATCGTCCTGCGGTTTGCAGGACGGTAATGTTGCCGATATCGAGCTTGACAGAAGCACAAGTGTCGAGAATGTCTTTGAGACAGGCATTGCCCGCTCGCATGAGCGAACTGAGCAGTGTGGGGTCGCGAAAAAACCAGATTCGTAGGAACTCAGGCATGGTCAATACCACATGGCGATAAGTTATGCCAGGCAACAGTCGTCGAGCGATGAAGTCTGCCCAGCGGTCGGTATAAACCTTGGCACAGGAAAGGCAAAAGCAGAACTTGCAGGTGAAAGCAATTCGGCGTATTTCTCCACAGTAGCAGCATCTGTATTGAACAAAGCCCATCTGGTCAGGGTCGCCGCAGCCAAGCATTTTATTGACCGTCTCGTTGTAGTCCGGATTATCAAAGCGTGGACGGAACTGTTTAAATGCATCCCAATGGTTGTGAAAGATTCTTTTGAATGTGTTTTTATCGATGCCTTCCATGGCTGTTCTCTACGAACAACCATAACCGAATTGGCAAAATAGGCGATGAAAGAATTAAAATGTCTTACGCTGAAAGATTAAAAAGTCCCCGGCGAAGCCGGGATTTAGTTGGCGATTTATATTATGCGGTTAATATAGTGGATTTGCAACAGTTCGGGGGCTTATACTGAATGATTCGGTATAGGCCCAGGTTGTTTTAGGACAATACTCCCAAAAGAATTGCATGATTGATACATTTCATTCTCACCGTATACTTAATCCGATTTCACACTGAAATTTTCAATAAATATCTGTATTTTCGCAAAAAATCAGCATTTATTCGGACTCGATATAGGCAAAATTAACATTTGTGGTGACAAAATGGTGACAAGATGTCACTTGGAAATTAGAGTGTTTTTCCGGCTCCTGAAAGAGGTGACTTTTCGAAGAATTCTGGCGTTTTACGGCTCGCGAAAATAGGATTATTTTAGGCCAACACAGAAGCACCCAGAGATAGAGTCGTTCAACAGCAGGTTCAGAGATGAATTGCCCAATAGAGAGCTGTTTTTGAGCATTGATGAGCTAAGATATGTTGCAGATCGCTGTATGTTGCAGATCGCTGGCGGATGGATTATAATCACTACCGGCCGCATGGCAGCCTGGATTACATTGCCCCGGCGGCGTTTGCAGCGATGTGTCTTGAGCAAGGCTCCGGTACCCTCCGCCTTCCTCAAGACAAAAAGATTAAGCGCGAGTTCCTCTCATAGCAACTGGTACAAGAAAAGGTAGCAGGCCAGCATTTAGCTATGTATCAGGAGTTTTTTGAAAAGACATTTGTTAGACTGAACTTCTTTTTGTCAACGTTAGCATCCCTCGTTTTCTTCAGCTTATTTCTGATTGTTTTGTCTATCTCTGAAGTACTAAACGGTTTAACTATATAATCATCAATCCCTGTTGACATGGCTTGATCTATATCGCCTCCAGCGTCTTTGCTGGTGAGCATAAAGACCGGGACCTGTCGAGTTTTCTCATTTTGTTTGAGCTGCCTAAATACTTCCATGCCATCCATACCAGGCATCATCCAATCCAGGAGAATAACATCAATATCTTCTTTCTGGGCAAGGTCAATACCTGACGGTCCATCTTCGGCTACATAGACCACAAAATCTTTTCGTGATAAGGTACTCTTCAATAGTTGTCTGGTCATGCTACTATCATCTATAACTAATATGGATATTTGTTCGCTCATATTACCACCTGCCTTTCTAAAAGTTAATGTCTATCGGGTCTGTTGCTTACTACAATCATGTTTTTTTGCTGTTTCCAGCCAATTTTCTTCGGACAAGAATGCCATTACTTTGTCACAGTCCTCCTTTACATCGTTAAAGAGAGAATCAAAGACTTCCGTATTCCTTTCTTCTCCTGCACATTCAAGTTGGCGAGCGTTTTCCCGTAACCGGTTGGCCCCTATCATTGCTGATGTTCCTCTCAAGCTGTGAGCGTACAATTGAACATCTTCGGAGTTCTTGACTTTTACTGCTTCATTGAGGCTCTCGATGGTTTGTAGGGCTTCTTCGGTAAATCCTTCTGTCACATCCATTATTGCCTCTTCGTTTCCAAGGTTATTGACAATTGTTGACCAGTCAATAGGAGTCTCCGTATCATCCCCTGCCGCAGAAGAGAAAGAATCAGTTTGTAAAGATTCTTGGCCGGAGTCAGATTGGATGAGCTCGTCATGCTGAACCTTTTCTGAATCGGCGTCTTCTGCCAAGGATACATTCTCTGGGGATAAATATTTCTTCAGTACACTGAGCAGTGTGTTATGATTAAACGGTTTAGGTAGATGCTCGTTATATCCTGCTGTAAGAACCTTTTCTACGTCACCCTCCCTGGCGTCGGCTGTTAAAGCAATAATGGGTATGGTCAATCCGCTCTGCCGCAGTGTTCTCGTAGCTTCAAGGCCATCCATATTAGGCATACGCACATCCATAAATATCAAATCAAATGACTTGCTCTGAGCTTGCTGGATCGCTTCGATGCCATCACAGGCCTCTACCACAACGTGTCCACTGGTTTTTAGCATCTTAACTATTATTCGCCGGGAAAAACTCGAATCGTCCACAACTAGAATACGTGCCATGATTAACTCCTTTGTCTGTTCCATTTGTATAATGATAACCTCATTACGTGATTTTACATTTTTCAGTTCTTACGGCTTTACAGGATTTGCCGGCTTTGGCAAGCTGGATCATTGTGGCTGCTATATTGGGTAAGGAGACAACTTTTTCAGCCGCTCCAAGCTTAATTGCTTCGCGCGGCATGCCGAATACAATACTGGATGATTCATCCTGTGCAATAGTATGGGCATTATGTTTGCGCATATTCAATAGCCCTTTTGCACCATCATTCGCCATACCTGTAAGAATTACTCCTACGGCGTTAGGGCCGGCATGCTTGGCGACAGAATTAAACAGAACCTCCACGCTTGGTTTTTGACGACAAACCTCTGGACCATCTTTTATGGTCACGTAGTAGTCATTACTGTGACGTTGCAGGAGCATATGTCGACCACCGGGAGCAACCAGAGCCTCGCCGGAAGTCAGCACATCTTTGTCCTGGGCTTCTTTGACTTTCATTGCACAAACAGTATCAAGACGCTCAGCAAATGAAGCGGTAAAGCGAGGCAGCATGTGCTGGACAACCAATGTTCCCGGTGCATTTGCAGGCAAAGCCGATAGGATGGTAGTCAATGCCTGAACTCCACCTGTCGAAGCACCAATGGCAAAAATCGTGTTTGTTGCCTCAGCTATGGCGAGTGGTTTCATGGGAGATGTTATTTGTTCGGCTTTTAAGGGTCTGCGGTCCATGTGTGCTTTTGAAGCAACCTGTATTTTTTCGACAAGCGTTTTGCAAATGTCACGAATATTGTCGGCAGGCTCCGGCTTGCATATGACTTCTATCGCACCAGCATCATATGCTTCCATCGCTTTCTTGCTGCCACGTGGTGTGAACGAGCTAAGTACAATTACAGGCATAGGATGCTGTTTCATTAACTTTCGCAGGAACGTAATACCGTTCATTCGCGGCATTTCAAGGTCTAGAGTAAGGACATCCGGTTCTAGAGCAACAATCTTGTTGCGAGCAATAAAAGCATCCGGTGCTGTGCCAACAATTTCTATGTTGGCGTACCTGCTCAACTCAGCGGTGAGAATTTTGCGTACAATCGCTGAATCATCAACGACAAGAACCTTTATCCTGTCCTTGTAATTTGTCACATCAATCACCTTTAACGTAAATCACACAGGGCTATTGTCGTTCACTAACTATTAAGTTTACGACAAGCGGCAATCCTTCCACGTCAAATATCATCGCATCATTCTGCCCTGCAAAGTATTCCCACTGCTGGCGCTGTTTAAACTCCTGCACTTCAGGGAGGGTAGCGTCAAAAAGATCGTCTTCTGAAGAAACCAGCATAGGAAACAATAAACCACAAGTAACGTTTGCAAGTTCTTTGATGGCATCTATAGCCATATCATCGTCAGTTGACTCGGCACCCCTTATGTTTTGTGCCAATATCCTGCCGAGTTCAAAACCTGCAACTATTTGGAGCGTTCCGCATGCTGGACCTTTGAAATGTATTTGGACCTGGAAGAATCTCTGCGGCGGTTCCGGTTGCTCCTGGCTTGGCATAACAGTCAAAAATGCTGATGTTTCCAATGCCTGAGTCAGGGCTTCATCTAAAATGTTACTTGTATCAATCATTTGTCAATACCCCAAAAATATTAAGTATAACCTGACGAAATTCTTCCGCGGTGTACGGCTTGCGCAAGTAATCCGTGATTCCCTCAGATCGAAGTTCATTGATACGGCTGGTACTTGATTCACTTGAAACGACCACAACCGCAATAGAGCTTGTGGCTTCGTCAGCTTTCATTCGGTGTACTAATTCGATACCTCCCATCTTGGGCATGTGTAAGTCAGTAAGCACCAGATCGACATGGTGCTCCTGTAGTATCTCCAAAGCTGCTTGACCGTTGTCAGCTTCCAGAATCTCACCAACATCCACACCTGCTTGTTCAATAATTCGCCTTGTTGCCTTGCGAACGACAGAGGAATCATCTACAATTAGTGTGTTGTGAGCCATAATATATCTCCCTAAAACTTTAGATATTCAATCTGTTATAATTGTTTTTCTTTGCCGACTGACTTAATAATAACCGTGCCATCGGCCATATCCATAGACATATTACGCGGCGAGGTTCCGCCAACATCTTCGGCATCAATAAACATTCCTTTCTGCCAAAGATTCTTCCTGACTGCCAGGTAATTGCGTCTGCCTATATCAAACAAATTTTGCCCTATTTGCATTCTTGCGGCACCGGCGATCTTAACCTGCAGGCGTCCTTTGGAAGCGCCCATTGAAATTAGTTCGTCAAATAATATCCGAAAACCGGTATCGCCGAACATAAAAGGCCTCTTTTGCGCCTTGTCCTCGTCCGCTTCGGAACTTGGCAACTGGTAATGCAACATGCCGCCAACAATTACAACAGGGTCATACAAGCATACCGCAACACATGAACCCAGTGAATACGTTGCAAGAATATCCATCGGATTACTGGAAACCTTCGCATCAGAAACGTCCACAGTTATCTTGGTTTTCAACATCTTTTAACCTACGGTTTCGCATAGATTGTCGGCCGAATATATTTGAAGTCATGCTCAACACCGGTCAACGATTCGGAATGACCGGTAAACAACAGTCCACCGCTATCAAGCAAATTCCAGAATCGTTTCACCAGGCGATGCTGAGTCGGCTTATCGAAATATATCATCACATTGCGGCAGAAAACAAAATCCAACGGTCCTCTAATTGGCCAATCATCCATCAGATTCAGGTACTCAAGTACCACCGTCTCTCTCAGTTTTAGTCCTGCTTTGAAACACTTTTGCCCGTCCACATTCAAGGGTACCAGATACTTCTGGCACTGTAATGCAGGAACAGCCATGACACGCTTCTTCTCGTAGATACCCTTTTTTGCAATATCGAGCATATGGGTTGAAATGTCTGTAGCCAGCACCTTAGCATTCCATTGACCTTGTCCTTCGAGTGTATCGAGCAGGGCTATTGCCATTGAATACGCCTCTTCTCCTGACGAACAGCCGGCACTCCAGGCACGTATCCTTGAGCTGCCGGTTTTTCTCTTTCGTTCCAACAAAGCGGGAAGAAACTCTTTGGCCAGAAAGCCAAAATGCTCACCCCCACGGAAAAAACTGGTCAAATTCGTGCTGAGGCTATCTATGAGTAACGAAAACTCATATCCGGTTGAATCGTTCATGACGTGTTTCATATACTCTGAAAACGTCCTGAACTTACCCAGTCGCAGTCTTTTTGCCAGTCGTGCGCGGACCAACTCTTTCTTGCCGTCGTGTAGATTAATTCCACAATGCCGGTAAACCAGATCGCTGATTTTGCGGAACTCCTTTTCCTTCAACTCAAGATTGAATATCGCTAGTCCTGGCACTATAAAGTGGTTCCTCTCTTTGGAGTCTTTCTTCCAACGTTATTTATTGAACTCGTTAAAACCATCCTTTTGTACGCTTTCCTCTTCATCAGTTAACGCAATGATATTTTTCGTAGCGGCCTTGGCAGTTGCCATCGTTTTGCTTGAATCTGCCGCAATATCGTGGAAGACATGGTCAGCTCGTGACAAATTGCTTCCGGCATCTTCCTGTTTTTGACCGCCGGTCCCACCACCGACCAGAACAGCCAATAGGCCAACAATTCCACTCATTGAGCCGGCCTGGGTGCTAAGCTCCTCGGCGGCACTTGCGCTTTCTTCTGCGCCGGCGGCGTTGCGCTGGGTAACCTTATCCATCTGGCTCATCGCGATGCTGACCTGTTCAATGCCCTGTGTTTGCTCCTTTGTAGCAGTAGCAATCTCATCGACTAGTTCGGCTGTCTTGCCGACACCATCAACTATCTCATTAAATGCCTTACCGGCCTGCTCTGCAATGTCAACGCCGTCTTGGGCCTTTTTAACCGAGTCCTCTATCAAGACAGATGTGTTTTTGGCGGCTTCGGCTGAGCGCTTCGCAAGGTTGCGAACCTCTTCAGCTACAACAGCAAATCCCTTGCCGGCTTCTCCCACACGAGCGGCCTCAACAGCAGCATTCAAAGCAAGCAGGTTCGTCTGGAAGGCTATTTCATCAATAACCTTGATAATCTTGGCAGTTTCATCGGAACTGCTCTGTATATCAGTGATGGCTTTGCTCATCTTTTCCATCGCCTGGGCCCCGCTATCTGCGGCACTGCGCGCATCTGTGGCCAACGTATTGGCCTGGGCGGCGTTGTTCGCATTTTGTTTCGCTATAGAGGACATCTCTTCGAGAGCAGAAGATGTCTCCTGGATACTTGCCGCTTGCTCGGTAGTACCTTCGGCAAGCGATTGCGCTCCGGAAGCTACCTGCCCCGAAGCAGAGGCAACCTGCTCTGAACCTTCGGTCAGGCCGGCGATGATTCTGTTGATGGGGTTGACAATTGACCGGGTAAGTATCACGGCGATAGTAAAGCCGAGTATTACTGTAGCAATCGAGAGGATAAGCATAATGCTGGCTGCTCTTTTCTCGTCTGCTTCGGCTGTATTGCTCGCTTCTTCGCTACGATCTGCCATTACCACCATGAACTGCATTATCTCATGGTTGAGTCCGTCCTCAGCTTCTGCGACAGCTTCTTCAAGCAAACGAGCCTGGGCAATATTCCCGGCCTTGAGCAATCCAATGGCTTTTTCGGCCAGAGCATCAAAGCTCTTATGCCCTGCTGCCATTCTGGCAAGATTGTTCATCGCATCTTCCATCTCTTTTGCAAGAGCTTCTGTATGGGCGGGTCTTTCTTCAAGGAATTTTATTACTTCTTCAAATTCCTTATCTACTTCTGCTGCTAATTTCTCAAACTTTTCTACATGTTGCTCAAACATTAACTCTGCCTGGCTGCCTTCTTCTTCGCCAAAGCGGAATGCACGTTCCAGTGCTATAGACTGTTCAAGTTGTTTTACCTCAATTGTGGCTACCATATTCGTAAGTGGGATAATTTCTTCGGCAATTTCCTCTATCTTGACGCCTATTCCACTCATTGAAGTCAGGGAGTAAACGGCAAGAACAGTCAAAAGTACAAGAACAACGCCAAAGCCACCGATAAGTTTGGAGCCAAGGGTCCACTTCATAGTGTTGCCTCCACGTCCATCTTTTGTTCTTGAGTAAAACATTGTCAGCCCAAGAGCCAGCAATACAACCACTGTGAGCAGACCATAAAGCAGCTTATTGCCTAATCCGGCGTGTACAACCTCTTTGTTATGGCTGGCTATGTTTTTTGAGTTCTTGAGACTTTTTAATATCGATGCTACCGCAGCTTGGTCGGCAGCAGATGCTTCATGGCTTGAGGCTGCTTCTTCGTTACCACCTGCGGTGCTATGTTCTGCCGCTACTGTGCCATGACTGGCAGCAGATGCAACACTATTTGATGGGCTGTGTTCAGGTGCCGATGATAATGCTGAACAAACTGATGTGAACAGACAGCTTGTGATAACTACTGCCAAAAAACATATTACTAACTTCTTTGTAATCTTCATTTTTGTCATCACTTTTCCTTTCAACAAAAACACTTATTAAAAGTTATTGCTAATCTTCGATCTCATCGTCGACACTCTTTGAAGTCTTTCTTCCAATGTTATTTATTGAACTCGTTAAAACCATCCTTTTGTACGCTTTCCTCTTCGTCAGTTAACGCAATGATATTTTTCGCAGCGGCCTTGGCAGTTGCCATCGTCTTGCTTGAATCTGCCGCAATATCGTGGAAGACATGGTCAGCTCGTGACAAATTGCTTCCGGCATCTTCCTGTTTTTGACTGACGGTCACACCACCAACCAGAACAGCCAATTGGTCAACAACTCCACTCATCGAGCCGGCCTGGGCGCTGAGCTCCTCGGCGGCACTTGCGCTTTCTTCTGCGCCGGCGGCGTTGCGCTGGGTAACCTTATCCATCTGGCTCATCGCGATGTTGACCTGTTCAATGCCCTGTGTTTGCTCCTTTGTAGCAGTAGCAATCTCATCGACTAGTTCGGCTGTCTTGCCGATACCATCAACTATCTCATTAAATGCCTTACCGGCCTGCTCTGCAATATCAACGCCGTCTTGGGCCTTTTTAACCGAGTCCTCTATCAAGACAGATGTGTTTTTGGCGGCTTCGGCTGAGCGCTTCGCAAGGTTGCGAACCTCTTCAGCTACAACAGCAAATCCCTTGCCGGCTTCC
>JADFJC010000031.1:22314-31745 GCA_022566315.1 Planctomycetota bacterium
CTCCCACACGAGCGGCCTCAACAGCAGCATTCAAAGCAAGCAGGTTCGTCTGGAAGGCTATTTCATCAATGACCTTGATAATCTTGGCAGTTTCATCGGAACTGCTCTGTATATCAGTGATGGCTTTGCTCATCTTTGCCATCGCCTGGGCCCCGCTATCTGCGGCACTGCGCGCATCTGTGGCCAACGTATTGGCCTGGGCGGCGTTGTTCGCATTTTGTTTCGCTATAGAGGACATCTCTTCGAGGGCGGAAGAGGTCTCCTGGATACTTGCCGCCTGCTCGGTAGTACCTTCGGCAAGCGATTGCGCTCCGGAAGCTACCTGCCCCGAAGCAGAGGCAACCTGCTCTGAACCGTTGCCAAGATTGTCAATGATTTTTCGGAATGTTTTGCGGGTCTCTTCCAGTTCGTCTGTGCTGAAGGTTTTCAGACCCTTAAATAATCCTTGGAATGACTTTGTGATGGATCTGCTGATAATAGTTCCCAGACCAACTGCCAAAACAACTCCAACAACCGGGGAAACAATCGCAAGAACCTTCAAGAACGCAGCCTGAGCTTTCGAGTCCTCAGCGACCTGAGCACCAGTGGTCATATCAATATTAACGATCTTTTTCATAAGTGTTTCAGTCTTGCCATAGATCACATAGTTGACAACCAATGCCTGATTGGTCATCTTTTCGTAGATTTCCTGTGCCTTGAAGCCAGCCTCTACATTGAGGTCATATTCTTTGCTTAGCATGACATATTTTTCATGGTCTTTTTTCCATTCATTCCAGGCTGGAACGAATCTGCCCCAGAGGATTTTTTCTTCCGCTGTTTGTTCAAGCGGCTCATACACCTTCCATGCCCCATCTATACGCTGCCAGGCCGTTGTAATACGGTCATAGTGAGGCTGCCGCTGCTTTAGATCGATGTCTCTGCAAAGCAGTGCGTTTTCAGCACTGTCAATCGCCGTTTGTGCTTCACTTATTGTAAGCAGTGACTGGACTGTCAGAAATGCTACTCTGTCGAACGACGTTTCGTTCGCATCTGCTGAACCGGCCTTGTTGGTGTATATTGCGACAATCTCATTCAACAGGGATTCAGATTTGCCAAAGCTTATGCCGTTGACCACCAGTGCCTGATTGATCAGTACCTTGTAGTCATCGTTATTCTCGAAATAGGCTTCAACATATTGGTCGTACTCTTTGCTAAGCCTGACATACTCCTCGTGGTCGCTCTTCCATGCATTCCATGCAGGAACAAATTCCTTCCACGTTGCCGCTTCCTCGTCACACTGCGGAAGCTGCTCGTAGATTTTCCACGCATCGTCTATATCCTGCCAGATGGCTGCAAGCTCTTCATATTTCCCCTGGCGTGTCTTGAGGTCGATTGCCCTGCTGAGCAAGGCATTTTCCGTGGCGTCAACCATAGCTTGCCCTTTGTGGACTATCAGTATTGATTCAACGGACGGCAATCTTACACCACCCAATTCATTGATAGCAATCCCACTTTGGTTAATGCCGTAGTAGCCGACTACACCAACTATCGCGGTTACAGCAGCTACACTTAAAAACGAGCCGATTAGTTTCTGTCTAAGTGTCCATTGTGAACTCATAACTCTGCCCTTTCGTCATATCGATTAAAATTCTTCCTAATTCTCGTTTCAATTTCTACTCATCACCCGTGTTAGAAGACATATCGGCAAAACCTTCCGAATCGTCACCAGCCAGCACTTCATCAATATCCAGCAGTATCTTAACCGAGTCTCCCACCTTGCCCATGCCAAAGACAAGATCGGTATTAACCATTGAATCAAACTCAGGCGTTGGCTCTATATCCTTACCAGCAATATCGAGTACCTCCTGAACCCTATCGACTATAATGCCGGCTTCAAATTTTCGGTCGTTCCGTGCAGCTTCCACAACAATAATGCAGGTCTCCTCAGTCACATCGATGGTTTCCATACCAAACCTGACACGAAGGTCAATTACCGGGATAATCTGGCCTCGCAGATTGATTACACCTTTTACATATTCCGGGGTCTGCGGAACTGCGGTTATTTCCATATACCCGATAATCTGGCGAACCTTCAGAATCTCCAGACCATACTCCGCATTAGCCAGGCCAAAGGTAAGGTATTTACCGCCTTTTTTTGAGATCTCTTTGTTTACTTGCTCACTATGAGCTGTTATTTCAGCCATAATAAAAACCCCTTACATTAATTAGAACAACACGGTTCCATAAAAAGCCATTTATTCAGCTTCTCGCCAATTCCACCAAGTTGGGGATATCCAATATCAAACTTACTCTTCCATCTCCCAATATCGCAGCACCGGAAATTCCTTTGACGTACCCGACCCCCTCTCCTAAACTTTTTACCACCACCTGTTGCTGGTCCAGCAATTCGTCAACTTTGAGACAGCATTTTTCATTACCGCTTTCCACAATAACCAACAGCGATTTATCAGCAACATTTTCTGATGTAGGTATAATATCGAACAAGCGGTGGAGGTTAACAACCGGAAACAACTCTCCGCGCACAAGGACCATTTCACAAAGGCCGTGAACAGATGAAACTTGTTCGGCTTCTATCTGTAGACTTTCACAAACACAAACTAATGGGATAATATAGCGATTATTACCTACTCTTATGATTTGGCCGTCAATTATCGCCAACGTCAGCGGCAAACGTATTGTGAAAGTGGCACCTTTGCCCGGTACCGAACTGATATCAATCTTACCGTGAAGTGATTCAATGTTCTTCTTGACTACATCCATACCGACGCCTCTGCCTGATATATCGGTAACCTCTTGGGCCGTTGACAAGCCCGCACGGAAAATCAGACTATATGTCTCCTGTTCAGACAATTCCTGGTGCGGCTGAACTATGCCGTTATCAATGGCCTTTCTCAATATTCGTTGCCGGTCAAGCCCCTTACCATCATCAGCTAATTCGATGACAATATTTCCAGATTTGTGATAGGCGCTAAGTCTAATATTGCCTGCAGCCTCTTTACCTGCTTTTGTACGTTCATCGGAACATTCAATGCCATGGCCAATAGAATTACGTATCATGTGAACAAGTGGATCGGATATCAGGCCAATCACGTTGCGGTCAAGTTCGGTTTCTTCGCCGGATATAGTAAGGTTTATGTCTTTGCCCGCTTTTTGCGAAAGGTCTCGTACTAACCTTGCTATTTTTTGAAATACACCGCCTATAGGAACCATCCGCATCGACATTGACAGTTCCTGAATTTCATTGACGATTCTATTCTGGTGGTGGATTTGTTGACGGAAGTTTTCTCTATCAGACGTGTAGTCATTTGCATGTTGAGTTACCATTGATTGAGCAATTACCAGCTCACCGACCATGTTCACAAGGCTGTCGAGCCGCTTGGTGCTAACTCTTATTTTTTCGTTCTCGACATTTGTTTTATGTCCGTGAACACCGGTTTTGTCTTCATTACTGCAATGCTTGTCTTGGGGCAAATCTGTGGTGCTTGTAACCGCGGATTCGGTTTTTGCCGATAGAATTTCATCCGAGTCCTGATCTGTCTCTTCGCTTTCAACGGTGTCGATCGAGGTAGTGAGGGATTTGTCTTCAGTGCGGCCCTTCAATTGGTCCAATAGCTGTGGCAAGTTTTCTTGTTTTATTGCGGGTTGACCGCTTTGCGCCATGGTCCTCAGGTCGGCGATCATGTTTTTCATCATGTCCAGGGATTCGAGAATTACGTTTATCTCTGAGCTGGTCAGTGAGAGATTTCTTGTGCGAGTAATGTCCAGCAGACTTTCCGCAGCATGGGATAGAGACACCATATCGTCAAGATGCACAAAACCAGCGGAACCCTTTATGGTATGAAAGCCGCGAAAAATTGAATCGAGCACCTCATCGTGATTGGGATCATCTTCGAGCCGGAGCAGGCTTGATTCAATAGATTCAATATTCTCTTCTGCTTCGTCTGCAAAATCCACGACCAAGGACATATCTTCTTCTGAGATAACTATTACATGCTCGTTTTCACCCACAAGCGGAGGGAATTGAATATCCATATCTCTGATTTCGCTACCCTCGGAAGCCTGCTCAGCTAATATTTGAAGAGCGGAAATCGTTTGTGTGATTGTTTGTAACGACTGCTCGGCATCATCGGCCTTTGGGTCGGCTATGTCGTTTACAAGCTCACATGCAGCGTTGGTGGCGTCTTTGGCTCGAACCGACAACTCTTCTGGTATATTATTAGTTTTGTCGATTTGCTCGCTTATTTGAGCCAGAGTAGTCTGCAAGTGGCCCAGTTCCTTCGAGCCGGATGGGCTCGCGGCATTTATAGCCGAAGCAGCCTGCTCTACGAGTTCGCCGAGTTTTTTTGTATTTTCCACTCTTGGCTTCCTGACCTTACTTAATGTCACTAATCGGATCGAGCATAATCCTATTACTCGCTATCTTCATAGGCGGATTCAACTCCCAAGTGCAACTGAGTCAAATCCTGTCTTGTTATCCTTCTATATTGTCTCCAGTGTACAAATCGGATGGATCGTAATCCTGTTTAACCAGTCCATTCCTGGTTATAAGACTCGAAAATCCCTGTTCGAAAACTTCAGAAATTTTTATTGTTTACAATCTTGTTGAACAGAAATCCTAAAACAATCGGCAATGATGTTTGGTCGCTTCAATTGGGGACCCAGATTTTTCGAGCTACGAAACCAGGAATGTTCTGGTGATTTGGTGTTCTTAGAACACCGAACAAAACCAAGCGAGTTAGAACGCATATGCTCAGTGTGATTGTGAAAAACATGAGGAGGTCTTTATGGACTTAAGTGAGAAAGACAACCTGACTGAAAGTAATGCTATGGTTACAGAGCCTGACAGTGAGCAGACTGTGCTCGTCAAAGACAGTCCTCGCTCAGATGAAGACGCAGCAAGAGTCCTCGCCCAGAAGCACGGCGTTGAGTTCGTAACGCTCTCGGAAACCAAGCTTTCGGCGCAGGTAGTTCAGATCATACCCCAGTGGCTTGTAACCAGGCATAACATAATCGCTGTCAAGTTCGAAGAAGATACCCTCTATGTAGCAATGACCAACCCGGTGGATTTACCCACACTGGATCAAATTAACCTGGTAACAAGTTTCAATGTAAAGCCGGTGGTAGCTACCGAAAGAGACATCATACAGGCTATCGGTCAGCATTACGGTGCCGAGCAGATGACCAAACAGGATTTGGCTGATGTCAGGGTCGATACCGAACCTGCACTGGATGTTGATAAAGAGGCTGAAGACCTGATGGTCTCGGACGAGGCGAGCCAGGTTGTTCGGCTCGTTAATTCCGTCATCAGAAATGCCATAGACTCACGTGCAAGCGATATTCATTTTGAGCCGGTAGGTGAAGAAATGGTTGTTCGTTTAAGAGTTGACGGCATTTTACACGATTGCCTAACGGTTCCGGCAGCGGTAAAAAAGGAAGTCATCTCCCGCCTGAAAGTCCTCGCCCAAATGGATATCACCGAAAAACGCAAGGCCCAGGACGGTAACATTAGCCTCAACTATAAAGGTAATAATTACGACCTGCGTGTTTCAGTTCTGTCAACTACAAGTGGCGAGAAAACAGTTTTGCGAGTCCTCGATAAGAACAGTATGCTAATCGACCTGGCCACGTTGGGCGTACGTGCCGAGGAGAGGGCCTTGATCGAAGGAGCCATAAGCAGACCATACGGGATGGTTCTTGTAACAGGGCCAACGGGAAGCGGTAAATCCACTTCGTTATATGCCATGCTTCGCAGTCTCGATGCAATTGAGAAAAATATAATCACAGTCGAAAATCCGGTTGAGTACCAGTTGGACAGGATCAACCAGATCCAGATAGACCCTGTCGCAGGCGAGTCATTCGCGGGGGTACTGCGGTCAATACTCAGACAGGACCCGGACATAATAATGGTCGGTGAGATAAGGGATTTGGAAACCGCTGAGATTGCCGTCCAGGCCGCTCTGACAGGTCACCTTGTTTTGAGCACTTTGCACACTAATGATGCACCGACCGCTATTACCAGGTTAAGAGAACTGGGCATTCCTTCATTCCTTATATCGTCCTGTATTATAATGGCAGGAGCACAAAGACTGGTAAGAAAGATCTGCACGGACTGCAAGGAGCCTTATCAACCCGATGAGGAGATACTGAGACTGCTGGAAATCGATGAAACTCCCGACGGAGGATTCGTACACGGCAAAGGCTGCAATTATTGTTACGGCACTGGTTTCCGTGGCAGAGAAGGTGTGTTCGAACTTCTCGAAATAAACAGCGATATTCAAAATGCAATATCGTCAGATAAAAGTGCGCTGGAAATAAAGAAGATGGCAGTGGACAAGGGAATGAAAACGCTGCTGGATTTGGCGATTATAAAAGTATCAGAAGGAAAAACAACGGCTGAGGAAGTAAAGCGAGTAATAGCTTCGGAGAGATTTCAATGAGTCAGTTTCAATATACAGCCCAGGCGGTAGATAACGGCGAGATGCTGACAAGCACCTGTTACGCCGACAATGAAGACCAGGTGCGTTCGGGCCTTAAGCGAATAGGATATACGGTCGATTCGCTTGAGCCAAAAATAAAAAATGACCTATTCGGACAGCGTAAAAGAGTGAAGCTCATCGATTTGGTCAATATGTGCCGACGGTTTTCGGTAATGTATGCCGCCGGCCTGCCGTTGATGGAATGTCTGAATTCACTGGCAGAGGAAAATGAAAGCAAAAACCTCGCCGATGCCCTACGCGACATACATAAAAGGATCGAGCAAGGCAGCAATGTCGGGGATGCCTTTTCCAGACACCCGAAGATATTCTCTGCATTTTTTGTCAATATGCTTAAGGCCGGAGAGGCCGCCGGTAAATTTGATTTCGTGCTTACGCGATTGGCAGAATATATAGAAAAAGATTACAATTTAAAAAGAAAAATCCGCCAGGCTTTTGCGTATCCAATTATTGTTTTGGTTATGATAGTCATGGTTGTAACGGCGATAATGATAGTCGTTGTACCCGCTTTTTCCAAAGTCTATACAGATCTGGGCGTACCATTACCTGGACCTACGATTGCACTGATCTACATTAGTAATAATGCGATGTATATTTTCCCGACAATAATTGCTGTAGCTGTCGGCCTGTTTGTTCTCTACAGGAAGATTCGGTTCATACCTGCGGTAAAGGATTGGCTGGACAGACAGAAGCTAACGATGAAAATGATAGGGCCGGTTTATCACCTGATAGTACTGCTAAAGTTTATCCGCACATTGAGCATTGTAGTCGCAGCCGGCGTGCCGTTATCCGAAGCCATAGACATCTCCAGCGATGTTGCAGATAACGCAGTCGCCTCCGAAGCGGTCGGTATGATTCAGCGAAATATAAAACGCGGAGGCACAATTACAGAAGCGATCAAACTGCATGGTTTCTTCCCAAAGACGATCGTACATGCCTTCTCAACCGGAGAAAAATCAGGGAAGCTCGCCGAAATGTTAAGCAGGTTTGCCGGTGGAGTTGAGCAGGATGTTGATGACGGAATGAAAAGACTGCTCACAAAGATAGAGCCGCTGTTAATGGTAGTTATGAGCTTTATTATAGGTTTTATTTTATTAGCTATTTATTTACCAATTTTCGATGTGATCAAAACTGTAAAACAGTGATGTAACTGTTTCGAACCTGGCAAGCAGCCTGCCATGACAGGTTCGCAATTGAAAAGCAGGCGATTAGAAAGGGAACAAAGATGAAGACTAAAAAAGGTTTTACATTAGTGGAGCTTCTTCTGGTGGTGCTGATCATTAGCGTATTAGCGTCAATAGTCGTCCCCAGAATGAGCGGTGCAGCAGCCGGGGCAGCGAATGCCAAAGACGAAGCCAACTGGGCCAATTTGGTAAGGGCCCTTGAGCTCTATGCCTCAAACAACAACAATGGTTCGTACCCTGCTGATCAGAGTGCATTTGATAATGGCATTCTCAAAAGCAAAACATATTTTCCGCACGGCGAGCCGGTTTGTCCGCATGGTGCCTCTTATGTGTATGTCGCAACAGCGGGTCAACAGACTGTAACCAAGCATGCTGCGGGCAAGTAAGATGTGCCCTTATTAAGGGCGAAAAGAAGTGATGCTGCGTTGCTGTTTGGAACCTGAACAGCAGTAGCCTGCTATGACAGGTTCACAAGTTTTAAAAGCAGGCATTTTAAAGCGAAAAGAATATGAAACGAAGAACAAATACAATTAGAGCAGGCTTTACTTTGGTGGAACTTATCATGGTCGTTGCGGTACTGGCGATACTGACGGCCATTGCGATCCCCAGGATGGGCTGGGGGATGATGGACAAAATGCAGGCCGAAACTACCGCTCGAAAGTTCAGCGACCATCTGAAACTTGCCAGATCGCTTGCGATATCAAACGCCGGCAGTAACTCCAGCGGGTATCAGGTAGTTCTGACCGGGCAGTTTGCGTCCTATAGTCTTATCAATGTTGCGACGTCAGGCGTCGTAAAGGGTCCTTTTGAGATATCCGAAGGTGTAACCGGAACCGGTGAGACTACGTTTGTCTTTACACCTCTGGGCAAATTGCAGTCTGGAACGACAAAAACGGTACAGTTTACAAAATCGGGCAATACTTCGATTGTTACGGTTACGGCCATAGGAAGGATAACATTTCAATGAGAAAGCTAAAGAAAAACGGTTTTACTCTTGTTGAGATTCTGGCCTCGGTGATGGTGATGACCGTGGTGATAGTTCCCTTTATTACCTTTGCCGCCAACAACTTTACTGTGGGTATGGAAATAGAGCGAAAGACAAGGTCCAACCTGCTGGCAGAGGCTGAGATGGAAAAGATAAAGAATACTCTTTCCAAGTCATTTGAGACGGATTTTACCGCATGGTCGAGCGATCTTGGAAACAGTTATCTTGTCACCAGGACATCGACGGATGTGAGCGAAACGCTGAAGATTATCGGCGTCTCGGTTGGTTACGATGATGACAAGAATGGTTCACTTGGTACAGATGAAATTATGAGCACTTTTGTAACGCAATATGCAAAAAGAAATTAGACATTCTATTAAGTGCCGCCGCGCGTTCACACTGGTTGAGCTGATACTGGTGGTTGGCACGATAGGTATGGTTACAGGCGCACTTGTCGGTGTAATCGGCAACAGCACCAAGGACTACGAGTTTGGCAGTGACCGTTCGACTTTATTCCAGGACGGCCAGGCCGTGTTGGACCAGATGGTTCGCACCCTTCGCCAGGCCAAAGCGTTTGCCGGGGTAAGCCCGTCAACCAATCAGGCAGGCTATATCACATATACCAGCGCCGATGACGTCAGCGAGCAGTTCAAGCTAAATACACAGACTGGTGAACTTGAATACGGCCAGCCGGCCTCTCTAAGTGCTTTGACCGGCAATGTAAGCAGTCTAACTTTTACCTGCTACGATACAGATGCCGTTGCCTTG
>JADFJC010000032.1 GCA_022566315.1 Planctomycetota bacterium
CTTTTTATGCAAAACAAACCCAATTTCCAAAAAAGTCAAATGAACGTAAACATCTATAATACAACGGATTATGAAAGAAAACGCGATTGGACACTTGGTGAAAACAAACCCAATTCAAACCCAATCAAAGCCAATCTCAGAAAGGCCCAAATAAATATAAACTCAATTATAACAAAGGATTATAGAAAAAAAGATGATTTCGCAGCCCGAAAAAACAAACCCAATTCAAACCCAATCTCCGAAAAGCCCAAAATGAACGTAAGTTCTATCTTAACAAAGGATTACAGAAAAAAAGATGATTTCACAGTCCGAAAAAGCAAACCCAATTCAAACCCAATTTCAGCCGGGAGTTTGTTAAATCTGTCGATAAATTTTGCCGATAGTACTAATTGCAACGTGCCCACACCACGCCTGATTTCTGGTACGGGATGCAGTTATCTTGGCTGGCGAAAGATTCTGCTAAAAAGGAAACGGAATGGCAAACGAACAATTTAGGTTGATCGACCTGATAGATGATATGTGCGAGGGGAAAGATGTCTTTTTTCGCTCGGTACGTCTTGTCGAAGACATCATGAGTCATGATATAAAGACGCTAACCCTGGACGATACAGTAGAGGTGTGTCTTAAGTTTATGAAGGATTACAAAGTTCGGCACGTTCCCATAATGGAAATTCCAACTGAAAAAGACGGAAAACCATACTTTGTGGGTATTGTTTCACAAAGAGATTTGTTTCGGCAGATCTCACCCTATGTGGGAAAAATCGGCGAGAAAGAAACAGACTTAAAGGCGATGCGGCAAACACTGGGACAAGTCGTTACGAGAAATCCCAAGTCCGCCTCGCCTCAGACACCGATACCGGACATGATTACCTTCATGGTGGAAGACCGCATTGATATGGTCCCTGTTCTTGATGATGGGGACATGGTGGGCATTGTCACGAGTGCGGATATTGTGAAGCTCTTTGTAAGGCTCGGTGCGATACGCCAGCTACACGTAAAAGCAGGAAAGGCAGGAGAGGCCCCGCAAGGCGGGAACTCAAAGAATAAACAGCTCCTTGACCTGCTTTCCGGAGGTTCGAACGAGGTGGTGGATGTGCTATCATCGGTTCTCCGAACAGTTGAAGATGTTATGACTGACCAAGTTGTTTCGTTGGAAGAGCAGGACAATCTGGCCAAAGCAATGGATGTCATGCAAGAGGGCAAATTTAGACACGTGCCGATAGTGGACAAGCAAGGCAGGCTAACGGGCATCGTTTCTGACCGGGACATTCTGCGTTATCTTCCCATGCGTAGCAGGCAAAGCCAGGTACAGACAGCACGCTCAGCGGGAACCAGCGCCGAGATATTTCGCTCAAAATTATTTGACGTTGCCCCGGAGGATGCAAGTCTTGGGCTGTCCGTAAAGAGCATCATGAGCCAGGAGATAGTTCATGTCTTGCCCACCTGCAGTTTCTACGATGCTGTAAAAATGCTGCATGAGATGAAGATAAGCTGTCTTCCTGTGGTTGACGATGAAAAAAAGCTTCGTGGAATAGTCACTGCAACGGATGTGATGCGCGGGTTACTCGCTGCATACAAGCTGACCGAGAAATCCGAAGTGTAGATTTTCATATCCGCCTGCTCACCGAGCAGATAGCGAACGAGCTCGACATCACCACGACCAGGCCAAGCAGCAGGAGTGTAGCTTGTTCAGGGTTAAAAATTTGGCTGATAGCACTAACAAGTCGAAACTGCCGGGGCCAATATGCTATTTTACAAATCTCCACAAGTCTATAGTTACATCCTCAGGAGCCATCCACTCGACGTGCCAGTCAAGAAACAGACAATTGCTGCCTTTTCTGTGTCGTGCCCTTGCTACTCGTCTGCCTCTGGTTACATCTTGACTCTCAGAGGTAGGCAGATGTCCCGGAGTCCACACATCACATCGATTGTGTCCCGGGTCGTTGGCTTTTCTGATTATATGTCGCCACGAACCATCTTCGTTATCGGTGAGGTAAATTGTACGTGCTCGATTGGTGCAGGTGGTTAACTTGCTCGGTATTAATATCTCGTGACCCTGAATGTCATTTTTATTATTGAAGTCCCAGCCGTTGACAACATAGCAAACGGTTTGCTCTTTATCAGGGTAGCTGGGACAGCGATATATATCTACTGTACGGTAATCGTTGCCGATAGGCTTCTGGGCTAAAAGGGGCATAAAGAGTTGATACCAGGCCCCGCCTGTGCCGCCTGCCTTGCCCCGGGGAACGAGCAATTCATAATCCTCGGCATAGAAATTGGCTCCCAGGCCGATCTGACGCATATTACTTTGGCACTTGACATTCTTGGCTTGTTTCTTCGCACGTTGTAGTGCAGGCATCAATATCGCCATTAACAACGCAATGATAGCAATCACCACTAAAAGTTCTATCAACGTAAACCCCGTTAGTCCTAAGGACTCCGCCGCAAGGCGTCCCCGCCGTAAGGCGTCCCCAAGCGGACAAGCGGACTTACGGGACTTTCGGAGAAATCTTCCGCTTTGGCGATCAGGAATCTTAATTTCTAACGGGGTAAATCCTCTTCGTTTGTGCATGCTTATAGCTATCCTTATCATTCAAAGAGTTCTAAGAGCATTATAACATTATACGCTTTCCCATCTGCGAATTGAAGAAAGAAATCACGTTTTGGACAAGTGCTTATATAATAGTACAATATATTGTTAGGAATTGTCGAAACATCATGCGAGATGTTGTTGTGAGAGAGGCCTTTAACCTTATTTAGAAGATGGAGTGTCATTTTCGAGCGAGACGATGACTATTTTTGCGACAGGGACTCTTGAAATATTGTCGAACCGGTTTTAGTTTTGGACGTTCTACGATTTGGATTCTACCGCATTAGCCCGCCAACGGCGGGTTTTGAATGGGACCCAGCGTTGCTGGGCTCGATTGGTGGTACAGCAGTCTCATCGGGCTTTATAGAATTGGGGTCCTCGACTTCTTCTTCTTTGGGTTTCTCTTCGTCCTCGATTAAATCTGAGAGTTCCTTAGTCAGATTCTTCGCCTTCCACTCAGATATTTCATAAACCCATCTCCGATGTTTCTGGGTGAATTTTAGCGCATTGGCCTGGGCGAACAGTATAGCTTCTTTCTTTTTCAGCTCTTCTTGCGGCTCGGCTTTAATACTTATTGTTACAGGCGTTTTGTCCGTAAATTCTGCTTCACAAGTAACATACGTTTTATCATCCTTTTGAGCTATCTTTAGGGTATAAACGGTTGAGTCCTTCAATCTGCAAACGAATCCTCCGTCAAAGGTCAAATCGCCCGATTTTTTCTTAACGTCATCGCATCTCAAACTCGTTAAAGCAGTAAAGACGCTATCACCATCATTACTTTTAAACTTTTTGCCGGCGGGAATATTCTCCAGTATAACGCCTTTGCCGTCATCCATTGTTTTCAGCGTATATTCACCACCCGCAATACTAACCGTTACGGACACAATATCCTCGCGCTTCACTGAAACAAGCTCCTGCTCAATATAACTCATCGCCATACCACTGAGCCACGGCAGACTTGGCGCCACATAAACCTTATCATTCGAGGCAAGTCTTACATAAGTACCCTGGCCAACCTCTTTGGCTTTACCCGCGATAACTCCTGTAAGCAGCGATGAATCCGTCTTGAAAAATTTAACTACGGTATTAGCTTCTTCCTCTGTTACTCCAAGGTCTTCGTGATTTGAAACGTTGTCTGTAACAAATTGCGACGTCTGAATCTCCAGTATCTTGGTAATCAAATTATTTATTTCACTTGTCTTGGCGGGATAATTGTCCTTATTAGCAACAACAAAACGCCCTTGCTGGCGCTTAAGAGTTACCGTTTCTTCACTTGTCTTCAAAACGATACTGTCTATATCAGCCGGGTCAAGTCCCTGGATAAGATAAGCCAACCCGTCCGTCTCAACTTTCGGCCTGTTTGAAACACGGGACTGAACCACTGCCCATATCACCATAAAAACCGCTACAATACCTAATATTGTCAGTTTCCTGTTACTCATCTATAAAACTCCTTCTTCGTATCTCGTGAAGTGTGAAGCAAAATACGAGATACGCTTCACGCTTCACGTTTCACGAATTACGCATCACTTGCATGACTGATATAATGTCTCTTTCTTACACTCCGGCGGACACCTAACACTATAGCGATTACCAGAATAACCACCGGCGCTGCCAGCATATTAAAACCCCGAAGCCGATTGCCTAAATGTTCGATTCGTTCCCGTCTTGTCAATCTTACCTCATTCAATTGACGCTGTGCCTGGCGTTGTTTCAATTCAATATCTCGCTGCTTCTGCAGTATCGTACTGCCGATAACCTCTTCTTGCCCTTGTTTAGCCGATGCCAGAATAGATTTTAGCTCGTTCTGGAAACCTACAATCTGCGCGTTAATCTTCGCCACTTCTTCGCGAGTTTCCTCTTCCGCCTGTCTTTCAATTTCGTCGACAACAACAAATGGCCGCTTAAAGTTCCCTCTCGACCTGATTGAAACCAAATCGCTTGACCCGCCCAAAACATCAATGGCGTTCAGCACTAAAGCACTGTTATCCCCAACAACCATCTTGCCGAAGAAGGAATTCTGATACGCTACCGAATCGCTTATAAAGTCAACATCTGCAAAAACTACCACCGCACAATCCTCCTGGGCTTCTGTCAGACCTTTGATTCGCTTTTTTATTTTCTTAGTATCGTTAGGGTCTGTTGTTTCGTCCGAAGACTCCTCGCCGGCCTCAACCTCTACCTCAATACCATCGGGGAAACTACTCTTAAAGCGGCCCGTAATCAGATAACCCATCGCGACAGGCTTGTTACCCTCGACAAATTTACTCATAAGCTTCGATGGGTCTAATATCATCAGTTCATACGCGTTGCTTATCAAAAAGCTATTGCCACTATTGGTCGTCGTAATAAGCGGCATCCGCTTAATATCGGCCGCCTCATTCGGGTCCGCAACTTCCCTAAGCACACCTGAGAATAGAAGCCTTACCTGGTTAAGCTGGGCTGTAATAACATTGCCGGTGTCGAAGCATTTTCCTTCCGGCGTCAGATTAAGATAAGCGATTATCCGCTCTGGTCTCTGATTGGCACGAATTGAAGCCATCGACGCCAGGTTTTTGTCACCGGCAAAAGTGTTCACAGGCATCTTAATGCCCCAAGTCTTCAGAAGGACGTTCAACTCCGAGCTGCGCGAAATATTCATCCCCATCTGCATCATCCTCCGGTCTGGTCTATCCGCAAAGCAATGAGGGTCAACGCACACTATTATCCTGCCGCCTTTCAGCACAAACTGGTCTATTGCAAACAACGTCTGTTCCGGCAGGTCTTTCGGGTGAATAACCAACAGAATGTCAATATCGTTAATGTCATTGACGTCTGTGGGGACACTGACAACCTCGTACTGTTTTCGTAACTGCTCAATAAAAGTCCAGGGAGGCTTCGGCTGCTGGCCCTGCCTGAGCATCATCTCATACATATAACCGCTCACGTCATCGCCCATTACCGGAAGTGAGCTCATTACACCTACTTTTCTTTTCTGTCGGGTGATTGCGGTGTCTATCAGGTAGCTTATATCATACTCAACAAAATTCTCCCGGTTCGGCGAAAAGAACGGTATAGCCTTTTCAACCCCAAATTGTGTCTGCAACACTAAACCGAAGAAAAAGTTTTCTTCCTGAGTGATAGGAAATCGCCTCAAGCCATACTTCAATGCCTGCACCTCGTCGTCGGAGAAGGGCCGCGGGTCGATTATTTCCAGCTCGACCATACCTTTGGACACTGCGACGTATTCTTCCAGCAGTGCTTTGACGAACTGGTAATAGTTGTTGAAAAACCGAATCTGGTCCGGCCCTTTCAGTGCAGCGGTCTTTGCGTAGTAAAGTTTAGCTGTAATCGGCTGATTAAGTTTAGCCAAAATTGCTTTCGTCCCGTCCGAGAGCGTATAAAGCTTCTGGTCAGTAATATCAATCTTCAAGCCCTTTCCAATATTTTGGCAAATACTTATCGCAGAGAAAATAATCACCAAAACAAGGCCCGCTCCGATAATTGTTCGTATCGTTCGGTTCATTATCTCGCTTTCCTTTCATCCAAAACAATACTGCACGCGGCAATCCACCCGATAATCAACAATATAAAGTAAGAAAGGTCTTCAAACTTCAGCACCCCCCTCTGGATTGACTCGAAGTGTGTCTGGAAGCTCATATTCTCTATCGCTGAGACCAGACCGGCCGGCAAAAACGTCGAGACGTAACTTAGTGTTGTCGGCATACCCGCAAAAACAAGCACTGCACAGGTAACCACGGACAGAACAAAACTTATCACCTGGTTCTTACTGACCGCCGAAAAGAAACAGCCGATAGCCAGAAATCCACCGGCCATCAATATGCTGCCTAAGTAACCGGTAATTATCAGGCCGATATCCGGCTCACCAAGGTAACATACTGTAATCACCATAGGGAAAGTCAGCGCCAGTGCAATCACGAGGAAAAGCCACGCCGCAAAGAACTTTCCTAAAACCGCCTGTGTTACTGTAATCGGCAGAGTAAACAGCAGCTCAATCGAACCGACCTTGCGCTCTTCCGCCCATAGACGCATCGCTGTCGATGGCACCATAAAAACAAACAGCAGCGGCAAATTCATAAAAAACGCACTCATATCTGCCTGCCGCATTTCATAAAAGCCCTCTTTGAATGTCAGGTACCCCGAGAAAAACAAAAAAATCACAAGAAACACATATGCAAGAGGCGTCGTAAAATAACTTTTCAGTTCCCTCTTGAACACCGCCCAAAAACTATTCATTTCCTGAACTCCTCATTTAGTTATTTAATAAACTGCTCACCATCTCACGAGTATCAAGTATCGAGCATCTATTTACCATTTCTGGTAATCCTGCGAAAAACAGCATCAAGACTGCACTGGTATTTCTCCTTCAACTGGCCCGGTGTTGAATCTACGAGTATTCGGCCTTTGGCAATGATTATCGTCCTCGAGCAAACCGCCTCCACTTCTTCGAGGATGTGAGTCGAGATAATAATGCACTTGTCTTTTGCCATTTTATTTATCAGTTTTCTGACCCCATGTTTTTGATTAGGGTCCAGTCCGTCAGTGGGTTCATCGAGAATCAGCACATCCGGGTCGTGAATTAACGCCTGAGCCAATCCCACACGCCGTTTATATCCTTTTGATAATGTCTCAATTGTCTGATGGTACACCGAATCAATTGAACACATCGGGACAATCCGGTCAAGCGCCTGCTTACGTTTCTTGCCCTTAATCTGCCTGGCATCGCAAACAAAGTTCAAAAAGCTACCCACCGTCATTTCGTTATACGCCGGCGCATTCTCCGCTAAATATCCAATTGTCCGCCTGACCTCGATAGGATTCTGCAAAATATCATACCCGCATATAGTAGCTGTCCCGCTGTCAGGCCGTAGAAAACACGCCAACATTCTCATCGCCGTGCTCTTGCCGGCACCGTTAGGCCCAAGAAGACCCAGAACCTGACCCTTTTCAACACTGAACGATATACCGTCAACAGCGACAATCGGGCCGAAACTACGCCGAAGTTCTTTGACCTTTATCATATTCATCTCCACAAAACCAATTCAATTTACACACCGCAACCTGATTTCCCTTACGGGGTTTGTATAAATTTACCCAAAATCCCTTGACAGTCAATACCTTTGATAAGATTATTTTGTTCGGAGCGTTTAATAGAGGTATGCCTAACCTCGATTTTGTAGAAGACTTTTCGGAATATTTAACCAAAAGAAGACTTAGTACTTATGAGTCAAGTTGCTAAAGTAAAATTTGTCGATTACAGAACCAGCATAGCCAGGGCACTTGATTTAATTGACGCAGGGACTCGGCTGCCGCAGCAGGGACTTATTATCATCAAACCGAACCTGACAAATTCTTCACCGCCACCGGTTACAACCAGCGTCGTTGCTGCCGAAGCTCTATACAACTACTGCAAAGCCCACACAAAGGCCGAAATCGTAATAGGCGAGGGCTGCGGAACCGGAAGAACTCCGGACATTTTCGAATCGCTTGGATACACAGACCTGGCCAACAAATACGGCCTGAAACTAATCGACTTCAACGAAGCCGAAACCATCATCCTCGAAAATGATAATGCCCTGCAATTAAAACGCTTTTATATGCCCAAGATTGTACAGCACGCATTCATAATTTCGCTGCCCGTGCTAAAAGACCACAGCTTCACTAAAACCACGATTGCAATGAAAAATATGTTTGGCATCGTCCCGGGTAAGTTCTATTCGGGTTCCTGGAACAAATCGAAGCTGCACAGTCCCTCAACGGCCAAGTCTGTTGTGGATGTCTGCTTATATAAAAAGCCTGATATCTCGGTAGTTGATGCTTCTATCGCTCTGAAGGGAATGCACCTTGCCGGAAGGCACAAGAGCATAGGCCTTATCCTGGCTGGCTTTGACCCCGTTGCTGTCGATACTTTCGGCAGCAAACTGCTCGGCCACAACCCCAAAAAGTTGGACTACCTGACACTGGCCAACGGCCGGCTCGGCTCTATGGACGACATCGAAATAATAAACGGTTAATTGGTTAATTGGTTAAATTGGTTAAACGGTCAAGGACGATTCTGCGGTAATCATCTTTTCCGATTCTCAATCCTTCGGGGCTACTGTACCTTGTTTGAATTCTTGCGTTCAAAGAAATTGTCCGATTTTCAGAAGAGGGATGCGTTGAAAGAAATTCGGCGGGTCTAACCTTGTCCTGCCTTTGCAGCATCTGCTGAAGCTCAACAGCTCCGTAAGGATTGTAGCCGGCCACAACCATATAGTCCAGCCCTGCCACATCAGCCTCCCTCTCATGCTCTCTGCTATATTTAAGGCCAATAAGCTGCAATGCAAGTTTAGTTGCCCTTCCGGCGTCCTGCGGTATCTTGGCGCCGGCAGCACTCAAACCAAAAAGTAGAAAACTGAGGCCCATTTGTCTGCTAATAGCTGCTGAGCTGTGTCGTGCAGTAACATGCACTATTTCGTGTGCCAGCAAGGCAGCCAGTTGAGCTTCAGTGGTCAATTTTTCAAGCATTCCTTTCGTGACAAAAATATATCCACCTGGCAAAGCCAACGCATTAATCGATTTGTCCTCTACTGCGACGAAATGGTATTCCCAACTGGGTTTGTGGCTTATGCGGGCGATTTTTTGGCCTATACTGTTAATGTAGTTTTGCAAACTCTCATCATCGATTCTACCGCCCAATTGCTTTTCAATCTCAGGGGCGTATTTGCGACCTATCTCGATGTCCTGGTTTTCCGAAATTAACATCAACTCCTCTTGGCCGGTTATTGGATTGACTGCACAGCCGATGAACAGACAAGAGGTAAGGCTTAATATTAGCAGTTTGATTTTTCCTGACATAATAATTCTCACAATTAGGAAAAGTTTTTTTTTGAAAATCCCAACGATATCTATTATAAACTCCGTTTTACTCTATGTGGTAGTGAAAATTATGGCTGAGCAAAAAATCTGTGAAGACTGTAAGCAAAAGCACGACTGCCGGAGTGTTTACCGTCAGTTGGGGGATATGAAAGGCCCTTCGGTCGTAGTTGAGGTTATTGTTGCTTTCTTGCTGCCGCTTGTGGTATTTATTGTCTCTTTAGCAGTTTTTAAAGAAATCTTGGCCAAAGCGATAAGCACCCAACATGTGCAGACAGCCTTGAGCTTGCTGCTGGCCCTGTTGATAACGTTTATTTGCATATTGATTGTAAGGGTGATAAATAGGCGATTTGGTCAAGGTAGTGCAGTTTCCAATAAATAAGTTTAACTTTTTGATTCGCCTTCGGTCGGAATGACAGTATGTATAGAATGTTACACTCACTTTTTAGAAACGGCAGTAAATAGTCACGGATTTTTAGTGTATGAAAGTTAATGTGAAAGGCAGATTTTCTTTTCCTGGTGGAATACATCCCCCGGAGAAAAAGGACCTTAGCCGTGAGGTGGAGATACAGCCGGGGCCTGCTGTCAAAGAAGTTGCGGTAATGCTTAGCCAGCACATTGGCGCTGTTTGCCAGCCTCTGAATAGAAAAGGAGATGCTGTCCAGGCGGGGCAGAAAATTGGCGATTGCGATGCATTTGTTTCGGCGCCGGTCCATTCGCCTATCACCGGCAAAGTAAAAGAAATCGCCCTGCGGTCCCACGCGGTCCTTGGCCGAAGCTCGGCCATAGTTATAGAGGCATTTTCCTACAGTCCGACAAGACGGTCGTACTTTAAGTTAAAGGATGATTTCGATGAGAAGAACTACTCGGCGGGACAGATATGTGAAGCTGTGCGTCAGGCTGGTATCGTTGGTATGGGCGGCGCCGGGTTTCCGACGAGGGTGAAGATAGAACCAAATCCTCAAATGCCCAAAGAAACACTGATTATCAATGGCTGTGAGTGTGAGCCGTATATCACCTGCGATTATCGTATTATGCTTGAGTGGACCAACCAAATCATTGCTGGTATCAAACTTGCGCGAAAGGCATCCGGCTGTTCACAGGTCTTTATCGCCATCGAAGGTAACAAGCCCAAAGCGATAGAGGTTATGAATAGAGCATTGGAGAGCTTCGCAAATAGCGATAGTATCAAAGTTATTCCGGTCAAGACAAAATATCCACAGGGCGGTGAGAGGCAGCTTATAAAAGCGATTCTTAAAAAAGATGTCCCTACAGGCGGCATTCCACCAATGATAGGGGTGGTGGTGCTTAACGTTGCGACTGCTGCGGCAATTGCTGAGGCGGTCATTTCCGATTTGCCTCTAACGCACAGGGTGGTAACCGTTACGGGAGAAGCGGTCGCCAAGCCGGGCAATTACTATGTTCCGATAGGAACGTCGGTCGAGGACTTAATAGAATTTTGCGGAGGAGTTACTAAGAAATCCGCAAAGGTACTCCTCGGCGGCCCAATGATGGGAATAGCAATTGCTGATTTGAAGACGCCCATTACGAAAGCGACCAATGCGATAACCGTATTAACAAAAGAACAAATAGGCAGGGCTAAATTCGCAAGGCGTCAAACCGCTTGTATTTGCTGCGGCAGGTGCCTGGAAGTTTGCCCTGAGAACTTGAACCCGACGAAAATCGCCCATGCTGTGAAATATAATTTTTTGGATGTGGCAGAAAGCTATTATATCAGTGCTTGTATGGAGTGCGGCTGCTGCAGTTACGTCTGCCCAGCGAATATAGAGCTGACGGGATATATTAAGACCGGCAAGATATTTCTTGCCAGACAAAAGAAAAAGATACCGGGATAATTAAGTGTAAAGTGCCTAAAGTTTGAAGTGCCTAAAGTTATGGATTATTTTTTACTTTAGCTCACTTTAGGCACTTTAGCTCACTTTTATACGAGATGTGAGATAGAAGAAAATGCTTAAAGATATAAGAGTTTCTTGTTCGCCGCATATCAGTGAACGTCTTTCGACGCGCAGCGTGATGATAGATGTCATAATTGGTTTGGCACCGGCTATGGCGGCGGCCGGCTATTATTTCCGCATCCATGCGCTTATCCTTATCTGTACCTGTGTTATCTCATCAGTGGCGGCTGAATGGCTTTGCAATGCGATTCGCAAGAAACCAAATTCGCTTGACGATTTCAGTGCTGTAGTTACGGGTATAATCCTTGCGTTGTCGCTTCCGCCGAATCTGCCTGTTTGGGTGGCGGTAATCGGCAGCGTTTTCTCCATTGCAATCGGCAAAATGGTTTTTGGCGGACTCGGCGCCAATATTTTCAACCCTGCTATGGTCGGCAGAACATTTCTGACAGCCTCTTTTGGTGTTTTGATGACAAGCTGGATGGTGCCGGTCACAATCGATTCCGAAATTGCTAAAATCGACCCTGACAATAAGATCAAGGCAGTAGCTGAAGAAGGCCTCGTGCATGCGCGGACGCGAGCAACGCCATTGGCCTGGAGTAAGCAGGCCATAAAAAGCGAATTGGGAGCCGACCTCTATAGCGAGGAGCAATTTAAGGCAACGTTAACGGGTGAGGTTGGCGGGTCTCTTGGTGAGACAAGTGCAATTGCGCTATTACTCGGTGGTCTCTATTTATTGATAAGGCGAACGATAAACTTTCATATTCCGTTGGCGATTTTGGTTTCTGCTTTTATCTTTGGAGCGATAGCGTACTTAATAGATTCGTATTCCTATGTCCAGCCTTTGTACCACCTGAGCAGTGGCGGTTTATTGCTGTGTGCCTTTTTCATTGCTACGGACCCTGTTACGGCTCCTTTGACACGGAGAGGAATGTGGATTTTCGGCATCGGCGTAGGAATGTTGACGATGCTTATAAGAATTGTCGGAGAGTATCCGGAGGGCGTGATGTTTTCTATTCTCTTGATGAACGCCGTAACGCCTTTGATTGATAGACTCTGTAAGCGGATTCCGGCTGGAGGTAAGCCCAGTGCTTAAAATAAAACACTTTATCCAGGAAAGCTGGCTTCTGATTGTGGCGTCGTTTGCCTTTGGACTGCTGATAGCGGTAGCGAGCGCATCTTTAGACGCGCGAATAAAGCAGAACGAAAAGGACAAACTCGATAACCTGATGAAGTCGCTTATCAGTGACGCCAACGATTTCCAGATTGCGATAGAGCAGGCGGAGATACCCGGCGACAGAGGCAGAGTCGAAACGACAGACGTTTACAAGGCCCTTGGCGAGGATGGTGGCGTCATCGGGTTTGCATTTGTTGCCGTGGGGGCCGGCTTCGCCGACAAAATCAAGCTTGTGATAGCGGTTGACGGCAAGTGTGAGAAGTTTTTCGGTTTTAAGGTGCTCTCAAGCAATGAGACACCTGGATTCGGCAGCAAGATTAAGGACGACGACCCTGAAAGTGATGTGGATTTTGCGGACCAGTTCAAAGGGGCTCCCGCTCAAGAGTTTGAGCTTATCAAAACCGGTAAGCTTGAAGTAATAAAGAAAATCGACAGTCAAATAGTAGCAATAAGCGGCGCGACCGTGAGCAGCGACGCCGTGGTGAAGATATTTAATATGTACACGGACAAGATAAGAGAGCAACTACGACAGAAGGGACTAATCGGCGATGGCAAATGAATCGCAGCCAACAACCGGTCTTTATAAGGAAACGCTCCTGGCCGGGCTGTGGCGTGAAAATCCGGTCTTTCGACTGCTTTTAGGAATGTGTCCGACGTTGGCGGTTACCGCCGCAGTCAAGCCGGCCCTGACTATGGGTCTTTGTGTAATCTTTGTGCTTGTCTGCAGCAACATTATAGTCAGCCTGATGCGCAACCTTCTCAAGCCGCATCTGCGAATCCTGATGTTTACACTGACAATAGCAACCTTCGTTACTATAGCGGATTTATTCTTGAAGGCATTTGCGCTAACAATGAGCGAAACACTCGGCCCTTATGTCCCGCTGATTATCGTCAACTGCATTATAATTTGCCGTGCTGAGGCGTGCGCGAGCAAGAATGGTCTTATTGTAAGTGTCATCGATGCGCTGGGAATGGGTGTTGGCTTTACACTTACATTGTGCGTCTTGGCTGCTATCAGGGAGGTGCTCGCAACAGGTATGATATTCGAAGTGCAGGTGATGCCGGATGCTTTTGTGCCGTGGGCGGCGATGGGTATGCCGGTAGGAGCATTTATAACTTTGGGGCTGATGTTAGGACTGGTGAACTTGACCAACAAAAAGAAAGCAAAGAGTTCGTGCCATGAGGTGTGAAATAATGGATACGCTTAACATTCTACTTATGGGTTTCATATCTATCGTAATAATCAACAACCTTGTTTTTACGAAATTTCTGGGTATCTGTCCATATCTCGGTGTTTCGGGCAGAATCGATATGGCCTTCGGTATGGGGCTGGCAGTAACATTTGTTGTTACACTCAGTGGCACGCTGACATGGATGATTGATAATTGGATCCTGATGAAACTTGGTCTGGAAGTTACGCGATACATTTGCTTCATATTGGTTATTGCAGGTGCCGTGCAATTGGTGGAAATGTATATGCGAAAGTTTTTCCCTTCTTTGTACGAGAGCTTTGGCATATTTTTGCCTCTGATTACAACGAATTGTGCGATATTGGGCTTGTGTTTGTTTATAAACCTCTGGGGCATTAACTCTCTTCTCGAAGCGGTTGTTCTTAGCTTTGGTGCCGGCATCGGTTTTACGATGGCGATTTGCATTATGGCCGGTATTCGAGAAAATCTGAATCTGGCTGATGTGCCGGAATGTCTTAAGGGTGCGCCGATTACGCTGATTACCGCAGGCATACTTACTCTGGCCTTTATGGGTTTTGCAGGAATGATAAGGTAAGTGAATTAGTGAATTAGTGGATTAGAAAATGATTTTGGCTAATGTGTTGGAATTATGGAGCAGCGTCTGGCCGGCAGGTGTTACAATGCTCGGCTTAGGCAGTGGCTTTGCGCTTGTGTTATTGATAGCAAGCGAAAAGCTGAAGGTAACGGTTGACCCGAAAATAGAGCAAATCCACGAGGCCCTGCCGAATCTCGACTGCGGTGCCTGTGGTTTCGCCGGTTGTGGTCAATATGCGAAGGCGGTTCTGGGAGATCCGGAACTATTAGGCAAATGCGCACCCGGCGGACCGGAAACGTCGTCGAAAATCGCAGACGTATTGAATCTTCAGGTCAGCGACTCAGGCCCCCAACAAAGACCAATCGTGCGCTGCCGTGCTTGCACAGCCGACAAAACTTTATATGCACAGTATCAGGGCATACAAAGCTGTATCGCTGCCAACGCATTGGCTAATGTGCAGGCCTGTGGGTTCGGGTGCCTTAGCTTCGGTGACTGTACGAGAGCGTGCAAGTTCGATGCTCTGCACATTGTTGACGGTATGACTATCGTTGACTATGAGAAATGCACCGGCTGTACGGCCTGCTCGAAGGCTTGTCCACGCAATCTAATCGAAATGGTTCCTTTCGGTTATGAGAATATGATGATTGTTGCCTGTAACAGTAAGGAGACGGGCAAGAGCACACGGTCAATCTGCAAGGTGGGCTGTATCGGCTGTGGCATCTGTGTTAAACAGACAGATGTATTCTCGGTGGAGGACAATCTGGCCCGGATAGACTTCACCAGATACGAGCCCAACGAGCAAGCCGAAACTGCAATGAACAAATGCCCAACCAAAGTAATTATCTACCGCGGCAAGACCGCCCCCGAACCACCCCAACCCGGCAAAAAGCCTGTTGCTGCGACAAAAGCATAATCCGAACCACTTATATGTTATCATCCTGGGGCTTATACTTTATGTATTTTTCTGCGCCGGTAGTTTTGATAATCTTATATTCCGGCTGGGAAGTTATTAAAATTGCTTCGGTGTCCGGCATACTCTCGATTAAAGCAAGACCCTTTTCAGAACCCATTACGCTTACAGCCGTGGCCAGGGCATCGGCGTCAGTTGCATTGTTTGCGATAATGGTTACGCTTGATAGGCCTTCGGTGCTTGTTCCGGTTTTGCGGTTTATGATATGACTGTAGCGTTTGCCTTCGATTAAAACAAACTGCTGATAATCGCCGCTGGTTGCGACCGCTCTGTTGGCCAATTGCAGTTTCAACATAACATCGCGCCCGGCAATATCTTTATCTGAGTTTGGGTTTTGCAGGCCGATTATCCAGTGTTTTTTGCCTTTTAGCGGTGTCCCGAAGCATCGAATATCACCGCCGAGGTCAACCATACCGCCGATTGCCCCACCGGTTTGCATTGCCTCGACTGCTTTGTCAACGGCATATCCTTTAGCTATCCCGCCGAGGTCCAGCCGCATACCATCAACGCTGAACTTTACAGTTCTGTTTTGTTCATCAAGTTTTAACTTCTCAAAACCCACTTTCGATTTGGCCTGGGCGATTTGCTCTTTGGTGGGAGCAACTTGTTTTTTTTCAGCGGAATGGAATAAATCTACCAGAGGGCCAACGGTAATATCAAACGCTCCATCGGTAAGTTTGCTGAACTCGATGCTTCTTTGCAAAACTTCATACGTTGATTGGCTGATGTGGACTGCTGTTTTGAACCCATCTTTATTGACCCGGCTTATTTCCGAGTCGCTCTTGTAGTCGCTCATCAGGTCGTCAACCTTGTGGATTTCTGCAAGAGCGGTTTCGATGCATTTCTTAGCTGTATTTGAATCTTCTGCGATGACGACGGCGCGGGCGAATGTCCCCATGACCAGCCGATAGCCGCTGTCGAGTTCGACCTGTTTGTTAGTATCGGCGGAAAAATAAATCGCCACCATTAAACAAACGACAAAGACTGTAATCACAATATGGCCAATTTTCCTGTTCATAAGAAATCCTTTCTACGACAGGATTTGATAATTGATAATCAAACGATAATCAATAGAAAATAATCAATAATCAGCATATAATGCCGCTATGCGCAAAAAAGAAGTAACAATATTGGCTGAGCGGGTTGAGCGGGAGTTTCTGCCTTTTGTTCGCAGGCCCGGCAGATATATCGGCGGCGAAATAAACCAAATCAAAAAGGACCTCTCGCAATGTGAGCTGACGGTAGCATTGTGCTTCCCGGATATTTACGAAGTGGGGATGAGTAATAGCGGGATAGCGATTATATATGATATTCTTAACAGTATCGACGGTGTAGCAGCCGAGCGGGTCTTTACGCCCTGGATTGGTGCTGAAAAGCTCTTGCGCGAGAAAGAAATCCCTCTGTTTAGTCTCGAATCCAGAGCGTCGCTAAAGAGCTTTGACATCGTGGGCTTTAGCTTGAGCAGTGAGCTTTGCTATACCAATGTGCTTAATATGCTCGACCTCGGCGGTATTGATGTCCGTAGCTGTCGCAGAAGCGAAGACGACCCGTTGATAATTGCCGGCGGCGGGCAAGCGGTCTGTTGTGAACCTATGGCGCGGTTCATTGACCTGTTCGTGTTGGGCGAGGGCGAAGAATCTGTAGTTGAGCTTGTACAACTGGTTAGGGCCCGAAAAAAAGCCGGTGCGACAAAAGAAGAGATCCTTCTCTGTGCTGCTAAGAAATTTGACTGGGTTTATGTTCCGAACCTTTATACGTTTGAATATAACGGGGTAAAAATAAAATCTTTTCGACCGAAATTGTCCGATTTACGCCGACAGTTCAAAAATGCTGTGGTGGAGGATTTTGAAAATGCCGCTGTTCCGCTTGCCCCGATAGTTCCGTTTGTGCAGGCCGTGCACGAAAGAGTCAGTGTTGAGATTATGCGCGGCTGTCCGGGTCGATGTAGATTCTGCCAGGCGAGCTTTTGCAGAAGGCCTGTCCGCTATCGCAGTGTCGAGAAGATTATCGATATCGCGAAGGCCTGCTACCAATCAACGGGATTTGATACTGTCAGCCTGCTGAGTTTATCAAGTGCCGATTATCCGGAACTCGGAGAATTGGTCGCCGGTCTTGGTGCGTATTTTCAGGATAAGCACGTGGGCTTGTCTCTGCCGAGTTTGCGCGTTGACCGCCAGTTGAAACAACTTCCGGAGTTGCTGACTTCGGTGAGGAAGGGCGGTCTTACTATTGCTGTTGAAGCTGCCAGCGAAAAATTAAGGCAGGTCATTAACAAGCCCTTAAAAGATGAGGACCTGTTCGCCGCGGTCGAGGCGGCGTACCGGGCCGGCTGGCAGCGGTTAAAGTTATACTTTATGGTAGGTCTGCCCGGAGAGACTTTGGAAGATGTAAAAAGGATTGTGCAGTTATCATTTCAATTAGCCAAACTGCGAAAGGAAATAGACGGTAAGACTGGTCAGATTAATATTACCGTTAGCTGGTTTGTGCCCAAGGCTCATACGCCGTTCGGCTGGTTGGGGCAAAAGCCAAAATCATATTTCGAGCAGGCGAAACAGTTGATACTCGATGAGAAAAGAAAACTTCGTGCGAAATTTTTGCAGTTTAAGTTCCACGATATAAACTGCAGCGTATTAGAGTCAGTGATAGGCCGAGGTGACAGACGTTTATGTGATGTTATTGAGACGGCCTGGCGGGACGGTGCGAAGTTCGATTTGTGGGATGAGTGTTTTGACTTTGAGATATGGTGGAGAGCGTTTGAGAAATTTGGATTGGATTTGGAAAGTCTCGCACAAAAAGAATTTGAGCAAGATGAGATTTTACCGTGGGAGCATCTTGGTGGGCCGGGGAAGAAGTATTTGCTGGGACACCTTGATGAAGCAAAAGCACGAAGTACGAAATCCTAAATCCGAAACAAAGTGTTTTGAACACTTGAAAATACGTTTTTCGCAGGGTGACAGTGGGAGCAGGAGTAATTACCTTTTCTTCATTCCTGCGGGCAGTTCTATTCCGACCCGTCCCTGCGCTTCTCTAAAGTCCACGATAATCTTGGCTGCGGCACACGGGTCATCCACTACCGTGAAGACATTCAAATCTTCCGCTGCGATGTACTCGTGTTCTTTCAGCATCTTTTCCTCCATCCACTTGATTAAGCCGTCCCAGTACTCGCTGCCCATCAAAATCACGGGGAAAGATGCCTGCTTTAACGTTTGAATCAATACCAGCGATTCGAAGAACTCATCCATAGTCCCGTAGCCGCCGGGGAAGACTATAAAGCCGTGGGCATATTTAAGGAACATCACCTTGCGACAAAAGAAATATCTGAAGTGCAGCGACAGATTCTGGAACTCGTTAGGGATTTGCTCCATCGGCAGTTCGATATTAAGGCCGATGCTTTGACCGCCTGCATCCGTGGCCCCTTTGTTTGCTGCTTCCATAATGCCCCCGCCTCCACCGGTTATTACGGCGAATCCGGCCTTTGTTATTTCTGAAGCGGTTTGCTCGGCAAGCTTATAATATTGCTCCTGGGGCTTGGCGCGGGATGAGCCAAAAAACGACACGGCGGGGCCAACCGAAGCAAGCTCTTCGAAGCCTTCGCTAAACTCAGCCATTATTCTGAATATCCGCCAGAGGTCTTTCACCGGATTTTCGGCAGTATCAATCATATTTCGTATCTCGATTCTCGATTCTCGTTGCTCGTACTACGAGTATCAAACATTGCATTTTCTATTTTACGTTTTTCACTACCATAAAGCAGGTTTGTTTGCGGCAGGGCAGTATTTTGCAATCGGGCAATTCTCACAATCCGGCTTACGAGCTTTACAAATATTTCGTCCGTGAAAAACCAACAAATCACTGAATAACGTCCAGTTCTTCTTCGGTACTATTTCGGCCAAATCGAATTCCAACTTTACCGCATCTGTGTTTGGGGAAAGCCCTAATCGGCGGGACAGCCGAATAACATGCGTATCGCAGACTACGCCAGGTATCCCGAATGCGTTGCCTAATACGACATTTGCGGTCTTTCTGCCCACGCCGGGGAGTGTTAAAAGCTCTTGCATTGTACCGGGGATTTTGTCGCCGAATTGCTCTGTTATCTTTATGCAGGCCCCCTTGATATTGACTGCCTTATTGTGGTAAAAACCTGTGCTTTTTATGTCCGACTCGATTTGTTTTATGTCAGCTTTTATCCAATCCTTGGCCGAGGTGTATTTTTTGAATAAATCCTTAGTAACCATATTGACCCGTACGTCCGTGCACTGTGCCGAGAGGATTGTCGAAATCAACAGCTCCAGAGGGTTTGCATGCTTAAGTGCGATCTTAGCCTTAGGATACGTTTTTTTCAATATTGGGAAGATTTTCCGGACCTTTTTGGCGGCTTCGGCCTTGTCTATTTTAGTTTTTTTTACTGCTGTTTTTTTGGGCATAGGTTATTATTTTGAAGGTAGTTTCTCTAAAAGCTCTTTCAGCTTGCCGGCGAAAAATATCTCATGAAATTTCACCAACTCTTCGGCTCCGGGTATAAACAATATGGTTACCGGCACTCCGGGTTCATTGTACTTGTTTTTCAATGCAAGTGTTGCCGGATATTTCGTTAATGTAGTATCGGCTTTGACTGCCAAAACTCCTTTTTCCTCAATTAGTCCGGCGATGTCTTTACGGTGGTAAACTATTTTGTCCACCGCCTGACAGCTCAGGCACCAATCGGCGGTGAACTTAATTAAAACAGGTTTTCCTTCTGCTAAGGCACTGTCTATAACAGTGGCATCATAGTCCCGCCAGGAGATTGGTTCATCGGCAGGCGCAGGTAAAAATGTCCATCCTGCTGTAATCACAAGGACGATAGCGCTAATTCTTGTAAGCCACTTGCGCGTCGGTTTAGTGTTGTAACTGACCCAGCGGCCCCACATCCAGACACCAAAACCGAGAACCACCGCAAAATATAACACATTCGTTCTTTGGATTTGGGGCAAAGCTCCAATAAGCTTTACGGCTATAATCAGCAGGACAAATCCGATGCCCTGCTTGAATAATTCCATCCATTGTCCGGCCTTGGGCAGGCGTTTTAGTAAGCCTGGCATTGAAGTTAGTATTGCATACGGCGCAGCCATCCCCACACCTATTGCCATTATCACGACAGTGGCCAGCGACCAATGCTGGGCCTGAGCCCATCCGAAAGCAAGCGCCAATATGCCGAAGCCGCAGGGCGTGCTTAAAATGGCTGCCAAAAAGCCCGTTCCAACAGCGCCGGAATAGCCTTTGCCGGAACCTGATTTACCTGCTATTGAAGAGGGCACAGTAATATTAAAGACCCCGAACATCAGCAATGCCAGCACAACCAGCAAGAGCACCATTGCAGTAACGAAGGCCGGATTGCGGAACTGGTCACCCCATTGTAATACCGTTCCATAGAAGATTTGCAGGATAATATTTGCACCTGCAAGCGATGCGAAAAATAACAATATCCCCAAACAAAAAGCAAAGCCCATCACTATTGATTGCTTTTTGTCTGTCCTTGCCTGCTCAACGATTCGCATCACGATAAGAGGCAACACCGGCCAGACACACGGCATAATATTCAGAGACAAGCCCGCTAAAAGCGCCAAACCCAGAGCAAAAGGGATTGAATAACCTGGTGCTTTAATTGTCTTTGGCGTGTCATTGTCTGTTTCAGTGCTGCTTATGAGTTTCCACGAGCTGCGCTGACTCCAATCAATCTTCGTCTGTAGCGTTTTCTCAAACGGCGGCAGGCATATCTTGCTCGTACAAGCGATACCGGAGATATTGATTTCAACATTGCTTTTGTCAATTACAGTAGTTTTTGTCGCTGCTGCAATCGCCCAGCCGAACACCGCTGCGCTGACCAGAACTAAACAAGTCATCTTCCATCTTCTCATCTTCCATCTTCGGCAGAGCACCAACCCACCGGCAAGAAGCAAAAGCCCCAGCACCAAAAGGATTAGAAATAGTCGTAGGGAGTAAGGAGTTTTAACTGCTGTGATTGGCACAAAGATAGTGAAATGACCTTCGTAAACCTCGATTTTGTTGTTTAGCAGGTCTGTGAAGAGATGCCATTTCGGGAAGAGGGCTTGGCCGAAATCGAAATTGTCTGACTTAGCTTCAACCTTCAGTTCGAGTCCGGCGGCAGGTGCAGTTTCGGCCTTAGCGTAATAGTGAAGGTCGTCGGTCCCTTCAAATATGACCGCTATACCGGCCTTTCCGCCCATTTGAACAGGTTCGAGGCGTGCGGACGAAAACTCCTTTTCGGATCTTGCCAGCTCAATACTTGCGGTAACATCGGGATTGATTGTTGAACCTGGCTCATTTGAGTTTTGGCCTGAGGCGCAACAGGTGGCCGCAAAAACACAAACCGTCCACAATACGCTTGTAAGAAGTTTATCTTTCGATATCACAGCAGTTCTTTTCCGCATAAAAACTCAGAGGTAATTGGAGTAGAAACAATATTAGTCAGCCGACTGGTCTTGCTGTTCTTTTTGCTCGGGTTTTGGCTGTTTGTTCTTATTGTTCTTGGCTTGCTCGGCGGCTAACAAATCGGCAACTGTTGGCTTGTCTAATTGGCCGCCTTCCAAAATCAATGTTACATCATTAGCGTCGAGAGTTTCGTATTTCAGCAGGGCCTTTGCTATTTGCTCGACGTTGTTTTTGTTTGCTTCTATTAATTCTTTTGCTTTTTCATACGCCTCGTTGGTAATCTTTTTTACCTCGTTATCAATTATTTCGGCTGTTTTTTCCGAATACTCTTTCTCGCCCGGCATCATGTATATTTGGTCATTAACTCCCATATCGGGTGCGTAACTTATGAGACCAAGCTCACTGCTCATACCCCAGGTCAAAACCATCTGCCTTGCGATATGGGTGGCCTGTTGAATGTCCGATTGTGCACCGCTGGATATGTCATCACAGAACATTTCTTCAGCAATTCGGCCGCTGAAACACACCTGCAAAAGTGCCATACAGTATCTTTTTGTAAATATCGTTCTGTCCTTTTCCGGCAGAGCAAAAGTGGCGCCACCCATTGGCCCGCGTGGAATGATACTTACTTTGTGCAGCGGGTCGGCATCTTTTAACAGCGATTGCACGAGTGTATGACCGGCTTCGTGGTAAGCGGTGATTTCTTTTTCCTTTTTGTCGATGACCCTGCTCTTTTTTGCTCTTCCCCAGCGGACCTTGTCGCGGGCTTCTTCGAGGTCATCCATTTCGACATATTCTTTATTGGCCATGGTCGCCGCCAGGGCGGCTTCGTTGATGATTGCTGCCAGGTCGGCTCCGCTGAGCATAGGTGTGCCGCGTGCGAGTCTTTCCAGACTGATATCGGGTCCCAATTTCACTTTTTTGGCGTGAACTTTTAGAATATCAACTCGACCTTTTATGTCCGGCAGCGGGATGAAGATTTGCCTGTCGAATCTTCCCGGCCGGATCAGCGCATGGTCTAAGATGTCGGCGCGATTTGTCGCTGCAATCACAATCACCTGGTCGTCCGTATCAAATCCGTCCATCTCAACCAAAATCGCATTCAGTGTTTGTTCTCGTTCATCGTGTCCACCGCCGGCAAAGCCTGCACCGCGTTTTCGCCCGATTGCGTCAACCTCGTCAAGGAAGATGATGCAGGGAGAATTTTCTTTTGCTTGCTTGAAGAGGTCGCGTACTCGCGAGGCGCCGACGCCAACGAACATCTCTACGAAATCGCTGCCGGATATACTAAAGAACGGCACATCAGCCTGGCCTGCTATGGCCTTTGCGAGCAATGTCTTTCCACAGCCCGGCGGGCCTACAAGTAAAACTCCACGGGGGATACGGCCACCCAGTCGTTGGAATTTCTTCGGATTTTTCAAGAACTCGATTGTTTCGGCTACTTCGTCTTTTGCTTCCTCCACACCGGCCACGTCCTCAAACGTTACGTTGGTGCTGTCTTTTCCCTGCAGCCGATGTTTGCTTCGACCAAACGACATCAACATTCCGCCTGCCCCACTACGAAGGTTGCGGGCGAACAGAAAGTAGAAAACACCCACTAAAATAATTATTGGCAGGAACATGCTTATCAAATTAATAAGCCAGGTCCGAGGCGGGGCAATGTCATTCTTTACGTTGTTTTCCTCCAACAAGCTCTCAAGCCGCTTGCCTTGTACGTCCGGGATGTAATAAACCACAAAAGAAACCTTAGCCTCGCTTTCGCGACTGGCAAGACCTGCGTTATTGAATTTACCTATTATCTCCTCATACTTTATGGTAACACTATCGATGTGCTTGTTCTCAACATGATAGACAAATTCATCCCATCTAATCTCATCGACCCTCTGCCACTGTTGGAGCATCATCATCGCTGTGAATATCACAATTGCGATTATAAGGTAGCTAAACGGCCCTCGCTTATAGCGAGGCAGCGTGGGCTTTTGTCCCGGCTTGTTTTGTTGGCCGCTACGTCGTTGCGGATTAGGCTTTTTATCTTGTTTCTTCTTCATAATTCATATTTAGTATCTATTGCAGAAAACAAAAACCGAAAATGTTACCCCCGCGAAAGCAGGGGTCCAGAGCGAAAAAGCTGGATTCCCGCTTCCGCGGGAATGACAAATATGGATACATACGCTTCTAACAGCGTATTGTTTCCACAACAGGAACTATTTAGTGATTCAATTGACGATTCTACCATTTTCTTTCCATTAGTTCTACGATCTTTCGCGCCAGATTGTTTGCCGCCAGAGTCGAAGCGTATTTAAAATCCTGCTGTTGGTATTCAGAATAGCTCGCTGAGGCGCTGACCGACTCGTTGTCTATCAGCAGCTCTCCCGTCTTTAGATTTTTCCAGTTGACGAGGGCTTGCAGCTCCACTTCTTTTTCGAGAACGCGTCCGGTTTCGCGTTCGATGCTGAGGGCTAATTCTCCGATAGATACTATTTGGCCGGTTATTACGGTGTCGGCCCGGTCCCGGCTGGAGATTATTTTGTAGGGTGTCTCTACCTCGATACGCTTCGACAAGGCATCGGAAAGTTCGTATTCGACTCCTCGTCGAAAGGTCTGGTTGTCGAACATTTCCAGGCAGATGCTGTCCACCTCTTGTGGAAACATCGATTCGTTGGAATAGCCGTTCAGCTCGGCACATCCACAAAGACTTAGAGTGAAGTGCACAAGAGCGCAAGAGCATAAGAGCACAAGTATTGTGCGACTTGTTTCAATATAACTGTCTTTACGATTTATTTTCTTCATTTTTTGTCTCTTTGCTTTCTGTGTTCCCGGCAAGTATTTCCTTTGCAAATTCTGCGGCCTTACTGCCAGGCCAATCTCTTATTACCATGTCAAAATAGAGATTAGCGGACTGTCTGTTTCCTGTTCTCTGGTAGTATTGTCCGATACTGAATTGTTTGTAAGCTAATTGCTCGTCTATTTCTATCAGTATTTGGTCAACATTTGTTTCTTCGGCGTCTTTGGGATATAGTAATTTGAATTTTTTATAACAGCTTTTTGCGATGTTCAGGTTAGAGTCGTCATAAAACGGTCTTTTATGCTCAGGGTGATTGTTGTACGCGGTGTGCTTGCATCGACCCATATTAAGCAGTGCATCTCTGCCGGTTTTACCTGTTTGCCATTGCAAAGAAATTTCCCACCATTTGAAGTACGCTTCGTTGAACATTTCCCTTTTTTCGTAATGTTTAGCCACCGCCGTAGCCGCCTTTAATCCGGTTGGGGTATCGATTCCAGCCCGGTCGGTAATCTTTTCCATAATTCTGACGCCCTCGGCATATCCCTTTATCTTGACGACATGAAGGACTCGTTTTCTCATGCCGCGTAGATAAGCTGTTGCTATCACATACTGTCTGTCTAAAACCTGGTCACGAAAATCGCTGTCGGGATGTTCGGTAAGCAGCTTGTCGTAGGCCCTGATTGCCTTGGTGATATGCCCTCTTTCTTCGTATTTTTGTGCCACTACTACAGTTGCCTCGGCACCAATTGACGTGTTACCTGCGCGTTCGCTAATCCTTTTCATAATTTTGAGGCCCTCGGCGAATCCATTCACTTTGAAGACGCCGAGCACTGTTTTTTTCTGGCCACCTAAAAAAGCCGTCGCTATTGCAAACTGCCTGTCTAAAGCCGCCTGGCGAAGTTCGCTTTGGGGATATTCAGTGAGCAGCTTGTCGTAGGTATCGGCTGCTTTGATGAAGTTGCCTTTGCAAAAGAGCAGCTCTGCCTTGATAAAGGCGTCCAAATCGGGCCCTGCAATTTCGGGAAAATCTTTTTTGAGTTTGTCGAATGCTTTGCGGGCAGCCTTGGTTTGGCCGGTGTTGACCAGCTTCTTCGTTTCGGCTACCGCCAGCAGGAATTTGTCCTGGCCCTGGGCGGACACAGCCTTCCAGTCCAGGCCTTTTTCTAATCGCCAGGTATCCGCCGAGACCGTCGATAAAGCCGACAGTACGGCTGCTATTGCCAACGCCATAAATCGCATTTGGTATTTGAGCATATCTGAGCCCCGCCAATTCTTCTATAGTTCAACGCTTTGGGCACAACCAATGAGTATTATACCTGTTCCTCAAGCTATTGCAAACCTACACTTTAAAATATAGTATCTTGCAATTTTTCCATTATAATTGCAAGAAAACTTGTTTTTTGTATATTTGAGGATTATAAGAGCCTATCCTGATAACCACTCGTCGGCCAGAGACCGAGCGAGTCGATTGTGGACAAGGAAGGCGAAACAGACAATGTTTAGCATTGTCGATGCAGTCTGACGCAGGCCACGACCGACGCAGCCGGTCGAAGCCAGAGAGTTATCAGGATAGGCTCTAAAGCTATGGACTAATCAAAGTATACTTAACTCGATTTTGTAGAAAACTTTTTTTGGAAATAATGGAGGTGTAAAATGGCTAAAAATTTACTGATAATTCTGGTGGCAATCGCAATCGGCTTGAGTTTGCCAGTTGTCGGCTGTCAGTATGATGCATGGACGAGTTTGGGTATTGCCACCGGGGCCGTTCGCTGCATAACGGTCGAGGATTATGTGGACAAGATGAAGGCCGGCTGGGTCGGGCAGATGGCCGGAGTGGGCTGGGGCGGGCCTACCGAGTTCAAGTTTAAAGGTAAAATCATACCCGAAGACAAGATGCCGCAGTGGCGGCCTGAGATGATTAACCAGTTCCGGCAGGATGATATCTACGTCGAGATGACTTTCCTGCGGACACTTGAGTTATACGGTTTTGATTGTTCTATACGCCAGGCGGGTATTGATTTTGCCAACAGCGGCTACAGGCTATGGCATGCCAACAGGAATGGTCGTGATAATTTGCGCAAAGGGATTGCTCCGCCCGACTCGGGACATCCACAGTTCAATAAACACGCCGACGATATAGATTATCAGATTGAGGCGGATTACGCAGGGCTGATTTCGCCTGGTCTGCCGAATGTGGCTATCGAACTCGGCGAAAAATTCGGGCGGCTGATGAACTATGGCGACGGTCTTTACGGAGGCCAGTTTGTTGGTGGTATGTATGCCGAGGCATTCTTTGAAGATGATATGGAAAAGATTGTCCGCGCAGGCTTGAAGTGTATCCCTAAAGGCAGTCAATACGCTGAGTGTATTCGCGATGTGCTCACGTGGTATAAGCAGAATCCCGATGACTGGGAAAAGACCTGGCAGCTCATCGACGAAAAGTACCATCTCAACCCGGCGTATAGACGCTTTTCCTGTAGCGGACCGAAAGGCGAATTCAATATAGACGCTAAGATTAACGGGGCCTACATCGTAATGGGCCTGCTGTACGGCAAAGGAGACCCGGACGATACGATTATCATCTCGACCCGCTGCGGCCAGGACTCTGACTGTAACCCATCGAATGCCGGTGGCATATTGTTTACGACTATCGGTTTTAAGAATCTGCCGGACAAATTCAAATCGGCCTTGAATCCGGAGGGCAAATTCAGCCATACGCCATACAACTTCCCGACGCTCGTGGAGGTGAGCAAGAAACTCGTTCGCCAAGCGGTCAAGCGTGCCGGCGGGCGGATGGGAAAGAACGCCGAGAGCAAGGATGTCTTCGTCATTCCAATCCGAAAGCCCAAGCCCAGCAAGCTCGAACAGTGCTGGGAGGCCGGGCCGATTGCGAACAGTAAATTCAGTGAAGAAGAGATGGCACAGATAAAAGTTCCGGAAAAATCCAGTACCAATTAGGCGTACCCAGCACCCAAAAACACTTCGTTGTGCGCTGCGTTTTTGGTGCTTGACAATTGGTACGGGACACGATTTCATTGACAAACTGCTTTGATTTTGGTATTGTCTTATTAGAGGTAGCTGAAGATGAAATCGATAAGAGTTCTTTGCTTGGTTTTGGCGTTAATGCTTGTAGCCAATGGTGCTGACGTTAACGCAAAAAGCAAAAGTGGCAAAACACCCATATAACTGGCGAAGGGCACAGGGAATAAAGAAATCATCGAACTTTTACAGAAACACGGGGCTAAAGAATGATGAAGTTGTAATAGTATGAATTAGGAGTATAACGAAATGTCGAAAAATTTAAATCGTCGAGAGTTTTTCAAAAAATCTCTTATTACCTCAGCCGTGGTTACGTCAGCTTTGAGTTTTGAGGAGAAGACTTTATTAGCGCAAATGAAAAAACCGGCTAAACTGCCCGCAGATTCTGTCAAGGGTTTGCCGGCAGGCAGGATTGGTCAGGTTAAGATTAGCAGGCTAATCTGCGGGGGCAACCTAATCAACGGCTATGCGCACAGCAGAGATTTGATTTACGTATCTGAATTGTTAGGACATTATTTTACAGATGAAAAAGTAATTGAAACCTGGCAGATATCTGAGGAAAACGGCATAAATACCGCCATAGCGAATGTTCGCGGCGGAAAAGGGGATGAGCAGATTGAGAATACAGTCAGAATTCTCAATAAATACTGGAACGAAAGAGGCGGGCGAATTCAATGGATTGCACAAACTAATCCGCAGGTAGATGACCTGACGAGCAGCATACAAAAGGCCATTGATAATGGGGCGGTAGGGGCGTTTGTACAGGGAGGCGTTGGAGATAATTTCGTCAAAAACGGCAGGGTTGACCTGCTCGGAAAGGTAATCGAGTTTATCAAGCAAAATGGATTAATCGCGGGTATCGGCGGACATAACCTTCGGACGCCTATGGCGTGCGAGAAAGCGGGAATAGAGCCGGATTTCTATATGAAAACTTTACACAGTACGAGTTATTGGTCGTCTCGACGGCCTGACCAGAACCTTGACGTAATCGACAACTATAACATGGACAACTACTGGGACAAGGAACCTGATAAAACGGTCGAGTTTATGAAGACGGTAAAAAAGCCCTGGATTGCTTATAAGGTCTTAGCGGCAGGGGCTATCCATCCCAGAGATGGTTTCAAATATGCTTTTGAGAATGGGGCTGATTTCGTTTGCGTGGGGATGTTTGATTTTCAGGTTATAGAAAATTCAATTATCGCGAAGGATGTGCTGAAAACTATTAAAAACAGGGAACGTTTCTGGATGGCTTGATTAGGGGTGGTTGTGAGCAAACTTCTTTTATAGGGGACAAGTTATGTCAGGGAAATTGGATCGTCGCAGTTTCATAAAAAAATCGGTGGCGGTGTCGGCTGGGACGACGTTAGGCCTGGGTTTTCGTGAAAAACAAGTGAAAGTGGCAGCCGCAGAAAGAAAAGGCAAAGCACTTCCAGGGGCTTCCGGTAGCGGTATGCCGATGGGCAGAATCGGCAAATTGAAGATAAGCCGATTAATTTCCGGGGGAAATCTGATCAGCGGCTGGTCACATGCAAGAGACTTGATATATGTGCACGACCTTATGAGATATTACAACACAGACGAAAAGGTTATGGACACTTTGGAGTTGCTTGAGGAACACGGGGTAAATACGATTATTGCAGACCCGAGCGAGAGGCCTTATAGAATTTTCCCGAAATACTGGAACGAAAGAGGCGGCAAGATTCAATGGATTGCCGAGGGCCACCCGGACATAAAAGACCTCAAAACCGATGTAAGAAAGTCTCTGGATTACGGGGCTTCGGCAGTCTATATTCAGGGTGTTATTGGAGACAGGTGGCTGCGAAGCGGTCATATTGACCTGCTGGGAGAGTGTGTTGACTATATTAAATCCAAAGGCGTGCCGGGAGGTATTGGTGCTCATATGCTGGATGTGATTGTCAAGTCGGAGCAGCGTGGATATAACGCTGACTTTTATGTGAAGACTTTACACCACAGCAACTACTGGTCTGCACGAAAGCCCGGCCAAAATTTGGATGTGGTCGAAAATCGTACGGACAACTACTGGTCGATGACGCCTGAAAAGACCATAGAATTTATGAAAAAAGTTGCCAAACCCTGGATAGCTTTTAAGGTTTTGGCTGCGGGTGCTATTCATCCAGGAGATGGTTTTAAATATGCTTTTGAAAATGGGGCTGATTTTATTTGCGTGGGGATGTTCGATTTTCAGGTTATAGAAGATTCGATTATCGCAAAGGATGTGCTCAAAGGCATTAAGAACAGACAGCGTCCCTGGAGAGGATGAGAAAAGCTTATAATCTGAAAATTGCGAAAGGATTTTCAGTAGTCTTTAAATCCTCTCATCCATTGTGGCCAATTTTCGGGCTGGACGCCACCAGCTATGGTCCAGGGGCCGGCCGTGTTGTATGTTCGACTCCACTTTAACGTCCACAACTCCTTAAGCCCAATTTTTCTGACAGAGAAATCCAGAATAACGCTGTTTGTCGTCTCGTTGTGTCTGTTAATACAGAAACGGGCCATATTGCCACCGGCCTGCCACTGCTGATCGTGATACGCCGGAGGTTCATTGGTGGGGCTTGGCCAGCCATCAATCCACTGAGCATCCAGAAATAATGGTATATAACCTGCTCTTTTAACATTGGGAGTCTTCCATCGCCTGGCATAGTTTTCTTGTGATTGGCCCACGCCATCGGTGGTATTTCGGGTCTCCACCCACCCGTTTATTCCATAGCTGCCGTAATCACCTTTTGTCAGGAAGCCGCCTGGGTCGATGCCCCATGCTCCGAACGGGGGCCGGCCTCCCTCGGTGTAAGGTTTCATCGCCATTGGGCAGCAGCGCAAATCCGGTTCCTTGTAGTACTTCCGGGTCGCATCCATCCACCATAAGCTGCCATTTCTCTGGCCGACCCAGCCTTTCTGGAAATAACCGTCGTTATCATTCGTGTACAGGTTAAAGATAAGGCCCCATTGTTTCAGGTTCGACTGACAGGCAACCGCGTTTGCCTGTTTCTTAACCCGCTGCACAGCGGGCATCAAGATTGCCATCAACAATGCGATAATGGCAATCACTACCAGAAGCTCTATTAACGTAAACCCCATTAGAAATCTTCCGCTTTGGCGATTTGGAATTCCTATTTCTAACGAGGTGAAGCCGTGCCGCTTACACATTGTGATGGACCTTTCTTATGCAATAGTATTTTCAATAGTCCTTAAACTTTCTCATCCATAGGGGCCAATCTTCCGGAGCGCCGCCGCCGGCCTTTGTCCAGGGACCATTTGTATCATAGTCGCGATGCCATTTCAACGTCCACAACTCCTTAAGCCCAACTCTTTTGACAGACCAATCCGCAAACAGGCAATTTTGTGCTCCCCCGTGTCGGTTGACACAGAGGCGCTGCATTTCGTGGCCGCTCATATTCGGCGTCCGGTCACCGAACGCGGGGGGCTCATCGGTGTGCCTGGGCCAGCCGTCCACCCACCAGCCCTCTGTAAAGACCGGGATGTTGTAGGCACTTCGAACCTGGTGCGTTCGCCAGTAATTCTCAATCGGCCCGCGTCCCCACAGGCTGGACAGACCGGCGGGGGGATTGCACATCCAGCCGTTCGGGGCGTAGCTGCCCTCGTCGCTGCCATGAGAGGCGGGGACCCGCCATGCATCGAACGGATTGGTTGCA
>JADFJC010000145.1 GCA_022566315.1 Planctomycetota bacterium
AGCAGCTAATTATTTACGTGCCTATAAGGCCCAGCCAGCCCAGAAGGCCCAGACAATTAACCTTGAAGCGAAGCGGAAACCCCTTAGGGGAATGAACCATGAACTATGAACCATTTACAAGCATCGAGAATCTCGGAGCGCCGGGACGCAATACTCGCCAACCCCGCTTGTCGCGGCGTAGCCTCTGGCGAAGCCGGACCCTCTACACTTGTAGAGATGCCTCTACAAATCAACTACTTTTTATGCAAAACAAACCCAATGTCAAGGACGCTCAAATTAACGTAAACTCTTATATGAAAAGTATATATGAAAAATTGGACACTTGGTTAAGTGGAAAAAACAAACCCAATTCAAACCCAATCAAACCCAATTTTAAAAGAGCCAAAATGAATATAAACTCAATTATAACAAAGGATTACAGAAAAAAAGATGATTTCGTAGTCCGAATAAACAAACCCAATCTCGTTAAAGGCCCAAAATGAACGCAAACGTATATGTTATAGAGGATTATGAAAATGAAACCGCCTTCCGGCCCCAAAAAAACAAACCCAAAACAAACCCAATCTTGTCCGCCGTAGGCGGATTCCAAAATGAACTTAAAATCGCTTGCCGGAAAATCCGGCCACACCCGCAGGTCGCCAATGGGTGCAATAATTTTGACTTTTGTCTCTGATATGCATATACTAAAGCGGTTTTTGGGTATGGAGAAGTAAAATGAGATTTACAAAAATGCACGGCCTGGGCAATGACTACGTCTATGTCAACTGCTTCGAGGAAAAGATTGCGAACCCTGCAAAATTAGCTCAAATCGTCAGCGACCGGCACAGAGGAATCGGTTCTGACGGGTTGATTCTCATAACCGCCTCGGAAACAGCCGACGTGCGGATGCGTATCTTCAACGCCGATGGTTCTGAAGCTGAAATGTGCGGAAACGGTATCCGGTGCGTGGCAAAATACACTTATGAACATAAATTAGCCGAGGCTGGCGGAGCGTTTTCCGTGCCGGGGCAACAGCCTTTTCCTGCTTCATTGAATATAGAAACCGGTAATGGCAACCTGACTGTTGGGCTTACAGTAGATGATAGGGACAAGGTCCAAAGAGTCTGTGTCAATATGGGCCAACCGGTTCTGACGCCCAAAGATATACCTGTAAATCTGTCCGGGGAAAAAGTTATCGGACAGTCCATCGAAATCCTCGGACAGGAATTGCTAATGACTTGTGTATCGATGGGTAATCCGCACGCTATATTTTTCTGTGATAATGTGGAATTAATCGAACTTGAGAAAGTTGGACCTGTTATCGAAAACCACAGTCTTTTTCCAAACCGGGTCAATGTTCATTTCGTTCAGATTGATAAGCCAACAGAATTTACAATGCGGACGTGGGAGCGAGGCAGCGGAATTACGATGGCTTGCGGCAGTGGTGCTTGCGCCGCCTGTGTGGCTGGGGTGCTTACGGGCCGAGCAGAGCGAATATGCACCGGACATTTACCGGGCGGCGAGCTGGATTTAAATTGGTGCGAAGAAGATAATTGTGTCTATATGACGGGGCCGGCAGTGGAAGTCTTCGAGGGCGTCTGGCCGGAAAAGTAATTCTTACATGCAGAGCTTCGGGGAGCGGCAGAACTGCACAGCTACGCCGAATATTTCGGAAGATAAATTCGTGCCTCTGGCAGATTCATAGATATTATCAGCTCTCAGGACCCTGGCGAAGCCCGAAATCCTGCCGCCAAATTCAAGCAGACCTCGCCTCGGCGGTATTGACAATTCTACTTCCAACAGGCTGCCCGGTTTAAAGGTCGCGTTTTCGGTCTCAAAATACAACCCGCCGGGACTTACATTCACTGTGCAGCCGATGTAGGCCCGCTCTGCTGTGGAACCAACTTCACGGCAGGATATATCAAACCTCGCCCCCAATCGCTTATACTTGCGCTTTTCAGCTCGATCCATCATGTGCATCCTTGCATAACACTGTTTCACCCTCATCCTTGTAAAAATACGCAAAAGTATTTTAGAGCAAAATTCGTTCCAAAGCAAAGGGTAAACGAATACCCCATTTTAACTTTTACAAATGCTTGCTCGGTATAAAGTTAGACAGAATTATCCAGCCGACATCGACAGACTAATTGAAGAGGCCGTTTGCAGCGTTGATAAATAACAACATCAGAAACCAACTTTACCTGTTGATAGCTGAGTATTGGCACGGAACAAACTAACTTAGCTGCTTATTTTATAAAATGTTATGTTTATTGCTAAACAAGCAACCTCCTCAGTCCGAAAAAAGGAACGCGTGCGTTGTTTTTTTGCAACGCCCACTCTTGACAATAGTGGAGATAGGTTTTATTATCATAGCTATGGCAGAACATCCACAATTACAACCAGAAAAGTCAGATAGAAACGGCGACCAACTAAAGGAACACACCGTAAATAACCAGTCAGGTTCCGGGCTGCTTGGCAGGTCAATCGTACAATCATTGCCGATAGGGGTTATTGCCTTTAACCCGGATTTGAAAATTATCGAGGCCAATCCTCAGGCAACAAAACTAATCAAGTTAGGCCATTACATCGATAAATCCTTGGCAAAAGGTACTGATGACAAGATATGGTTAGGCTGGACACAGCAATTAAAATCAGCGATTGCAACGGGAAAAACATGCCGGTTTAATGGCGTAGGCTATACATCGAACAACAAAACAAAACTGTTGCGAATCGTATGCACACCGCTGAAAGAAAGCAAAACAGCAAAAAATCTCGGCGGTATCATCATAATCGAAGACGTAACTGAAAAGGTCAATATCCAAAGGCAGTCTGCCAACACAGAAAGACTGGCTGCTGTTGGCAAGCTTGCCTCTAAGGTCGCCCACGAGCTAAATGACCCTCTGGACGGGATACTGCGATACGTCAATCTCACGATGAGAATTGTTGAGCAGGAAAACCTCGAAAAACCCAAAGAGTACCTCACCCAATGCCGGAAGGGACTTATGAGAATGGTGCGAATCGTAAGCGAGCTGCTGGAATTTTCTCGCAGCACTTACACGCCGTTGGAATATACCGGAATAGAGCAGATTATTGAAGACGCTATCAAAACAATGGACGCAAAAGCAGAGGCCCTGAATATTCGAATATTACGAAACTATACCTCCGGCATCCCACAAATCCGAAGCGGCAACCTGTATCAGGTGTTCTGTAATCTTACGAAGAACGCCCTGGATGCAATGCCGGACGGCGGAGAACTAAGAATCTCAACCCGCCTGGCAGAAGACGATACCATTGTGGCTGAGTTCCGTGACACAGGAACAGGTTTGCCGCCGGAAAACACAGAAGCTATATTTGAGCCATTCTTCACGACAAAAGATAAAGGCAAAGGGACAGGTTTGGGATTGGCAATATGCAGGGACATAATTGAAAGCTATCACGGCCGAATAACTGCTGAAAACACCCCTGATGGCGGCAGTATTTTCACTGTGTACCTGCCGGCAGCAAGTGATTCATAAAGGACACATAAAAACTGATTGGGAAAATTTATGAGAGAAAAGAATATTCTTGTTATAGACGACGATAAAATCATATTGGATTCACTGTGTGAGTTCCTGACGCTCGAAGGATTCCGGACCAGCGGTGCTGAAACATTAAAAGGGGCTTTGGCCAAGTTAGAACAAGAACACTATAATCTGGTCATAACAGATGTCAATCTGCCGGACGGAGATGGTATCGAATTATTGGATATTATCAGGGAAAACCATCCTCAAACGGTGACTATTGTTATAACCGGCTATGGCACCATCGAAAGCGCAGTTAGGGCCATCAAACAAGGCGCCTACGAGTATCTTACAAAACCGATCATCGATGACGAGTTACGGCTGACAGTAGAAAAAGCGATTAAGCAGCAATCGCTTATCAGCGAAAATGAGAGCCTCCGATTGCAGCTCGAACAGAAATACCGCTTAGAGAACATAATCAGCCATAACTACAAAATGGCGAAGATTTTTGACCTTGTGGAGGCGGTCGCCGATACGAAGACTACAATACTGATGGCCGGCCCATCGGGCACCGGCAAAAGTATGTTGGCAAAAGCAATACATCACCATTCGAGCCGACGCAACAAACCGTTCATTGAAGTAAGCTGCGGGGCACTCCCGGAGACGCTGCTCGAAAGCGAGTTGTTCGGCCATGTTAAAGGGGCTTTTACCGGCGCTGTAAATAATAAGGAAGGCAAGTTTATGGCTGCGGATGGTGGGACGATTTTTCTGGACGAAATCGCCAACGCATCCGCCGCTCTGCAAGCCAAGCTTCTGCGGGTTTTGGAGGACAGACAATTCGACCCGGTCGGCAGTAATAAAACCCAAACCGTGGATACACGCATTATACTTGCTTCAAATCGCAACCTCAATGAGGAAGTAAAGCAAGGCAGGTTTCGAGAAGATTTGTATTACCGGATAAATGTCGTAACAATAGACCTGCCGCCTTTGTGTGAGAGGGTTGGAGATGTTCGGCTGCTTGCGGAGCACTTTTTGCGGGTGTACTCTGCACAGCACAACAGAAATAAGCTCGGTATTACCGATGAGACCATGGAGCATTTGGAATGTTATTCCTGGCCTGGCAATGTTCGTGAGCTGGAAAATGTAATTGAGCGGGCAACCCTGCTGAGTAAAAACAAATTCATCGGCCCCGAGGACCTGCCAAACTCAATCAAGCAAGAGCAAAACCAGCAGCAAGAGACATACAAACTGATGAGCCTCAAAGGAGCATTAGCTGGGCCGGAGAAAAATATTATTCGCCAGGCCCTTGAAGACAATCACTGGAACAGACAGGCAACCGCCAGGGCACTTGGGATAAACCGCACAACTTTATTCAAAAAAATGAAGCACTATGACCTCTACGCCGAGGCCGAACGATTAGGCCTGACTTGAGAATTGACTATTGATTATTTTCTATTAAATTTGGGTCTCGATTTTCTTTTCAATAGTAAATAGTAAATAGTAAATAGTAAATTTTAAAACCCCTGCTTTTTTGCGGAGGGAGGGGAGAAGGAAGAGAAAAGCAGGGGCAAAAAATGAAAAAGCTACTTTGATTATAGCATTCTCTTTTTACTGAGGTCAAGAAAAAATTTTACAAATATCAAAAGAAATTTCTTTTTCGTAAAAAAAACTCCCTTTTTCAGAATTGAGAAAAGAAAAAAAGCAGACTATCTCTGTAAAAATAACTACAAAAACACCTCGGCATTCATCCGACTCCACAGACCAATGGCGTATTATCCTTGCTTACGTTAGACCTTGAAGAATATTCTGTGGCGATACAAAAACCACAGAAACAACCATTTGGCCAACAAAACCCCGAACGGTAAAATCAGCGGCCCAAACAGTCCCACATGCCCGGCGACCCCCAGAAAGAAGAATTTGGCAATTCCATCGAAGTCAACAAATCCCTGCAGGAAGTATATCGTAATCGGATTCATCCCAATAACGATAAAGAAAAACGCCCATTTGTTATATCCCTTGACATCAATTATCCAGTAGAATAATGCTAACAGCAGTAAGCTCAAGCCGCCTGCGACCAGAACGTAAGAGCTGGTCCAGATAATTTTGATAACAGGAAAAACCATCCCCCAGAGCGATCCAACGAGCAAGCTGACTACACCGGCAATGGCCAGGCCGGCCGCCTTGCGATTGCCCGACTGCATGGAGCGCAGCCAGTGGCCCGCCAGCGTGCCCAAAAGTACGGTGCAAATCGCAGGCAAAGTCGAAATGAGACCCTCATTATCACCATATCCGTAATAAAGCTCGCCCGGAATTAACTGCTGGTCGATATATGAGGACAGGCATCCTTCCATTGTGAGGTTGCCGGCTCCAAAGTTCGGCACCGGAATCAACATCATCGCAATCCAGTACAGAATCAGAACCACCGCTATAATAATCGCCTGGGTTCGCCATTTCGTATGCATAACAATTATTGCAGCGAAGAAATAACACAACCCGATTCGCTGGAGCACACCCGGCCATCGCATTTGAGCCCAATCGAATCTCAGGAGCCCATTCATTATCAAGCCTAATAAAATAAGTACGACCGAGCGTTTAAGAATGTGCAGATAGAGTGCGGAACGGCTCTGTCCGCGCTCTACCCGCCGCGTAATTGAAAACGGCAGCACTACTCCAACTATGAAAAGAAATAACGGAAATATCAAATCCTCAAAATGAAATCCGTCCCACTTCACGTGGTGCAATTGCTGCTGAATTGTATCGGTTACCGGGTGGCTGTACACTTTTGCCAAGTTCGCAAAGAGGGTCCCGCCACCAATAATCCAGAACATATCAAAGCCCCGCAGCGCATCGACCGAGACCAACCGCCGCCCAACCAAATCCTGCCGGTCATTACCCAAGATTCTTCACCTCTTTCAAATCCTTAACCACTATTTTTTCAATCTATGCTTTTGTTTTAGATTTTAATAAACAACTTCCTGCGATACATCCAGCACATTATCAGCCAAATGACGGCGAACGCCGCCACCGCGTGAATGAAGGCCTCCCAATTTCCAACATATTTGTCCAGACCATCCACGAAAATATCTCCGATGTGGCGGAAACTAAAGACATGAGTCGCCATATATACAGCTATTGCGTTCATTCCGATTACAACAAAGCCGAAGGCCCATTTCTTAAAACCCCACACATCTATAACCAGATAGAACAATGCCAACAGCAGGTAACACCATCCTGCCGAACAAAGCACGAAGGAACTGGTCCACAGGTGCTTGATGACAGGAAACCAAAAATTCCATATCCAGCCCAGCACCACACAACCTACGCCTGCTGCCAGGAGCCACAGAACTTTTTCAATGCCCTTCTTTTCCGAACGTAATAAGTGGCCTGCCATTACTCCGAGCATTACCGTAGTGGCAAATGTCATGCTGCTTAAAATCCAGGTGTAAGGCGGGTCGGTTCCATCAATGAAGCCGCCGAAAATCAGCCTGTCGATATAAATTGCAAGATTCCCATCGGGTGTCAATACGCCCGCACCATACTCGGGCACCGGTACGAGCATCATCAAGGCCCAGAACAACAACAATAAAACCACGGTCGTTACTATCTGCCATACAATGCGCAGATTGAGCAGGATTATTGCCGAGATTAAGTATCCCGCCGCGATTGCCTGCAGGGTGTTACTATAAATGCGCAGCTTTGACAGGTCATATTCAAGAAGATGTCCCTGCGCTATCATACCTAAAACAAATAGTATTACCGTTCGCTGCACAATATGAAAATACAGCCGTCTTTTGCTGTCACCGCGCTCAAGACGTTTATTGAGCGCGAACGGCATTACCACACCCACAACAAACAAGAACAACGGCATAATCAAGTCCCACGGGCGAAACCCCTCCCACTTCACATGTGACATTTGTTGACTTAACCACTGCGTTGTCGAATTATCGAATTTCTCGTGCAAGCCGCGAAATATCGACCAACCGCCGATGATCCAGAACATATCGAATCCACGCAGGGCGTCAATTGACATTATACGGTCTTTAGGTAAAGATTGTGGTTCGCTATTCGACATTTTCCTTTCCTCTTTTTTCTGTGGTACTCCCCCATCTTTTAGCTTCGTCTTTTATCTCGACTATGGACAAGTACTGCCCGGGACTGGAGTCGAACCAGCACAACCCTAAGGTCACTAGCCCCTCAAGCTAGCGCGTCTGCCTATTCCGCCACCCGGGCTCAATAATTTACTATTTATTATTGATTATTGATTATTTATTATTTATTATTGATTATTGATTATTGATTGTCAATTCTCAATTCACAGATTCGAAAAAATTGCCGCACGCCAAAAAACAAAATTTCTCTGTGTCGCTAAAAGTTTTGACGGCAGCACTTACTTTGATATAATTGCACCCCAATTGGAAAACGTTCAAAGTAAACCGTTATTACAGCCAGTAAATGCGATACGCTGAACACTGATTATGACAGAGACCAAGGCAGAAGAAAATAGCGCCCCATCGAGTTCTGAACGGGCTTTTTTGAAGCGCCTGTCCTGCGCGCTGCCGGATTCAAAAGCACATCTGATTTTCTGGTCTTTAACCCTAACCGGGCTGGCGCTGGATTTGTGGACCAAGAAAGCGGTGTTCGATTGGTTGGGGAACCACGGCAACGTTTCGGTTATTAATGGTTTCCTGCGACTTGTAAGAGTCTTGAACAATGGCGCCGCTTTTGGTTGGTTTGCCGGCAAGCCTTATTTCCTAACGGCCATCTCGGTTATCGCCCTGATAGTGATCCTTGGGGTTTTTCTTTTTAGCGGAACTCACAACAGACTGGTTCACGTTGCTCTGGGCCTGTTCACCGCCGGTA
>JADFJC010000033.1 GCA_022566315.1 Planctomycetota bacterium
CTGCCGGGCCATCTATCCTAACTGGATGCCTTGGCCCACCCAGGGGCGGGTGAATTTACGGTTCTCAGGTATTCTCAGGTATTCTCAGGTTTATCTCAGGTCCAAAGGGCCCTTGCTCAGGGGGCGAATTTACAGTCCTTAGGTTTTATCAGGTCATAATAGACCCTACTACGGGGGTCAAATTTACGGATCTCAGGTTTTATCAGGTACTTCAGGTACTATAGGGCCCTTGCTGCTCTATCCATTTTGGCCTAAAAATGACCCAAAATTGACCCGGGGCCTGGATTTTTTAGGCGAGTGGGGATTGTTTTACTGTGGTAAGTCTATGGCTATAAGATGGTTAGAAAGAGGTTGGGGGTGGTCGGGGGGTGGTTGGTTGGGTTATGGCCTTAGGTGTGCTCAACCGGCCTCATAGAGGTAATGACTGTAAAGGGCGGAGCAAAACCGCGGCGGGTGTGTCGGCGTAGAGAAACGACAAGTATTTCTCTTCGAAATATCGAAAATATATCTCGAATTTTCAAGCAGATTGCAGATTATTTACTTATGTGCCCAAACCCGTTATGTGCCCGACACAACAATTTTATCGTCAGAATCCGCGAAGACTGCATCTTGTACTTTGAAACTGGGCACATAAACGCAACAGTGTAAACAGCGGAGTAAAAGTGTACCACTTGGCGGAACAAAAATGTACCACCGGGTATCTATATAGCCGAGACCGCCTCGGCTGCCAATATTCAATCCTGACTTTTAATCTTCTGTCTGGCTAATTGTACTGTCTAATTTCATTTTCGTTCTTTAACCCTTAACGGAGCCAATAAGTTATGTCGCTTATAATGATGAAAACGAGCCAACTCTCTCCGCTTGCTTTTGCGCTTTACAAAACACATTGCCCAGCCGGGATATCTGATGGCTTGTCCCGAACTCAGTTGAAGGTTCAATGGCTACCCCTGACTGAGATCTTATGCAACTTTTTCTTTCATGGCAACAGATTTTTCTTCATTAAGTTCATTGAGGGCAGCTTCCAATATCTACAATTGCTGATAGCCCATAATACGACGCATACGTTTCTCTATCGATAATAAGGCTGACGCTGTCCAACGAAGAACCATTTGTCCATCTCGCCAACGCCTGACACGCCCGGTTTTCTGGCGGACCCCTGAATACGGTGACTCGATGACATTGGTACCCGACAAACAACGGTGCAGGCTTTTAGGAATGCCCAGATGATTACCACACAAAGCCCCGTCTTGCTTGTTTGGAGAGGTTTCGAACTCTACATCCCATGGGACAGTACTGTAGGAAGATCAAAGGAAAAATTTGTTACTTTGGAACCAGCAAGAAACAATCGCTCGAAAGATACCTGGCTCAAGCAACATATTTACATGGATGCCGGAATTCGAGACAAATAGTGACCTGCTCCCCCCTATGTCGGTATAGTCGTCATGATGAGTGGCAAGTGAAAACTTTTTAACGCTATTTTCTACCGGTGTCCGTATTTAGTTATTCTCTCGCAGCGTTTGGCTTATAGCCACTGCTGCTCGGCGTCCACTATTAATCGCATGTGCGACCAGTGAGGCCCCACTGATAGTATCGCCTGCCGCAAATACCCAAGGCTGGCTTGTCTGATAACCATTCACTTCCACATTACCTTGATCATTCAATTTGAGACCCAGACTTTTTATAAGTCCCTCATGGACAACATGCACAAATCCCAAAGCCAAAATCACAAGGTCTGCTTCGAGAACAAAGTTTGTGTCCGGTATCTCTTTTATTTTCCAGCCGTTGTCCTTGGGACTCCTGACGGAGGACTTCCTTATCCATTCGACCTCACAGCCGTGTAGGTGCCCCACCCGAGTTTCATAACCTGTAAATTTCTTGGTCATCACACCCCATCGTCGCTCACAACCCTCTTCGTGTGATGAAGATGTTCGCATAATTCTCGGCCACATTGGCCAGGGTGTATCCGGTGGCCGAGTATCTGGAGGCTTAGGCAAAATTTCCAATTGATATATCTTTTTAGCCCCTTGACGACGGGCAGTTCCTATACAGTCGCTGCCCGTATCACCACCGCCTATTACTACCACGACTTTGTCTTTGGCCGTAACAATACTGGATTCATCTATCGGCTCACCAGAGCAAATCTTATTCTGTGACGACAAGTATTCCATTGCAAACAAAATGTTTTCATATCCTCTGCCAGGTATATTAAGGTCTCTGGGTTGACCTGTCCCCATCGCCAAGCAGACACAATCGAACATTTTTTGCAGATAGCGTGCGGAAATATCCTCTCCCACATCGGCACCTGTCTGAAACTCAACACCCTCATCTCTCATCTGTTCTAACCTGCGGTCAAGAACGTGTTTTTCAAGCTTGAAATCCGGAATGCCGTAACGCAACAAGCCTCCGGCTCGCTCATCCTTTTCAAAAACAACCACATCATGTCCGGCCCGTGCTAATTGTTGCCCAGCCGCCAAACCCGCAGGACCAGAGCCTACAACTGCTATCCGTTTTCCTGTCTTATCTGCGGCCGGCATCGGTTTGATCCAGCCTTGTTCAAAGCCGCGTTCGACTATCTGAAATTCTATATGCCTGATAAGTACGGGCTCATCATTGATAGAAAGCGTACATCCCGCCTCACACGGAGCAGGACACACTCGACCTGTAATTTCCGGAAAATTATTGGTTGAATGAAGCATCTGGCAAGCTTGCTGCCAATGGTTTTTATATATCAGTTCATTAATATCAGGTATATAGTTTTTAAGTGGACAACCCACACCGTGGCAAAACGGTATTCCACAGTCCATACACCTGGCCGCCTGCTGGTGGATTTGATCGGGCGTAAGCGGCAGATCAAGATTGGAAAAGTCCTTTATTCGCTCTTCAACCGGCCGATGTCCGACTTCCCGGCGCTTGTATTTCAAAAATCTTTTTGTCTCACCCATGGCCGAATACCTCTTCAGTTGCCGGCGTTGTTTCTGTATCTCGCTGCTCGGCCGCCCACATCTTTTCCAGTGCTTTGCGATAATCTATTGGGACAACTTTCACAAACCTGCCCACCATGTCCTGCCAGGCTTCTAAAATCTGCCGTGCCCGTTTGCTGTCCGTCCAGTGCAGATGACGCTGAATCAAATCTCTCAGCAACTCTTTATCTTCTTGCTGCCATACAGTTTCCAGCTCAACCAAATCGAGATTGCAAAGCGTGTCAAAAAGCTGCATCTCATCGAGAACATATGCAATGCCGCCACTCATACCGGCGGCAAAGTTACAGCCCGTTTTGCCAAGCACGACGACGGTTCCTCCGGTCATATACTCGCATCCATGATCACCAAGACCTTCAACTACTGCTGTTGCCCCGCTGTTACGGACCGCAAATCGTTCGCCTGCCATGCCGTTAATAAAGACCTCCCCCCGAGTCGCACCATAAAGCAGTGTGTTGCCCGTAATAATATTCTCATGAGCCAAAAAGGGAGATTTATCAGGTGTCTTGACAACAATTCGACCACCGGAAAGACCTTTACCTAAATAGTCGTTGCTTTCACCGATAAGTTTTAAAGTTACACCAGGAGTCAAAAACGCACCAAAGCTTTGTCCCGCAGAGCCGAAAAAGACGACCTCCAACGTACCATCAGGCAAACCATCAGGACCGTGCTTTAGAACTATACGATTGCTCAAAATCGCACCTACTGTTCGGTTGGTATTGCGAATCGGCATTTCGATGACAATTTTTTCTTTTTTTTCAATAGCAGATTTTGCTTTTTCCAAAATCTGCCAATCAATATGGTCGTCGATTTTACTCGGTTGACGATTGCTCAGGCGAATTTTACTTTCATCGGAGATATCCGGCCGATGAAAAATAGCAGAGAAGTCCAATCCTTTGGCCTTGTAATGATTAATTGCTTTGCGAACACATAATCGGTCTGCTCTGCCGACCATATCTTCAAACTTCCTAAAGCCGAGCTGGGCCATAATCCGGCGCACCTCCTCAGCCACAAAGTACATGAATCTCTCGATATGTTCCGGTTTACCTTCAAATCGTTTTCTAAGCTCAGGGTCCTGGGTACCAATTCCAAACGGACATGCTCCTTCGTGACACTTCCGCAACAGAGTACAACCAAGCGATACCAGAGCGGCAGTGCCGAAGCCAAACTGCTCAGCCCCAAGCAGTGCTGCCACAACGATATCCCTTCCGGTTTTCAACTGGCCGTCAACCTGAACCCTAATTCGGTCCCGCAACCCGTTCATTACCAACACCTGCTGAGTCTCAGCCAAACCAAGTTCCCACGGACAGCCGGTATGTTTGATCGAAGAAAGCGGGCTTGCGCCGGTTCCACCATCATGGCCACTGATAAGAACCTCGTCGGCATTACCTTTGGCAACGCCGGCAGCAATAGTACCGACCCCAACTTCAGCTACCAGCTTAACTGATACCTTAACACCGGGATTGCTGCACTTAAGGTCATAAATAAGCTGGGCTAAATCCTCAATCGAGTATATATCATGATGAGGAGGTGGAGATATAAGGGTCACTCCAGGCGTCGAGTACCTGAGCTTTGCGATTTCCTCCGTTACTTTGTGCCCCGGCAACTGTCCGCCTTCGCCTGGTTTGGCGCCTTGTGCGATCTTGATCTGTAACTCTTTTGCGTGGGCAAGATAGTTTATGGTAACACCAAACCTGCCGCTGGCCACTTGTTTTATAGCGCAGTTCTTTGAATCACCGTTGGATTCTGTTATATACCGTGAAGGATCCTCGCCGCCTTCACCGGTATTGCTCATTGCCCCCAAGTGGTTCATTGCTATGGCCAGACACTCGTGTGCCTCTTTGCTGATTGAACCGTGACTCATCGCACCCGTGCAAAATCGTTTCACTATTTCATCGGCAGACTCTACTTCATCAATGGCCACTGTCCCACAGGGAACAAATTCAAACAGTCCACGCAGCGTGCACAGCTTTTGGGACTGCTCGTTTACAGCCTTGGCGTAGTCGGAGTAAGCTTGTATGTCGTTATACTTGACTGCATGCTGCAATCGCGATACGGTGGTCGGATTCCAAAGATGTTGTTCACAGTCGTGCCTGAAATGATATTCGCCGCCAAAATCCAGCTCGAACGCCCCAGCGGGACGCTGCTCAAAAGCCAATTTGTGGCGGACAAGCGCTTCCTGTGCAATCTCTTCAAGCCCAATTCCACCAATTCGTGAGCTTGTTCCCGTCAAAAACTCATCAACAAATGAACGATTCAATCCAATCGCTTCGAATAGCTGAGCACCTGTATAGCTGCGTAATGTCGAAATGCCCATCTTGCTCATCGTTTTCAAGATACCTTTTTTAACCGCGGCAATATAATTATCTGCTATCTGGGTAGCGTCCATTTTCACAGGCAGCTCATCCTGCTGGTGCAGCTCGTCAAGTAATTCGAATACCAAATATGGATTAATCGCATTAGCGCCGAATCCGCATAAAAGGCAAAAATGTGAAACCTCTCTTGGCTCTCCACTCTCAACAATCAAACCAGCTTCCCCACGAAGCCCGCGATTAAGCAGACCATGATGAACCGCGGCCGTTGCCAGTACAGATGGAATCGGCGCCTGAGTCTGCGATATGTTACGGTCGCTGATGATAATCAGTGAGGCCCCCTCCATAATAGCCTTTTCCGACTCTTCCACCAGCGAATCCAGGCCACAACGAAGACTATCAACAATATCAGATGTATCAGCATGGAAAACAGCCGAAACAGTAGCAACCTTAAAGTCATCCCGGTTTACCGTCCGAAGCCGCTGAAGGTCATCGTTAGTTAGTATTGGATGTGGCAATTTAAGCTGTCTGCAATGTTGCGGGCTCTGCTCTAAAAGATTTCCTTTTTTGCCTGTAAACATCATAAGGCTCATTACCAATCCTTCGCGAAGTGGATCAATAGGTGGATTTGTCACCTGGGCAAAAAGCTGCTTAAAGTAGTCAAACAATAACTTTGGCCTGTCAGAAAGTACCGCAAGCGGCGTGTCATTACCCATCGAGCCTACAGGTTCCTGGCCATTGACGGCCATTGGTGTCAGAATCATCTTCAGTTCTTCCCGCGTGTAGCCAAATACCCGCATTCTTTGGAATATGGTTTTCGGGTCGCTTCTGACAAGTTTGGGCGCATCAAAAAGACCACGAAGCTCAATTTTGTTTTCATCCAGCCACCTGCGGTAGGGCTGCTGCCTGGCGACCCTGCTCTTTATCTCATTGTCAGAGATTATTCGACCCTCGACTGTGTCGACTAAGAACATATGCCCGGGGCGCAAGCGTCCTTTCCGCTGAATATTTTCCGGGGGAAGTTCCACAACTCCGGCTTCACTGGCGATAATCGCCAGACCGTCGGTTGTAACCAAATATCGACAGGGCCTTAAACCATTGCGGTCTAACATTCCGCCAATAAGCCGTCCATCGGTAAACACCATTGCTGCTGGTCCGTCCCACGGTTCCATTATTGATGCGTGATACTCATAGAATGCACGCTTATCCGTACTGATATGATACTTTGGCCCAAAAGCTTCCGGAATCATCATCATCATCGAATGAGGCATGCTTCTGCCTGAGCGAACCAGAAGCTCAAGCATGTTGTCAAAACACGCAGAGTCACTCATTCCAGGCGGCAAAACCGGTAACAAGTCGCTGATGTCATCGCCGAAAACATCGCTGGTCATTACCGTCTCGCGGGCCGTCATCCAGTTGCGATTGCCGCTGAGTGTATTGATCTCACCATTGTGGGCGATACAGTGAAACGGCTGAGCAAGACGCCAATTCGGAAATGTATTCGTACTGTAACGCTGATGAACAATTGCAAGCGCCGATGTAAGACGTTCATCTGCAAGGTCTGGGTAATATGCAAACAACTGCCAGGCCATAAACATACCCTTGTAGCAGATAGTCCTGCATGAAAGCGAGGTTACATAAAAATCCTGACCATCATCGCCGATTTTTTCTCTGACCAGTCGCTCGGACCGCTTGCGTGCGAGATACAAACGTCGCTCCAGCAACTCATCTTCGAAACCAGCTCCATCCACAAAAATTTGCCTGATAGAAGGCTCAGCCGCCAGAGCTATTCGGCCAAGACAGTCGCTGGAAGTTGGCACATCTCGCCACCCAAATACCTTCATACCATAATAGCCAATCGCAGTTTCAAGTATTCCATCACATTGCTCTCTAAGATTTGCATCTTTCGACCCGAACACCATACCTACGCCATATTGTGAGGTTGAAGGTAGCGAAAAGCCCAACTTTTCACATTCGGTAAGAAAGAACTCATGCGGAATCTGAAATAGAATCCCGGCACCATCGCCTGTGATATCATCGGCCCCGGCTGCTCCGCGATGATGCAGATTGATCAGAATCTCCTTGCCGTATTCAATGATCGAATGGTCTCGTTTGCCGGAGATGTTTACAACCGCACCGATACCGCAGGCATCGTGCTCGCGCCGAGCCTCATATAAACCCTGATTTTTTAATTGCTCCACCATCTAAAAACCCGTATTTAGCTATATATTATACTGCGATTTTTTAACCTTGATGCTCGATTTCCGCTAATACATACTATAAATTGCAGTTATAATGTGATATTGGTGGCATTTTTAAATATTTAAGAGGGGTAAGGCCTACTTTGCTAAGCAGCCTGTTAGCAAGCTGGATAACTTTGAGTAGGCCTCACCCACAACCCAATGCCAACTGCACAATGATGTGCAGAGAAGCACAATTTTAACTGTCATAATAGAGATGGAACTCGTAAGGGTGCGGTCGAAGAGCCAAAGGACCCAATTCTTCTTCGCGTTTCCATTTGATCCACATTTCCACAAGGTCATCGGTGAATACATTACCTGCTGTCAGGAACTTGTGGTCCTTTTCCAATGCGTCAACCGCCTCGGCCAATGAGCCGGGAGTCTTTGGATATTTGTCCAGCTCCTCAGGTGTCATCTCGTAAATATCCCTGTCCAACGGCTCGCCTGGATCAATTTTGTTCTGGATGCCGTCAATGGCTGCCATAAGCATAGCTGTCCATGCAAGATAGCCATTGCAGGTCGGGTCGGGACAACGGAACTCAAGACGCTTTGTTTTTGGGTTTTCTGAGTACATCGGTATTCGGACACCCGCAGAGCGGTTCCGCTTTGACATTACTAAGTTCACCGGGGCCTCGAAACCAGGAACCAGCCGACGATAGGAATTTGTCGTCGGGGCAGCAAAGGCCAAGATGGCCGGCGCGTGTTTGAGGATGCCACCAATAGAATATAAACCAATGTCACTAAGTCCGGCGTATCCGCTATCCGCAAACAAGGGCTTGTCGCCTTTCCACAATGAAAAATGAGTGTGCATACCGCTCCCATTGTCCTCAAAGAGCGGCTTGGGCATAAACGTTACCGTCTTGCCGTTGCGCTTGGCCACGTTCTTGACGATATACTTGTACCACATAAACTGGTCGGCCATCTTTAGAAGATCGGCAAACACCATATCGATCTCGGCCTGGCCGGCCGTTGCAACTTCGTGATGGTGCGCTTCTACCAGAATGCCTACCTTCCACATCTCTTTAACCATCTCACCACGCAAATCGTGATAAGTATCCGTTGGGCTTACCGGGAAGTAGCCGCCCTTAAAGCTCGGCTTATAACCCAGGTTCGGCTCTTCGAAACGGGCCGTGTTCCAGGCTCCCTCGACAGAATCTATTCGATACATTCCGGTATACTGATTCTGCTCGTATCGCACCTCATCAAATATAAAGAATTCCGGCTCAGGGCCAATGTGGCAGGTATCGGCTATGCCTGTTTCCTTCAAATAAGCTGCTCCTTTGCGTGCAACGTGTCGTGGGTCACGGGTGTAGTCTTCTTTGGTAATCGGGTCCACAATATTGGCGATAACGCTGACTGTCGGCTCTTTGAAGAAGGGGTCAATCACAGCGGTATCCGGGTCGGGCACAGCTAACATATCCGAGACGTGTATTCCCTGCCATCCACGAATCGACGAACCGTCAAAGCCAAGTCCATCCTTGAATGTTTCTTCGTCCCACGTCTCAACCGGGTAAGAACAGTGCTGCCACGTTCCTAAGAGGTCAGTAAATTTCAAATCAATCATTTTCGCATTGTTCTTCTTTGCGAATTCGAGAAAATCTTTCGGTGTCATCATTTATTTCCTTTCAAAAAACGTTGCTTCTTAATGGTATTGAGTTTTTTTCAACAATTAGCCAATTGCCTTGTCGCCTTTTTCACTGGTACGAATTCGGATACACTCATTCAAGTCCAGCACGAAAATCTTGCCGTCACCGATCTGGCCGGTTTTGGCCCCTTCGACGATTGCATTGATTGTTTTCTCAACGAAATCCTCATTTACAGCGATCTCAAGTCTTACTTTTTTGAGCAAATTCACCTCGAAATCAATGCCGCGGTAGCTTTCGTGATAGCCCTTCTGTTTACCACAGCCCAGAGCATTTGTCACAGACATCTTATAAACTTCAGTCTTATACAAGGCTTTCTTAACATCCTGCAGCTTGTGCGGCTGAATATATGCTATTATAAGCTTCATTCTTGAATCTCCAATTTTTGATTAAGCGCCTTATGTTGTGGTAAAAATCTGGAAACCGGAATACGCCTCCATGCCGTGCTCGCTGATATCCAGCCCCTTGAGCTCTTCTTCCGACGTTACACGCAGCCCAACTGTCTTTTTGATAGCATAGAACAACACCAGCCCAAGACCAAAAGCCCAGGCAAAGCAGGCACCGGCCCCGACGAGTTGAACACCAAGCTGCTTGAATCCGCCGCCATAGAACAGGCCCGTGCTGCTCTCGCCGGCAGCAAGTACGCCCTCGGCATTGAACAGCCCACAGGCCAACGTCCCCCACAGACCACAGACCCCGTGAACACTAACCGCACCAACAGGGTCATCAACTTTGAGAACTTCGTCAATAAACAGTACGCTCAACACCACCAGTGCACCGGCTATTGAACCGATTACCAATGCTCCCATGGGCGTTACAGTAAAACAGGGAGCTGTGATGGCTACGAGACCGGCCAGCGCACCGTTCAACGACATAGAGGCGTCTGGCTTCTTGCTGATTGCCCACGAGACTAACATTGCCATAATCGCACCAGCCGCTGCTGCCAGGTTTGTCGTAACCGCCACGCGTCCGATCGCGCCGTCCCCGAACGTCGTGCTGCCGGGGTTGAACCCGAACCAGCCGAACCAGAGAATGAACACACCAAGGGCCGCCAACGGTATGTTGTGGCCAAGGATCGCCTTTGACTGCTTGTTCGGGCCATACTTGCCGAGCCGAGGACCAAGCATAATTGCACCAGCCAGTCCCAGCCACCCGCCGACAGAGTGTACAACTGAAGAGCCGGCAAAATCACAGAAGCCAAGCTTTTCGAGCCACCCGTTTCCGTTTAGCAGGCTGCCCCAGGCCCACGACCCGAAAATAGGGTAGATAAACGCGCAGATAAACACGCTGTACACTAAGTAACCTTTAAACTTCGTCCGGCCTGCCATTGCACCGGAGACGATTGTCGCAGCCGTGCCGGCAAACACCGTCTGAAAGAGTAAGAATGTGTAGTTCCAGTGTGCACCATCACCCAGAACATTCTTGATTGCAAAATCTGTCGTCCCGAACAGGCCGTTCGTTGCACCAAACATCAAACCAAATCCAATCAGAAAAAACGCTATCGTGCCGACAGAGAAATCCATCAGGTTCTTCATCAGGATGTTCACAGCATTCTTGGCCCTGGTAAAGCCGGTCTCAACCATTGCAAAACCAGCCTGCATAAAAAACACTAAGAACGCTGCCACACATGTCCAGACGACATTAATGTTATTTTGGAGCTCTTCCTTCACCGCCTCGATAGCGGAAATCTCTGCACCAGTCGATTCAGCAAATGCCGGCACGGCAGATGCCACTACCAATATTAACACAATGCCAAGTATTATTTTTTTCATCTTTCTTATCCTTTCAAAATACGGAAGCAAAAGCAATTTTGTTGAGAATTTCGTTCTCGCTATTATTGTTCTCTGCCGATACATTTGGCCGACACTGTCACGATTGTCACTTTTCCAACTGACCTTCTCAACTCGACTCTTGCCATTTTCTGAAGCTCGTAAACGCTATTATTCATAAAGGTTTACAATTTCCCGACTTTTTCAACACACTGCAAAACCAGGGATTTTGAAAAAGTCCAGGGCTGTTTACGTAAAACCTTGGAAAACAATCCTTATCCCGTCGCGAAAAAGTGCAAAAGTCGAGTTCAGAAGCTGTAGGTTAGACTCAGACCGACCCAAAGCTCATCTTCGGTGTTGACGGAATCATCGAATGAAGACTGGTAGTAAACAGCAGGCGTAAATGTCATCTCTCCAAGAGCAACCTCTGTGGAGACACCGAAAGTGGCATGCGACCAGTCGTGGTCAGCAGTTGCGAGGCCGAATCCATCGTTGTAAGTTATATCAGCGATTAAGCTGAAAACCTGCTCAGGCGTATCAGGTAAGAACCCGGGCAATGACAGGTCATATCCCAGACCGAAGATGTGGATCCAGCCGCCATATTCTCCGGCAAGTTCCGAGTTAGACTTCGCGGGCCATATCTTGCCCACATAGTAGCTGGGAACAATGCCGCCAGGACAAATACTCGGCCAAGCTAATCCGACGCCAAGCTCCTGAGCATCAGCGTAGGTACTTGGTGCATCGATAAAGTCATAATAAATGTAATTGGCCGTAACATCAGTAGCGTAGCTTTCACCCTCAAATAAGGTGGTGTCGTAAGCGATGGTGTAATCATATTCAGTGGCATTTACCCTGCTCGCACCGAGAGTCGAGCTGAAGCCGGCTGAGGTCGGGTAGGAAGCCCAGACATTGATGCTAAAGCCGGTACCATACAAATCAACATTAACGCTCGGCTGGAACGCTGCCTTGTCATCAAGCAGATCGTAACCTCGCCACAGGTATTTGCTGACCCAGGTAACATCCACATCGACACCGAGCTTGGCATCTGCAGGTTTCTGTGCAATACAAGTGCTCACGCCAGCCGACAACATCATAATAGTTATCAAAGTTAACAAAATCTTTCTCTTATTCATTGTACGGTCTCCTTTATTCATTGTACGGTCTCCTTATCTACCAACTTCAAATCCTGTTCTTCAACTACCAAACACTTCCAGTTAACTGAAAACCAACGTATAGATTTGTTACTGCAAAAACCGTGCCAATTGGGAGACATAGTTGTAACTCCCTATCTGGAAACAAGATACGTGTTGTACAACGTAAGGATTGGTTAGGCTGGTTGCGACATTTATGTTGCGTTTTATAGGAAAACCTACATATTTGTAACTAATATGTATTATGTTGTCAAAAGTAGGCAAATATTGAAAAAAGAGAAGCTCTTTTTATTTTGTGTTATAAGGGCTTATCGTGAGCCGAGTTATAAGCAAATAGTAAGGCGAAATTTAATTTTACTTATATTACATATTCGTAATATTAATTTGACTTTAGTACAATTATGTCCTATTGTAACTTTTAGGCCTTTTTACAAGGAGTTGTTGATTATGGCTTCCAAGGATTTAAATATTCAAAATAGGACATCACATGCCACGCGGCACGTGCAGGAACTGGAGACTCTTTACAGAATCAGCCATATCCTGTCAGTAGGAAAGAACCAGAAACAAACTCTCGCTGAGGTTCTGGATATACTTGACTGCGAACTGGGTTTGAACAGAGGCACCGTAACACTTCTGGGGCCGGACGGCAGTGAGATTAGAGTTGAAGTGGCACACAATCTTTCACAAGAACATAGCCGAAAGATACGGTATCGGATGGGCGAAGGTGTAACGGGAAAGGTTATAGAGACGGGAAAGGCAATGATTGTTCCGAAGGTATCACAGGAACCGTTATTCCTCAATCGTTTCGACCGCTGGAACGTAACAAAAGAAGAGATCAGTTTCATTTGTGTGCCTGTTTCGATTGGGCAGGATGTGATCGGAGCAATCTCAGTTGATAGAGTCTTTGATGAAACGGTTCAACTTAATGAGGATATGCGTGTTCTCAGTATCGTCGCAAGCATGGTCGCCAATGACGTAAGGATTCGGCGCGAAGTTGCAGTGCAAAAACAGGAACTTGAGGACGAGAACCTGCGATTGCGCCACGAGCTTGAAGACCGGTATAGGCCTGAAAATATCATAGGCAATTCCAGTGCTATGCGGGACGTATATCGTCAAATACATCAGGTGGCCGCCAGTGACACAACTGTTCTTATTCGCGGGGAGTCGGGTACAGGTAAGGAACTGGTGGCCCATGCGATTCACTATTTAAGCCCCAGAGCAGACAAGCCATTCGTAAGAGTGAACTGCGCCGCCTTGAATGAGAACCTGCTTGAGAGCGAACTGTTTGGTCACGAAAAAGGTGCCTTCACCGGAGCAATACAGAGCCGAAAGGGACGCATCGAAAAGGCCGAATGCGGCACGTTATTTCTTGATGAAATAGGGGATTTCTCTTCTGTTACGCAAGTCAAACTTCTTCGGATCCTCCAGGAACGTCAATTCGAACGAGTAGGCAGCAACCGCACCATAAAAACCAGCGCCAGGATTATAGTTGCTACTAATCGTGACCTGGAAAAAGCCGTGGAAGAAGGTGTCTTTCGTCAGGATTTTTACTACCGTATAAATGTATTTCCTGTTTTTCTCCCCCCGTTGCGAGACCGCAAAGATGATATTCTCTTGTTGGCCGACCATTTTGTGGAGCAATATTCAAGGAAGATGAACAAAGACGTGCGACGGATCAGCACCCCGGCAATCAATATGATGGTGGCTTATCATTGGCCTGGCAACGTACGAGAGCTGGAAAACTGTATTGAAAGGGCGGTTCTGCTGACTACTGAAGGTGTTATACACGGCCACCACCTTCCCCCGACACTGCAAACATCCGATGCATCTGATACTATCGGTACAGGTTCGCTGAATGAAAGGGTCAATTTGTTCGAGCGCGATATAATTGTCGATGCACTAAAACGCTGTAATGGCAATCTTGCCGTAACAGCCCGTGATCTGAAAACTACCGCTCGGATCATAGGATATAAAGTAAAGGAGTTGGAAATTGATTACAAGCGATACTGCAGGAAGAGAGGTTGATTTATGACCGCATGGCAACTGACTTGATGATCGGCAATTTCTTTATGGTTACTTGTCCCTACCTTTTTGAGCTGGACACCATTACCTATTTCTCTATATTGCGAAACCACCATTCGTTTCAGACTATTGCCCGCATTCGGGGAACAACTCAGTTGTTATTAGGCCTGCATAATTTCGAAGGAAATTTTTACGTCCACCCACTGAAGGTTTGGAATCGTTACTCCCCAACAATGTTTCTACCACACGTGCAGCAGGAAGAAAAATTCATATCTCCGGCTATTTTTACCTGTCAAGGCCACAAAAAAATTAAGCGGCTTTGCGGTAATTCTCAAAAAATCTATCCTGTCCCAAACAGCCATTTGACTATTATCACCAGAATAGCTGGGACATAAATGAATCCTGCGGTAACTATTCCAATAAAAATACAGGATGATTGCACTGATGGCTTGACATTTATATCTTTAATTTCCTGAATACAACCAACAAATAACCAAGATCGAAAAGTGATATGCATTATCAATATTATGATATCGGCAATAATTACCTGAGGCACACAAAAATTATGAAAAAGGAATTGATTGGTCGGCATAAAGTCCTACAATAACACCTAATGGATTGGCTGTAAGATATTGAGTTATTCTTGAATAAGGGAAAAGAAAATGAGATGGACAAATTGTAAAGGCGTTGCTGTTACGATTCTACTTTGCGGTATGTTTTCTGCAGAGGCAGCGGCACAAGAGAAGAAAGTTACCGTCCCGGCGTCAGAACTGTCCGCTGTTATAAAAAAGGCTATCGAGAAAGCCCTTCCCGGGGGCAAGGTCTTGAAAATTGAAAAGGAGGTCGAAGGGGAAGACCCAGGCCAATATGACGTGGAGATACGTTCCGGCGCAAAACTGTACGAAGTCGAAATCTCCCCTCAAGGCGAGGTCATTGAGGTCAAAGAGACAACATCTGGAGAAGAAGATTCCGAAAGAGAACAAACCAAGAAATGGACGGAATCTTTCGGCCAGGAGAATTGTACGTTCTCTTCGGTCGGCAGAAACCGGTTTTTCAGTCTTGAGCCAGGTTATCAACTTGTTCTGGAAAGCAGCAGCGAAAAAGTGGTGATTACCGTCCTGGAACAAACAAAGAAGATAGGAAATGTAGAAACCAGAATCATAGAAGAACAGGAAGAAAAGAACGGGAAACTGGCAGAGGTATCGAGGAACTTCTTCGCAATCTGTAAAGAGCACGGCGACGTATTCTATTTCGGTGAGGAGGTGGACGACTACAAGGACGGCAAGATAGTCGCTCACTCCGGGGCCTGGAGAGCGGACGAAGCTAATTCCAAAGCAGGCATAATCATGCCTGGAACGATTCTATTGGGGGCAAGACATTACCAGGAGATCGCACCGAACGCCATGGACAGGGCTGAGATAATAAGCGATGACGTCACGATGGAGACGCCGGCAGGGATTTTCAAGAACTGCATAAGAGTAGAAGAGACGACCGGACTGGACCCCGACGAGAAATGCTACAAAACATATGCACCGGGAGTGGGGCTAATCCAGGATGAAGATCTGCTGCTGACCCGATATACCAAAGCCAAAGAACAAAGCCTTTCACTCAAGGATTTACCACGTGCGGTACGAGCAACTATAAAAAAACATGCCGCCGGAGGGAAAATCACAGAGATTGAAAAGGACACGGTAAACGGCACCATCAGATACGAGGCCGAGGTCGTCCGCGACGGAAAAGTGTTCGATGTTCTTGTGTCCACCAAAGGCAAGTATCTCGGGACCGAAAAGGAAGAAGATGCCCAGGGCGATCAGGACAAAAAAGACGACGAGGACGAAGACAGCTAATCCGTATTCGCCAGCATGGCGCCAAATAACAATCAGGACAGATTCCAACACCCTAATGGGACCCTTTTCACGAGTCGGCGCCTACAACCTTTATACGGCTCAACAACCCGTTATCTGCCAATTCGGCAAAAATGTTCATTTCATAAGTTCAGTGTTATCAGCAAGTTATAGAAAACATGAAATTTGTAAATGTTTTCACTGGCCGATTCACTTTCATTTCATACAATATTTGTCTATGAAGCCAGTACTGCTGTACGCGTTATCTTTCGAAGAGGTATACGATGTTCCTTGGACATCCCATGTTTTGTATAGTTGCTTTATTGAAACAGATTTGGTATTTTAACGAACAGAAAAAGTATGCGAATGTAGCTGAACTAATGTCAAATAGTTAATCCCGGTTTGAATGTGAGGTGGACGATGCGAAACCTGAACCTGCTGATACTGACGTGCGGATGTCTTTGTATTTTTCCCTTGTCGTCTCATGCCGCTGGCTATTCGCCGCGCGTGGGCCAATCCCACCCTGATTTCACCTTACCCAGCATCGTGGATCGCGAGCCTATATCGCTTTCACAATTTCGTGGCCGTAAAGTCCTCCTGATCCACTTTGCCTCTTGGTGACGGGGTTGTCGCCAGACCGTGCCGGTCTGGAATGAAAAGGTGCAAGAGTGGGTTAGAGAGGGGAAACTCGTTGTGCTTGGTATCGCGCAAGAACAGCATCCCGACCGCTGTCGACTCTTTGCACAGTGGCACCAGTTAAATTGGCCGATCCTGCATGACCCGATCAACGTGATGCAAGTAAGGGGGGTGCCGATCGTGGTGGCTATCGATGAGCGTGGCATCGTCCGTAACATCCGACCCAATCTGAAGACGTTTGAGGAGAAGTTCATCGATAAAGCGTTTGCACCCGAAGGTATAGAACCGCCGAGAAAACATGAGAAGGCGACCCGACCCGACTTGGTGGCTCTGCATCGCCGTGCTAAACAAAGTCTTTCGTCCGAGGCATGGCGTGAGCTGGGCGATGCCTTGGTGCTCTGGGGAGGAATCGCCAGAGTCAATGACGCCATCAACGCCTACACACAGGCGCTTCAGATCAAACCGGGTGATGGTAATGTACATTTCCGTTTGGGAGTCTGCTATCGCATTCGCTACGATTCCCAGCAGCGGATGCCCACTGACTTTCAAACAGCCGTGAACCATTGGACCAAGGCCCGGACGATTGAACCCAACCAGTACATTTGGCGACGGCGCATTGAGCAATACGGCCCACGACTCACCAAACCGTACCCGTTCTACGATTGGGTTGAAACGGCTGCTCTCGACATCAGAGCACGTGGCGAGCAACCTATCGAGCTGAGGATCTTACCCACGGGCTCCGAAATCGCAAGTCCGGGTCGCAGCTTTGACGCCGAGGAACGCGATATTAAGCCACCGGATCCTCAAGGCCGGATTCTTCGCGATGCGCAGCGCCTGATCCTAATCGAAGTGACGGTAGTCCCGCCGCATGTAAAACCTGAAGGGACGGTTCGGGTCCATTTGACACTTCGTCCAAACAACAGGCGGAAAGCTCATTGGAACAATGAGGCCGAACCGTTGAAGCTTTGGATCAATCCACCCTCTGGCTGGAAAGTACAGCCTAAACTGTTAATCGCGCCGCAAGGCGACCAACCGGAAACTTCAGAGCCGCGGCACTTTGAGTTCGAGGTCCGCGCCGCAGCCAATGCAATCGGCACATCCAAATTGGCTGCTTACGCCTTGTACTACGTTTGCGAAGACGTGGGCGGAACGTGTAGCTTTCTGCGACAGGATATCCCTATCACAGTGACGGTCGACGAGTAGCGACTTCGACTTCCGTATCTTGAGTGAAGTTGAGTGATATTCTATGAAGACGAAGGTATATACTTCGCCTTCCTCACAAAACATGCAACACGCAGTTCTCCTGACTCGCCAGTAGGTAACATAGGAAATACGACTTTCCAACCGATGTAGAGGGGGAGATAGAAGATGAGTTTTGCAATTGTCGAACAGATTTGTTATTCTATTAACGGATATGTTCAGTCCCGATGTGTCGGGATAAATGAGTAGTTTTAGAGATGTTCGATAGCCCCTCTGCTTTCTTTCGAAAGCAAGAAGGAGGGGAACGGCAGCTTGTGAACAATAAGTCGAGAAACTTTTGATGGAAGGAGACAAATATGGAGCGGAAAAATCTGTTTTGTCCGGCTTTTTTGTTACACGTGTTATTTCTGTTACTTAATCCCGGATGTACCGTTGCTGGGCAGATCCAACAACCGCAGGACTTAATCGGGCATTTGGTTGGGGAGGATTACAAGGTTGCACGCTATGAGAAAATTCGGGAATACTTTCAACACGTGGGAAAATATTCTCGCCGAGTAAATGTGCGCGAGATTGGGCTGACCACGGAAGGCCAAAAAATGATCATTGCGGAGATTACAGATGATGCCACACCTGAACAAATCAGGCAGGCAATGGCAAACCAAAAGAGAATTGCCGACCCGCGATTAATCAAAGACCAGGAGCAAGAACGAAACCTTATCGCAGATGCAAAAGTGGTAATACTGGTGAATTGCAATCTGCATTCCACGGAGGTAGGGTCCAGCCAGATGGCAATGGAGCTGTTGTATGATCTGGCTACCAGCACTTCTTCGGAAATACAGGAAATTCTCAAACGGACGGTAATTGTGCTGATACCCAGTGCCAATCCCGATGGGCTTAACAAAGTCATCGACTGGTACGAACGGTCGCTGGGAAAACCCTGGGAAGGTATGGGGATGCCGTGGCTTTATCAAAAATATGCGGGCCATGACAACAACCGGGACTGGTTCATGCTCAATCTGAAGGAAACCCGTTTAGTAACCAGAGTAATTTACAAGGAATGGCTGCCCAACATCATATATGATATTCACCAGATGGGAAATTCCGGAGCGAGGTTTTTTGTTCCGCCGTTCTTCGACCCGAAAAATCCAAATGTCCATCCGCTGAACGACCATATGATGCTGATAATCGGGGGACATATGGCGGCGGAGCTTACCCGCGCAGACAAGAAAGGGATTCTTAATAGCGCGATGTACGATAACTGGTGGCAGGGAGGTTTCCGCACTACAGCATATCGCCATAACATAACAGGAATACTCACAGAAGCGGCGAGTGTACTAATTGCCTCGCCTGTTTTCCAACGCAAAAGCGAGCTTCGCGGAGGGGTTCGAGGTATGCCGGATTATGCTATGGCGACCAATTTTCCCGATCCGTGGCCAGGAGGCTGGTGGCGACTGCGCGATATCGTGGATTATGAAAAAATCGCCTGTATGAGCCTGTTTACATTAGCGGCACGGTATCATGACCTTGTTACGAGCAACACAATCAAACAGGCACGCGACGCGATAGAACGCGGCAAGACAGAGCCGCCGTTTGCATGGCTGGTTCCTCCGGACCAATTCGAGGCTCGAACTGCAGCGGAAATGCTGTCCATTCTGCACACCACGGGCGTCGAGGTGCATCAGGCAGAGGACGAATTTTTAGCCGACGGCGTGCGCTATCCGGCCGGGACATACATCCTCTATTGTTCACAGCCATACCGTTCTCATCTGAACGATATGATGGAACGGCAGGTATATCCGAATCGATCCTACTATCCCGAAGGGCCGCCCGAAGCCCCATATGACATGGCCGGCTGGACTCTGCCGTTACAGATGGGTGTGCGTAGTGTGAGTGTACATCAGCCATTTGAATCTCGGGCGCAAAAACTCGATACTGTGACAATGCCGCAAGGCAAGGTGACAGGGTTGTCCGAAGAGACCCACGGTTATGTAGTGCAGGCCGGTGCTAATGATAACTATCGCCTGATAAACCGTTTGTTTAAGGCCGGCATCGCTTTTCAGCTAATTTCTTCGCAAACACGATGGAAGGATATAACCGGTATGGAAATGCCATGTGGTTCTTTGTTTATACCTGATGCGAATAATGTGGCCAAAATAGCGCCAAAACTTCTTGAGGGGATTTCCGCAGAACTAATAGGTGTACAGCACAAATATTCTGAAGTAAAAGCTGCATGCAGGAGCATATCGCCACCACGTATAGGCCTTTATCAACCCTGGACGGCCAGCAAAGACGAAGGGTGGACACGGTTGGTATTGGATAATTTTGAGTTTGCTTACACTTCCTTGCATAACGCCGAGATCCGGGCCGGTAATCTAAGAAAACGATATGACTGCCTGATTTTACCGTCCGTCAGTTCCGGCTCGATAATTAAGGGCCAAGCCGTGGACACGACCGAGCCACAATATGTCGGTGGGATCGGCTCTGAAGGAATCATCACGCTGCAGAACTTTGTACAGGATGGAGGGACATTGATATGCATAGACAACTCGTGTAATCTTCCGATAGAGTATTTCAATATCCCTGTCCACAACGTCGTTCGCGGCAAAAAATCGAAAGAATTTTTCTGTCCGGGTTCCATACTGCGCATCTGGATAGACCAGAAACATCCGGTCGGTTACGGGACGCCGGAATGGATATCCGGGTACTTTGCAAGATCTCAGGCATTTGAATTAATTGAAGCGCCGAAAAAAGACAATAAGGATTCTCGAGACCCTGAAGTCCGTTTTCCTGCTCGCGTTGTGGCGCGATATTCGGATACGGTTCTGCTGGAAAGCGGATGGATCAGAGGAAAAGAGCTCATAGCCGACAAACCGGCAATTGTCGAAGTACAATACGGCAAGGGAAAAATCATTCTGTTGGGATTTCGAGTCCAACATCGTGGACAGTCACATGGGACTTTTCGCCTGCTGTTCAACGCAATCCTTTATAGCAACTAAAATCGTCAACATAACTATATGAGTAAGATGATGCAGAGGGGGTTGAAGAATATGACCTGTTTTTCTAATAGGTATTGATGGCCTGTTGCCCTGGTTCCTCGAAAGACGCAATTAGTGAGATGTCGGGCCGACGTATCATCCGTGGCCACTGGATAAGACAAAAGTCTCAATAGAATATTTACATAAATGAGAATTTTTTGCAGGAATCAGGTGCGCTTGTCAAGGGCCAATAGTACCACGTGACATTTAGAGCCTATCCAAATAACCCGCTCTATCCCCAAAGGAAGCCCGATGCCTGCGTTGTCGGTGAAAAAACGCTCTCAACGTAGAGCAAACCACGCCTGGCGAACATTTTTGGCCTGCCGCCTTGACCTCTCCGCAGTCCTAAGGACTCCTTACGGAGGACACCTAACGGTGGAACTTTTCGCTCGGCCTCATAACGAGATGGTTATTCGGATAAGCTCTTAATGGCCGGTCTCGTGAATATAAGGAATTGTTTGCGGTCCTTCTGGCAGCACACAAATAGAAGCGTCCCGGCCGTACTCATCAAGTAACTCATTTACCGTAGATTCTATGTTGTGACATGGTCTGAGCAAGGCACCTCTGATCTGCTCATCGGTCAAGTTTTCACTGTAGAAATAGACATGTGCCTTTTGGCAGATCAGAGCCTGGGTCAGCGCTTGCCACATATCCTGTCTCAGGAAGCCTGGTGCGCGGACGGTCCTGAGTAGAGACTCGATACTGTCGGCTTCGAGCAGCAGCTTGCTGTACTCGCCGTGCTCGGGTATGCCATCCCAGCAATCGGCAGCGACTATTATGCTGCCCCCATTTTTTACAATCGCCGAAGCCGCACTCATCCCCTTGACTGATTGGTACAGATTCAGGTCTAACGGGTATCCGGAATTACTCGTGATTACGATGTCGAAAGGCTCTTTTACCGGGACCATTGCATTGTTCTTTACAAACGTGCAGCCGTGAACGTGCGCCTGCTCAAAATCGCCTGCAAAGACTTGTGTGATTTGTTTATCTTTATTAAGTGTCACATTCAGTAGAAACGTTGGTTGCGTCATAGAGGCCGCTTGGCGAACCTCCTCGGCCACCGGGTTGCGGTCTGTCACGCCCCAGCTTGCGAGGGGATTGTCCAAATTCTTTGCACTGTGATTTCTGAGCACCGTCTCCAGTAGGGCCAGCCCCGGCATAACGGCTTTGCCCCCACCTGAGAAGCCGGCGAAAAAATGTGGCTCAATAAAACCGGTTAGAATTCGTACATCACATTTTAGGTAGTCCTTGTGTATCCAGATATCGTTTGCGTCTTTGGTGGTCCCCACCAGCGTATGAGAATCCCGGTCATGGCAGTCATTTTGTATAATTTGATATTTGTGCACGATTTCATCGCTCAGCATTTCCTGGAGCTCGGTTTCGGTGTTGGGCCTGTGTGTTCCGGTTGCATTGAACAGTATTATCCGGTTGTCGGGGACGTGCTCGAGCTGCTCCAGCAAGACCGGCAAAATAATGTTGTAGGGGGTGGCGCGAGTGATGTCATTGATTACGATGCCGACCTGGTCGGATGATTTTACAAGTTGCTTCAGTGGCTTTGATTCTATGGGCCGGCACAGGGCATCGCGCACTGCCTGAGCTTGATTTGGAAGCCCCTTCACATACGTAGGCTCGATGACCTGCACATTCAAGTCGTCCGATAACTTTACGACCAAACCTTCTCTGCCATACGCCAGCTTTATCTTCATAGCTTTACTTTCCCTTCTCTATACAACATATCCAGTCCTTTTGGTTGTAGTGCGCCGCTATCAATAGGGCACGCCGGTGCCGCGGATGCTTTCAACCCAATGGATGGCCTTTACATCAGCTCCGTCGGCGAGCTGATGGCGGCAGCTGAAACCGCACGCCACAACCGCCGTGCCGGCCTGGCGGTTCCGAACAGCAGGAAAGAGGCGGTCTTGGCCAATCTGCATGGAAAGCTCATAATGCTCCTTTTCATGACCAAAGGAGCCGGCCATACCACAACATCCGGAATCGATCTCTGTTACGCAGATTCCCGGCACGCAGTCGAGCAACTGCTTCATTGCACCGGTGCCGTAAAGCGATTTCTGGTGACAGTGGCCATGGATGAGAATCTTGCTGAAGGGCGACTTGAACTCGCAGTTGAGACTGCCCTTGCGAACTTCTTGGGCCAGGAATTCATCAATCATTATCACATTTTCTTTTATGCGTATTCCGAGCTGTTCATCGTCGATTAGATCGGGCAAATCGTCGGTCAAGGCCGAACAGCAGGCGGGTTCGCAAACCACGACTTTGAGACCCTGCTGAATGTACTTGTCCAGGTTGAGAAGTGTTTTCTCGCCCTTAACTCTGGCGTCTCGCAGGAAACCGTGACTGATCTTAGGTCTCTGGCAGCAGCCGGCATTGGCTAAAATTACTTCGTACCCGCAGGATTCCAGCAGTTCTACAGCAGAAATGCCAACGCTGGTCTGATGATAGTTCATATAGGTATCATCGAAGAGGACGACCTGTTTAGTCATCTGGCCGTTCGGTCGGGACCGCTTGGCGAACCACTTGGGAAAGGGCACGGTGGCGTATTGAGGCAGTTTGCGACGGCTGTCGAAACCGGCAACCAATTCGAGCACCTTGCGAAAAAGCCAGGTTCTTTGAACAAAGTTGATAACCGGAGCTTTTCGCCCCGCCAACATCCTGGCCATTGCGGTCGAGCCGACAACAATTCTCTCTCGCAGGCTCGGACCATGAGCATCGTGGTACTTCTGCAGAAATTCGCTTTTGAGCCGAGCTACATCTACATTGCTGGGGCATTCGGACTTGCAGCTCTTGCACGAAAGGCAGAGGTCCATAACCTCGGAGAGACGCCGACTCGTCATCCCGTCCGGGCCGAGCTGTCCGGTCATCGCCAGGCGCAAAGCGTTTGCCCGTCCGCGGGTCGAATGTTCCTCGTCGAGCGTTGCACGATAGCTCGGACACATCGTCCCATCAAGCTTCTGACGGCAGGCGCCCACGCCCGTGCACATTTCGACCGCAGCGGCGAAGCTGCCGTCCTCGCGGTAGTGGTATTCGGTAGGCCCAGTGGGCGTGTTGTAAATAGTGCCGTAGCGCAAATTCTCATCCATCGCATTGGGTTCGATGATTATACCCGGATTCATCATTCCGGCTGGGTCAAAGAGTACCTTTATCTCTCTAAAGGCCTCATATATTTGAGGACCGAAGAATCTTTCTAAGAAGGGGCTTCTGACCCGGCCGTCGCCGTGTTCACCGCTCCAGGCGCCGCCATAGCTCTTTACCAAACCAAAGGCAAATTCAGCGATTGCTTTCATATTGTCGATGTCTTCGGAGTCTTTCAAGCTCAAAATCGGTCTGATGTGAATGGTTCCAACGCTGGCGTGGGCATACATCGCCACGCGAACGCCGCGTCCCTTGCAAAATGTTAATATCTTATCGACATATTCCGGCAGTACTTCGATCGGAACGCAGGCATCCTCGATAAAAGGAAGCGGCTTGCGGTCGCCTTTTATACCAAGCATCAGCCCTAAGCCGTTCTTCCTGACGCCCCAGACCTTGGCCTGTTCGGTTGGTTCAGTTATCACGGGCCAGGCATACCCGAGTTTTTGATTTTGCATGTCCACTGCAAGAGCTTGGCTTTTTTGCTCAACCTCTTCGGACGTCTCGCCAAAGAACTCTACTACAAGAATAGCCTTTGGGTCACCCTGGATGAAGCCGCACAGTGGCGCAACACTAAGATTCTTGCGAGCCATGACAAGCACGTCGGCGTCCAGTATCTCCACAGCGGACGGTTTGTGCTTTAATATCACCGCGATGTTACGAATCGCTTCGAGCAGCTCGGTGAAGTGAACGGTACATAACGCCTTGCACTTCGGCAGCGGCTCCAAGTTGAGCTTGGCCTCGAGAAATATGCCCAGTGTGCCTTCGCTTCCAACCAAAAGGTTTGTCAGGTTCCAGCGGTCGGTATTGATAAAGGCGTCGAGGTTGTAGCCGTTGACGCGGCGCATGACCTTTGGGAATCGCTTTTCAATCTCGCTGCTGTTGGCCTCTATGATCTTTTTGAATCCACGGAGTATTTCTGCTTCACGGGTGTTTGGACCGCCCGGCTTGGCCCGACGGTCGTACTCCGACAGTGAAAGCTCTTCTAATTCCATTGTTGTTCCGTCCGGCAGCAGAACTTTAGTAGCCAGCACATGATCACACGTCCTGCCGTAGATAATGCTTTTTGTTCCGGACGAATTGTTTCCCATCATACCGCCGATGGTGGCTCGGCTGCTGGTGGCTGGGTCAGGTGCAAAGGAAAGTCCGTGCGGGGCCAGCTCGGCGTTGAGCACATCAAGAACTATCCCCGGCTGGACTCTGACCCAGCGTTCCTCGATGTTCAATTCGAGAATCTTGTTCATATACTTCGAGAAATCAACAACCATAGATGGCCCAACCGCCTGCCCGCCCAGGCTCGTACCGGCGCCTCGAGGCAGAATATTGACGTTATACTCGGCTGCCGTTTTCACAGCCGCAAGCACATCCTCTTCATCACGCGGCCATAACACGGCCACCGGCGTAATTTGATAGATGCTGGCGTCTGTTGCATAGATGCCCCGAGTAACATCGTCAAAAGAGACCTCCCCGCTGATACGACCGCGAAGTGCCCGCTCAAAATCTTTAAGTTTTGCCTCTTCCACTTTGCTCCTTGAGATTCATTAGCTTTTCAGAAATTTTTACAATGCAGCCAAAAGCATATTGACACGGTTCTGCGTGCTGTTGCATCCCATAAGACCTATTTGCCAGAAAAAATGCGTACTGGAAAAGGTCCGCATTACAACTTTCTCTTTGTTCCATAACGAATGATAGCGACGGCGGCAACGGCGATCAAGACAGCAATCACCGTCCCCAAATTAAACAGTCCGTATTCGGAAAACCATACTATAGAATAGCCCACTGCCCCAACGAGCAGGGAGTAATAAACAAATGGCAATAACGTCATGCGAATCACAAGCCCCTCTTTGCCCAGCAGTCCTACGACGGCTGAGGCGGCGACGACGTTGTGCACGCAAATCATATTCCCTGCGGCGCCGCCCACGGCCTGCAGCGCGACTATCCAGGTCGGATCGACACCGATACGCTGGCCTACATCAAATTGGAACAATGAAAACATCATATTGCTGATGGTATTACTTCCCGCTACGAATGCGCCTATCCCGCCTATGAACGGGGAAAAGATAGGCCAGGCAGAACCCGCCAGAGCCGCTACGCCCTCAGCCAGTGCGATCGGCATTTTGACATAGCCAGCCGCCCCGCCGTCGGAATTGATGAAGACCTGCACCATTGGGACGGTGAAAATAAGGGCGATCGAGGCCGCCAGGGTGGTTTTGACGGAACTGACCCAAGCTCGCCTGTAAGAAGCCCAGTTAATTTTATGCAAAAACAATGTAATGATGGAGACCACAATAAAAATAGTCCCTGGTAGATAAAGCGGCTTAAAAGATGGCGCAATATCAGTCCCGAACAGCTTCGGCAACATCACTTTCCAGGATACCCATTCCGCAAATGGCAGGGCTTTCAATCGGGTCAAAAACAAAAGCAATGCCACGAACAAGTAAGGCAGCCAGGCCTTTATCAAACTCATAGTTTTGTCGTTCTTGTCGTCAACGCTGATTTCGATCTTACCGGTCCACTCCGGGTCCCAGTTCTCTTTTTTATCAAATTCCCAAAGCTCCTCCTTAGGCGGCATCAGAAATCCTTTCCGCGCTGCAGTAGTTACGATGGCCAGGCCAATCAGAGAGCCGAACAGAGATGGGAACTCAGGTCCCAGCGTATGGGCCACGATAACATAAGGTATTATCATCGCCAGACTGGCGAATAAAGCGAACTTCCAAACGGCGAGTCCCTCTCGAAACGATTTGTTTTTGCCGAAATACCTGGTGAGAAAACAAACAACTATAAGGGGAATCAGCACTCCGGCTATGGCGTGCAACAGGGCGACCTTGGCCCCGATCATGCCCAGGAAATCAGTCCATTGGCTCCAGCCTATCTGTGAAGCATAATCGTGAACCGCCTGTCCCGAGGAAAGGCCGTCATTGACTCCAACGAGAATGGGAGTGCCCGCCGCCCCAAAGGACACGGGCGTGCTTTGAATAATCATTCCCGATACGACCGCGGCCATGGGGGGAAATCCCAGACCGACCAAAAGCGGCACACAGATAGCCGCAGGTGTGCCGAATCCCGCCACCGCTTCCATAAGCGAGCCGAACAGCCAGGCAATAATGATCACTTGAATCCGCCTGTCCGGCGTAATGTCCGTAAAGCCTTTTCGAATGGCTCGCAGTCCGCCGCTCTCCTGCAGCGTGTTCAAGAGCAGGATCGCCCCGAAAATGATATAAAGCAGTTTTCCCGCAATGACCAATCCATTGACCGAAGCAGCGGCAACTCGTACGCCAGGAACCTTCCACACAAGCAGAGCCAGCCCTATGGCTACAAAGTAGCAAACCGGCATTGCCCGACTTGCCGGCCAGCGCAGCACGACCAGAAACAGTGCCACTGCAATAATGGGCAGCAGCGAAAGAATGGATAGCATCTCGATTGACATTTAGTCTATCTCCCACTAAAATCCCACAATCATTGACGTAAGCAATTACCGGTGTCCTCTTGAAAAAGTCTGTTCTTCTTGTCACTGAAGGACATACGTGAACTTGCTACATGCAACTAATTGTACTATCTTGGCAGCATGAATACCATAGGAAACCTTCTAACAAATCTTCGTACTCTACTGTGTTGTATCCGGCTGCAACTTTATATGGATTTTTTTTCCTTGTTTCACTCCAATTTTCGCAGTATCTTACTACTCACTTAGAATGCCTCTTTTCATTAGAGTGACATATTCTGTCATTCTTGAGAGAATGTGTTATATGCCACTATAGGGGCACTTTAAGCACTGTTGTCCCAAATGGCGCGACATCCGTCAGAAAGACTCACTTGTCTTGGGACTAACACAACCGGGACCGACTATGAACGACACGTCAACTAATACCGTCACCGGCGAGAGTCGCTCCGGCGCATTGCCTCGCCGACCTTTGGACTGGCTGAAGGTCTTCGGCCCCGGAGCAATCATTGCATCGCTGACGATCGGAACCGGCGAGCTGATTTTTTCGAGCCGAGGCGGAGCACTCTTCGGATACCGCATCCTGTTTCTGTTCGTCGTCATCTCGCTGCTGAAGTGGGGGCTGGTGTTGGCATCGTCGCGTCACATGGTGTTGACCGGCGTCCACCCCTACCAGCGGATGCTCGATCTGCCGGGACCGCGCGGCTGGTTGCTGCTGGCGCTGTTCCTGATCGCGGCCGTTTGCTTGCCGATCTGGATCAGTTTCCACAGCGGCGTCATGGGCAACTTGACCGCCTGGATGACCGGGACGAGAGAAATGTTGGGAGGTGGCATCGACTACCTCTGGGGCGCAGCGATCCTGGCCGTCGTGGTGGCGATCACCGCCTTGCGAGGTTACTCGACGCTGGAGCGCATTCAACTGATTATTGTGGCCGCAATGCTCTTCAGCGCCGGCGTGACACTGGTTCTCTACCACCCGGATTGGCTGGAGCTTTTGAAGGGGGCCGTCATTCCGCAACCCTATGTGTACCCGCAGTGGCTCAGCGCCGAGTATCCGCACATCGCCAGCCGACCGGTGTGGGTCGAGACGACGCTTTACGTTGGCGTTATCGGCGGCGCAGGTTTCGACTATTTGGCGTACACCTCCTTTATGCGCGACAAAGCGTGGGGACAGGCAGGCGAGGGTCCGGTCTCTGCCAAACGGCTCGCCGAGATTGCCGGCGACCCGGCACATCCGGTTCGACGCTGGCTCCGCGCTCCGCTGGTCGATTGCTCCATCAGCTTTCTCTTAATCATCGCCTTCAGCGCCGTCTTCGTAGCTTCGGGAGCGTTAATTCTCGGCCCGCATCACAAGATCCCCGACGAGAAAAATCTGCTCAATCTCCAGTCGGCCTTCGTCACGGGCATACATCCCTGGTTGTTGCCGCTGTACGTGGCTGGAGCTTTCCTGACCATGTTCGGAACGCTCTACGGCACACTGGAAGTCGCTTGCTGCATCGTCAGCGAAATGGCGCACGCCGTGAGTCGCGACTTTGCCATCCGGCATGCCCGCCGCATCAGGCGCATAACGGTCATCTGGTGCGCCGTCGGTGCATGCGCAATTCTGTTATGGTTGTTTGTATATCAGTCCACCGGTGCCACGGGCAAGCCGCGCTTGCTGCTGGCTATCCTGACTCCCGCCAACCTGTTCACCGGTGTGCTACTCTGTGGATTACTCTGCCTGATGAACCTGTGGATGGACCGGAGATTTCTTCCCAAAGCGTTACGGCTGCCCGGGTGGCTGTGGTTGTTGAATCTGGTTTCCGGTTTCGTTTTTATTGGCCTGGGGCTGAAAGGTTACTGGGACGACCAAAGCCGCTGGTATGCAATCGGCAGCCTGTGTGCCATGCTATCTATCGCAGTGGTCGGCGCGCATCTGGCCGGAAGATGGTTCGCACCAGCGGATGAGAAAGACGCCTGATGACCGGCAGTATCCATGATGGCAGCACCGAGTTGTTAGACTTCAAGGGTCAGCTTCAGGGAGTCTTTAGCGCATTCGGCATACATCTCGAAGGCCTCCGGGGCCTTGTCCCAGGGCATGCGCGGAGTAACCATCTCAGTGAGGGCTGAGGCCCGATCATCGAGGACCATGTCCGCCGCTGTTTGGAAGAATAGACCGCACTCCGGACCGACACAGGTGTTGATCTGAATCTCCTGGCGGAAGACATGATACCAGGGGAACTCCTGCAGCTCATAGTGTGGCACGCCGAAAACGAGCAACCTGCCACCATGCCTGGGCAGATACGCGGCGGTCTTCAGCGAATCGACGTAGCCCACCGCCTCAACTGCCAAGTCAACCATTTTCCCGTTAGTCAGCTCCTTGACGACCTTGACAACATCCTTTTTAGAAGCGTCGATGATATGGTCGGCTCCGTAGCGTTTGGACCATTCCAAACGCCAGTCGAGCAGGTCAGTTGCAATGACCATGCTCGCTCCCATCAGCCGCAATACATGTGTGAATATCAATCCCATTGGGCCCTGGCCGACCACGGCGCAGGTTTGGTTGATTACGCCATCCGTTCGCGTAAGCGCTCGAAGCACTGTTGCGAGCGGCTGGGCAACAATCAGCGCCGCTGGGTCGGGCGTGTCCTTGGGCAGACGGGCAATAGCCGGAGGTCGAGAGACGATGTACTCGGCGAAACCATAAGGGCCGTGAGGCAGGGCCAGCACCAACGTTCCTTCTTCCCAGTCAGCACAGTGAGACTCGACTATTATGCCGATGTTTTCGTGTCCGGACCAGCCTACCGGACAAGGAAAATCAATGTCGCCCCAGAGACCTTTGCCGGCGTATTGACTAATATTACTTCCACAAAGGGCCACGTGGGTGCACCGCACCAGCACCTCGCCTTCGACCGGCTCGGGCGTTGGAGCGTTGTCCAGCATCGCAATCTTTCTCGGCGCCACTATCTGGATTGCTCTCATTGGTAACCTCACAGTCTTATTACTAAAACGTATATGCACTATTTTGATGACTGCATCTATGCCTTAGTTTACTAATATCATCTACAAGTTTTACCTGCTCTTGGATAATATGAATGTAATTCATTTTCAGGCAGATGTGTACTATAAATAATTTCTGTCATAGCCGAATCATAGTTAGCATTTCGTTTATGTCTTCTTTCTAACATTCTCTCGTCCAATAACCAGCGATGATTTCCCAAGCCCTGGCGGCAGGATGTTAACAACAAGTAGGTCTTCTGTACATACTGTGGTAAAACGGGTAATCGCAATGTGTCCAATTTTTTTTGTTGAAATTAGAAGAAAAATCCGGTAAAATGAATTTCGGTCGATTAATAAATGTGGTATCGAAAGTTACCAGATTTTTCGTTATTGTCATTGGGAGGAACGTATGAGAATAAATCAAAGGAAACAAATCTTGATAAAATTAATCTGTATTCATCTGTGGAGTTTTTTACTATTAAATCAAGTTTATGCAGATGAAAGTTGGAAACAACCTCTCGCCGAAAAAGCAGAGATTATCGAGGTCGGCATTCAAAAACGACACAATATTCTCGGTCTTTATCCGTCGATGGTTGAGATTCCGTTTGACAGCGACACAATTGACATCACCACGCGCAATCCAATGGCGGATGTGCAACATTCGGTGTGCTGGACAGCAAATTATTTGGCTGGTCTGTCTTACCGATATGCTTACCTTAAAAAATCGAATGCCGAATTGAAACAGATAGAACTTGCGA
>JADFJC010000146.1 GCA_022566315.1 Planctomycetota bacterium
AGTTCTGGTAGTAATAGCCGTGACTTGGATTGCTCGTCTCAACTTGATAATATCCGGTTGGCTGGAGCCATGAGTTGATGGTGTAGCTGCCCTCAGCATAGCTTTCGCCAACGCCACCCCACCAGAAGGCCCAGGACCGAATAGCGGTGCCCCGCTGCAAAGACTGGCCATCAGCCCGCTTTGTCACGGACGGGCAAATGATCACCTGCATGGTACCTTCGAAGGCGGCCTGGGGATCATTCTCGTATCGCTTGTCCCCGAGAAAGGGAGCAATCAAGTGGAACCAATAGGGCACGCCGGGCCCACCTACGCCCATAACCTTGCCGTCATAGTTTTCTGTGTAACATACCATTGCCAGCGTTTGCTGTCTGAGTTGAGAGGAGCAAACAACTCTCTTTGTCTGCTCCCGTACTCTGCCTAAGGCGGGTAACAGAATGGCCAGAAGCAAAGCAATTATTGCAATGACAACCAATAACTCAATCAGGGTAAAAGCATATCGCCTATTCATAGCTCGCCAACTCCTTCGGTCCAACCTGCCAGCTTTGGTTAGACTTCAACTAATCTATATATTTTCACATGACTGTCAAAAAATGTCAAGTACTCCTTGTGTGTAGAGGAACCAGAGAATTATCATATGAATATTGACTTGAAGGGTAGTAAATTCCCGCGAGTAAAATCATAAACTATTATTGTAAAGCTCCTACCTGTGGCAGAACTTCCAAGAGTTTTCTGTCTAAATCCTGTCAAACTCGCAAAAAGCAAAAGCCGTGTTATTAGCGGGGACAAATCTCTGAGGCCGGCGATGGAATCGCTTCGGACTGAAGCGGACGAGGCAGTAAAAGCGGGGCCGTTTTCCGTGATGGACAAGAAGCTGACCCCGCCACGAGTGTCAAACCGACTTCACGATAGGTGGACTACCAGCGACTCGAAAGCTTTTTGAGCAGTTCTACGGGTGTTGGGCCGTCATGAACAACGAGACGATAACGAAGGCGGAGCGTCTTGCCTTTTTTCACTTGAACCGGCTCGGCAGCGACAATGCATGGATTGACCATCCAGACATAACGGGGGTTGTGCCAGGTCGAGGGCGGATTGTCCGGGTGGTCGATGACACCGACGCCAATTGTTTTGCCATTGTTAAGCTCTATCGTGTAATCATACCATCGCTCGGCGGGCCAGTTCAGTTCCGGAACAGAATAGTGCGGGTCGGGCAGTTGTACTTTTCCCTCGGCGGTGGCGTAATAGGAGTTACCGTCGTTTCTTGCACGCACGCAGAATCCACCGAAGGCCGTATGATTCAATGTCATATCAAGTGCCGGGGTAAGTCGGTAATCGAGGTCAATGACATAGACTCCATCCTGCTCACGGACCTTTGCCGAAGTATGTTCGGTCATCATTGTTCTGTCTTTAATGACCCAGTCGTTGTGAATCCTCAATTCAGCTTCTTCAGCATCTGCTTTTGCCAGATAGACTTTGCGGTTCTTGATGACCCTGCCTTGCGTAGGTGCAAATTCTCCCCAGCCCCAGAAATCGGCCCGGCTGATGTTCCAGCCGTAAGTCGGGCCGGTCGGGCCGAACTTCGAGAAGTCGGCTTTCTCCCGAAAATCCATCGTATGCCAGGCAAGGAAAACGCCTCGGTGATGATGATGGTCGCCCGGGGCCAGGGCTGTCAATCGTTCGCCGGAAGGCGTGTTGAGCGGATGAAAACAGCAGACACTATTAGCTGCCAGGTTTGTCTTTTTGGGTTTCTTGGTCATATAGCGAAATACCGTCTTTCCGTTCGGGGCCTTGAGAACAACTCCATACTTGTCCGGCGCCAGGCTGTAACAGTCCTTAGGCTTCTCGACTGCCTCTAAAGAACCGGCGCAGCCCGAAACGGCGGCAGAGAGCGCCACTATCATTATTGTCATTAATATCTTTCGCATAATGCTTTCCTCTCTTGGTTTTAGAGTCGCTTTATCCAGATATTCCGGAACTGAATCAGGCTGGAGGCCGGGCCATACTTGCCTGTTCTCTTGTCGATGCCCCCGTGGTGCTGCAAACCGATTGGGCCGCTCTCGGGGATGCCGGGTATTTGGGCATTCTCGATTACGATCTTGCCGTTAAGCATTACCGCCACGCGGTCACCTGTCATAGTGATATCCATCGAGTTCCACTGACCCACCGGGTTATCGGCCGGCACTTTCGGTACGGCCGCAGCGCGGAGTTCCGGCGCGAGTTTCTTGTTATTTCGGACCGACCAAAGCTCGCCCGAGCCTATCGGCCAGCACCATAGGTTCACCTGGCTTCCACCTGCGCCGCGAAGGATGATGCCGGAGTCGGCGTTAGGCGTTAGCGTCTTAATTACGTTACCGTCAGCATCGGTCTTGAGCGAACCGTCAGGCAAGATAGTAGGCATCGGATACAGGCCGGAGGTGCGCTTGAACCGCCACTCGACGTGGAGGGCATAATCGCCGAACGATTCTTCGGTCCAGAGACTCTTGTTACCCTTTGCCTCGGACATTGCGTCGTAATCAATCACGCCGTTGATGACCTTCCAATGACCGTTGTCACCATCGGGTACCTTCCAACCTGTAAAGTCCCTGGTGTTAAACAGGATGTCATATTGCGGCCATGTCCTCCATGTGGGATACCTCTCATGCGGCGGCAGCTTGTGGGCGCGTGGCGGTGTCGTGGGGAAGCCGTGGTTGAAAAACACATAGAGGCCGCCCTTTCCTGCGATGATAACGTCGTTGCGTCCGTCCTTGTTCATGTCCGCAATATTGAGCTTCATTCCAACGCTGACCACGTAATTAGGCGGTGGATTGATTCGGTCTTCATCCGGGTACTGCGGCAGATGGTTAAAAGAAAGGACATGCCGCTCAAACTCGCCACCCTTGATATCGTACCAGAAGGCGTACAACGGCTCAAAAGCCCCGATGTCACCGCCGTGATGAGCGAACAGACGCTTACCGGTTACCAAATCCGCCTTGCCGTCACCGTTCAAATCACCCAGTGCCAACGTATGAAACTGGCTAAATTCGGTGTCAATCCAGTTCGTTTTGAAGGTGCGCTTGCCACTATTGTCGATGGTCTGCTGCAGCCAGGCCAGGCCGTATGCGTGAGCAGAACCGATGATAATATCATTTAGACCATCCTCATCCACATCGTGTACGAGGATGGGGTGCGAAGCGGCGCCTCCTCTGCCCTTGGCGGGTTCAAACTGGTAGTCGGCGTGGAATTTCCAGGGCGTGTCCGTCGCACGCATAGGCTGCTCATACCAGCCTACGGGTGTAACAATGTCGATTCGCCCGTCGCCGTTGATATCACCTAAACCGTTGCCGTGTATATCGCCCTGAGTGCCCACGACATGCTCTACAAACCAAGGCTCTCTGTCGATGTGCTCAAGCCATGTCATACCCTGGCCTTTTACCAGGGACCAGTGATTGCATAAGATATCGTCGTCACCGTCACCGTCGATGTCTCCGTGGATTACACCTTCCATATTCAGAGCCATGTGAATTCTCGTGGATTTCCAGACGACGTCTTTCCTGCCGGGGTTCTCGTACCAAAAGGCGCCCTTCATAAACATCCACCCCGAGCTGACGATATCCATCCGCCCGTCAAAGTTGACGTCCATTGCAAACTCGCTGTTGTCGTCTGTCTCCGGGCCGTTAGTCTCTGCCCCGTCACGAAAGTTCGCGTGCTTGATCCAATTTGGGGCCTCATACCAGTTCCGGCCGGAGGCAATATCGAGGTCACCATCGCCGTCGACGTCCAGAACCGAAGCGCACTCGCTAAACGGACCAAACCAATAACTGTGATTGGCGGGGTCGTGAGCAGGGCCGTCGATCTTGACGGGAATGAAAATCGGCTCACCGGCCTGCAAGGCAAGAGGAGCTATCGCGAACAATACAACCAGAAAGTAGCAGTAGGTTTTCATGATCAGACCTCCTTAACAATAGTTACACTTTTTTTATTACACGGGAAGTCACAGAGACCATCCCGAACGGTACAGCGGATGTTCCGAATCAATTCGTCAAACCCGCGATGGCGGCGCCGATTAGCGTCGCATTTTCCACACTGACTAACTCAATAAACCGACCATGCTTATCCTGTAGAAAGCTTTTTAGATAATACTCAACCTTTGTCTTGAGTGATTTTAACTCATAAAACGTCGTACCCTCGGCCGTGATACAAACAGGTACGCACGGGTCCTGGCCTTTATCTATCTTTAGCACCACAGAAGACAACAGTACCGCAGTCAACCTGGCTGCTCTTTCTATAAGGGCATCCAGCACGTACCATACCGTTGCACTGTCCTGTTCGGTTCCCTTTGCGCAACTCCCGGCCAGCGGACTATTACCCTGAGGACATCGCATAAAGCTGTTCACGTCTTCCGTTTGCAGTTCTTCAGTGGCGAGCAATTCGTCGCCCACGGTCCTGGAAAAAAGCCCCTGCCCACTTGCCTGCTGGACGGTCTTTAAGGCAAGCGCTCCCAGATAGGCACCTGAAAACATTTTCTCAAAGGTATATCTGCCGGGGTCAAGAGTAGATTCATCCAACATCAGATCGATTTTTCCTCTCGGTGCTTTTCCAAATGAGCCGGACTCAATATTTATTATCTGTTCTCTGTCGGGTTCAAGATTGTCCTTTTTTGTGATATTGCGATTTGATTCTATGTAACAGCAATTGGAACCGGTACCCAAAATGAATCCAATCCCGATAAAATCGGGATCGAAAGCCCTGTTTGGGAAAGCAGACCGCCCGAAGGGCGGCTTGATCCTGACCAGGCCGTTGGCCTGGCCGGCCAGCAGAGTCGCAACCGTATCATTGAGTATCACAACTCGCTTACTACCTTTATAACCTGCTGCTTCGATGGCACTTACCAGATTCTCACCTATCAATTCGCCCTCGACCTGTTTAGCCTTTACTTCCTTGCAGAATCGAATCAATCTTCCGTCCTTACTCGGCAGTATCTCCGTCGGGTACGAAAAGCAAAAGCCAATGCTGCTGCTTACATCCACGACGTCAGCCATATACTTGACAATAGTCGCAAAGAATTCTTCTTTACCGACCTCCCTGTCCAGCCCCGGCATGGGTTTCTGAACGAAGTTCTCAATAACAGGCTTCCCCGACTCGCCAAAGTAAACTGTAGCGGCGCGAAAGTTCGTACCGCCGGCGTCCAGTACAATGACAGGTTTATCAATCGGAATATCCTTGCCGACCTCAATATAGGTGGGAATCATCGCCAGTGAACTGTCTTTTCCGGCCAGACCTTCCCGCATTTCCTCTAAAAAAATATCGCAGCACGTGTCCATGTCGATATCTTCATAGTACATCCCATTGTCCTCCAGAAACAGCCGGACTTTGTCTCTTATTTCTCTCATGAGCAGGCAACTCTATAAAGCCAGAAATTGCTTGAGATACTCGCGACTTTGAATCAAGGAGCGCTTCCGCATCTGCAAAGAACCTTCATAAGAACGGTCTTCAATTTCGACGCAAGCCGCACCATTATACCCAATATCCGTTAAGGCCGAGAAGAATTTGCCCCAATCCACGTCTCCCAAACCCGGCAGCTTAGGCCGGTGAAAGGAAAGCGGCGTCGCCAAAATCCCTACGTCATTGAGCTTGTCGCGTAATACCTTGGCATCTTTGATGTGCACGTGGAATATGCGCTCCTTGAACTCGTAGATGGGTTTTATGTAGTCAATAAACTGCCACACAAGATGAGAAGGGTCGTAGTTCAGGCCGAAATTGGGCGATGGAATCTCCTCGAACATTCTTCGCCAGATTGCCGGCGACGATGCCAGGTTCTTACCGCCGGGCCATTCGTCATCGGTGAAGAACATCGGACAGTTCTCAATGCCAATCTTCACTCCACGCTTCTCGGCATATTTCACGATGCCAGGCCAGAGCTTCTTGAATCGCTTGAAATTGTCTTCGACGCTGCTCCGGTGGTCCCTGCCGATGAATGTGTTTACGTTCTCAAGGCCTAATCGCTGGGCGGCGTCAATGACCTTCTTAATGTGCGCAACGTAACGGCCGGCAATTTTCTTATCGGCTTCAAGTGGATTCGGGTAATATCCAAGGCCCGAGATAGTAACGCCCTTTTGCTCAAGAGTATTGTGAATTTCATCTATTTTCTTCTTTGAAAGGTCCGCCACGTCAATGTGCGTAACTCCGGCGTAGCGCCTCTCGGCCTTTCCCACAGGCCAGCACATAATCTCAACACAAGAGTATCCTGTCTGGGCCGCAAAAGATATCACCTTCTCGAATGTCTGATCCGCTAAGATAGCACTTACAAAACCAAGCTTAATCATCTTATATCGCTCCAGCTATTTGACCTTAACCCAAGTTCTATTTTTATTACTATCCATAATTGTCTCACAAAGAACTATTTCGCGAAGTCCATCTTGAAATGTTGGGAAACAATCGCGAGCAGACTGCTCACCGGATATGTAAGCATACACTTCCTTGAACAGTTGCTTGAACGTGTCAGGGAATCCTTCGTTATGTCCGCCCGGATAGTCAATCAGCCCACGACATTCAGGATAAACCAGAGACGGGTCGCGCATCATGATTTCATTATTGCCATCGCGCTTGCCAATCCAGATTTGATTCGGCGTCTCGGATTCCCAAGCTATGGATTTCTTTGAACAGTTCAGTTCGAAGCAGAGCCTGTTTTTCCTACCCGCTGCAACCTGATTGACAGTCATCACGCCCCGGCCATCATTCTCAAACCTAAAAAGCACGGTTGCATAATCCTCAGTATTTATTGGCATGTCCTGATAGTCTTCCGGCTTCAGTACCTTGCCGGCATAGGTCTCGACCGGCTTTAACGGCTTTTTTCTGACTTTGTGAAATGTCGCAAAATCGGCACACACCTCCTCGATATCAAGGCCGGTAACGTACTCTATAAGGTCCATCCAGTGGGAACCGATATCGGCGACGGCCCTGGACTGTCCGGATTGGTCCGGCTCCAAACGCCAGTTGTAATCGGTTGGGTGGAAGAGCCAGTCCTGCAAATAAGAGCCTTGAACGGCAAATATCTCGCCCATGTCACCTTTCTCAACCATCAATCGAAGCTGCCTCATTAGCGGGTAGTAACGGATATTAAAGTTGACAGCATTCACAAGGCCTTGCTTATCCGCCAGCTCGATAAGCTCCTCCGCCTCCGCGGCGCTGATGGCAAGAGGCTTTTCGCAAATAACGTGCTTGCCTGCCTCCAGGGCCGCTTTGGCCATTTCGTAATGCAGGTAATTCGGTGAGCAGATGTGAACAGACTGAATCCGGCCGTCTTTCAGAAGCTCTCTGTAATCGCCGTAATACTTATCAATGCCGAGCGTTTCGGCCTTTGACCTGGCAACGTCGTCGGAGCATTCTGCCAAAGCGACAACGTCGATATTGCCCAAACGCCTCAACGCCTCGATGTGAGCCGGGCCAATGAAACCCGTGCCTATGACACCGACCTTAATTCTTTTCATATCTTTGATTCCTTATACAGAAGTCAGAAGTCAGAAGTCAGTTCTGTTCTCTGTCCTTTTTCCTTACCTGTCCTGTAAATTTCCCTGTACGAACGCATTTGCTCATCGGCGTTATGACAAATCAATGCCTGTCGGCAGATTCGAGATAAGCTCGTTGTTGGCGTTTAGCGTTACGCCTTCTTCTATCGTAAGCGCAGCATTCGCACCGTCGGTCACCGCTCCCCGTACGTTTCTGACTTTCTTCGCATCGCCGACCTTGACCACGGTAAGACCTGCCTTAAGAAGGCCCTCATAGGCACCGTCATTAGGCTCGACTTTGGCAAGAACGACCGTGTCAACCTTCACTTCAAAGCGTTCAAAGGTACTACTGACGATAATGACCGTACCGCCTTTCTTGATCTCCAGGACCGAAGAATCAGGGATAATTCTGACAGGGTATTTGTAAGTCTTGCTCTTTAGCCCCTCGCCATTGCCGCACGCAAAGCGCTTGAGCATTACATCCCGATGGCACGGCTCCATCCATTCGGCGAAGTCGTGATTCTCAGTAACAATCGTAACCTTCTTACCGGCACAACCGAGCCTCTCGGCAGTGTCGGCGGCGCCGAAGTGGTCGCCCCAGATTAGCACGTTATCACCACATTCGACCGGCTTTGCCTTGTTTATAGATGGATAGTACTCACACTTCATATTCTTGCACCGCAGAACGTTTTTTAGAGTGGTAACAAAAGGCAGGTCGATTCCAGGAATGTTTGGCTTTTTAACCCTGCCT
>JADFJC010000147.1 GCA_022566315.1 Planctomycetota bacterium
AGGTGGGCAAAGATACCCGGAAGTGTTCGTACAAGCCAGAGAATGCAAATTTTGGTATATGTTCAACGGTTTGAGGAATTTTCAAAGCTCAGCAAAGCTGCCTGAGCGAACTTTTGACGCAGGCATCTTAGTTAATATTTGTTAGGGATTATTTAGCTAAGGGCGCATCAAGATTCTTCCGATAAAACGGAAATAATGGGGTGCCAAAAAACAGGAGGAAAAAACTTCAAGAATCTCTAAAATTCCCTTGACGTAGCCTACAATAATCACCGACCATTTTAGATATGCAGAACCCTTGGAGAGTAATATGAGTGGAGTTAGATTTAAGAATTTTAGCGTATTTGCAATTTTAGGCCTTTTAAGTCTGCCTTTTTTCACAGGTTGTAACGCTCCAAAGGACCACTTAACTACTTTCAATGGGCATTTTGAAAGATTCGACTATGAGAATTCAGCCCTCTTTGCTGAGGGTAAGATAAGCAAACAGAAGAACCCCAGGGGCGAGGACTTACTCTGGGCCTTACAACTTGGAACAGTTGAAAGAATTCAACAAGAATATACCAAAAGCACCGAGACCTTCGATAAAGCTGAAGATATGCTCAAATATTACGATGAACAGTCCAGGCTTGGCGACGGCATCGGCTCTACTATCGTAAATGAAAACATAATACCTTACAGAGGCGAAGAGTATGACGGCATAATGGTCAACGTTTACAAGGCCCTGAACTTTATGGCTGAAAAGAAGTTTGACCTGGCCAGAGTGGAATTTAATCGTGCTCTTGACAGACAGAGACGAGCAAAAGAGAAATTCAATGAAGAGATACATAAACTCCAGGCCGAGTTGGAAAAGGACCAGCAAAAAAACAATTTTTCAAAATCCAACGCCGAAAATCCCGAAACACAGGAAATCTTAGCTGAAAAATATCCTAATCTCTACAATTTTGAAGCTTATCCTGATTTCGTTAATCCTTTTGCAACCTACCTTGCAGGTGTATTCTTTAACCTGGTTGGTGACCACTCTAAAGCAGTGGATTTGCTCAAAGAATCCTATGGTATGGTTGGAAATAACGCCTATATAGCTGATGACCTCAGCATTACTGAGAATATACTTGACGGAAAAGGTCGACTTGAAGATACGGTATGGCTGATATTTGAGAATGGCCTGGGGCCTGTAAAAAAAGAATTTAGGCTGGATATTCCATTGTTCGTTGCAACAGATAAAGTTAAATATATTGGAATTGCTCTGCCGGAGTTGGAATTCAGAGACAGAGCATACCAATATCTGGTTGCAGAAGTTGACGGTAAAGATTATAAGACTTCTTTGGTCTCAGACATGGACAGGGTTGTCCAGACAGAGTTCAGCAAAGATTTTAAGGGTATTTTAACAAGAGCTATCGTATCAACGACAGCAAAAGCTATTGCGCAGTATGCTCTTGAGAAACAAGGCTCTTCTGCTTCTTCGGCGGTTTCTCGCATAGTGGCGGCATACAGTTATGCGACAACCGCTGCTGATGTCAGGATATGGACATCTTTGCCGAAAGACTTTCAGATTGCCAGGTTCCCAAAGCCGAAAAACGGCAAATTAAAAATTACACCAGCCGATGCGATTCCCTTTGAAATTAATATTCCTGATTGTAATAATGCGATAGTATATGTTAGAATAACAGCCAATCAGGCTGAGCCGATATTTGAGGTTATAACTTTCTAAATTAAAGTTTTTTTCGGAGATTAGAAAATGAAGACAATCACAAATATACTGCTTGTAGTTCTCGCGTTTACGCTGACAGCCTGTGATCAGCCGACTGCGAAAATTCATATAAGGGAAGGAATAAGAAGCGATGACCTTGCCAATAATATCGTAACCCGTCCGGTAGCCTACGCATTTAGCGCACTGATAGGCGAACGCATCGAAATCGACGAAGCCATTCTGGCCAGAAACGACACCGGATTCCTTGAGCTTAATATCAACGGACACAACCGCTCATACAATACCAAGCGGTTCAGGTATAAAATTGAATGGCTCGATGCAAACGGTTTAATGATTCAAACCAAGACAAGCACATGGCTGCCGGCCTCGGCGACGGGTAAATCCTCATTTAGCCTTAAGGCTGTCGCGCCGAGAGTAGAAGCTGTAGATTTCAGAATGGACACTAAAAAGTGGGAGTAAATTATGAGAACAAAAATAATTATCACATTAGCAGGCCTTTTACTTGCAGGCTGTGCCACGAAAACTGTCAACATTGACGTTATAAACGATGATGGTAAGGCAGTTATGGCCCTGGATTACCGGGATTTTGACCAGGCCGCCAGCGAAATGATTCAATCGATGATTGGTTCAGGCGCTCTTAAAAAGCCGGGCGGTGGAAGATATGTCATGACGACCGGCAGAGTTACAAATGACACCATGCAGCGAATCGACACCGACCAGTTGATGGCAAAGATTGAAGAAGAGCTTATGAACAGCGGTATGGTCGTAATGACCTCAGCCGTAGGTGGCAAGGGCGCCCCGGACGAAATGATTTACGAGATGAGAGATATCAGAGACTCAGCAACGGGAGACGAATTCAAACAGGAAACCCTTGCAGGTAGAAGAACGTTAATTGCACCTGAGCTGAGTATCTCCGGGAAAATTATCCAGAGAAACATTCGTTACGATAATAACCGCCAGCAGGTTGAATATTATTTCCAGCTCAGGATAACAGACTTAACAACCGGCCTGAGATTCTGGCAGAAAGAAAGTATTATCGGTAAACGAGGAAGTAACAGGTCCGTAGCGTGGTAAGAGCATAATTTTGTTTTATTGTTCAAGATAAAGTGGGGTTAAAAATGAAAAAGATATACATTCTCCTGTTTGTGGTGGTATTGATCTGCCCTAAAGCATTTTCCGCTGCTAAAACTATAGTTCGCCAAACAAAAGGGCAGGGCATAACCAGAGAACAGGCGATCCAAAAAGCGTTGTATCAGGCCGTCGCTCAGGCCAAAGGTATTGCAGTCAGTTCGGGAAGGTACGAATTCGGCTTCCAGTCCGCCGGGGTGGGCATTGACACAAGAGATACGGGCAAAACCATCGAATTTGACTCCGTATCTGTCCAGGTGGGCGGTTCCACCCAGTTAACTGATATTGCAGGCTGGGTCAAATCTTACGAAATTATTGATGAACAAAAAATCGACGATAGAACCTACGAGGTTACAATTAAAGCCTGGGTTTACGACTACGAAGACCCTGAACAAACCAACAGGCTCAAGCTGGCGATAATGCCGATTCAAACACTCTATGACTCCTATCAATTCGGCAGCTTTGTTCCTTCGGCGGTTGAAATGTCTCTTAAGCTCTCCCAGCAACTAAGCGTAGGCCTTTCAGGGACAAATAAATTCGCTGTTTTAGACAGAGAGTATATCGCTGAATTTGCCCAGAACAGAAATATTCTTCTCTCTGACGATTCGCCTATTGAGGAAAAGGCCAGACTGGGCCAGGTCCTCGGTGCCGATTATATGATTGTCGGAACCATATCCAACGCAAGACTCCGAATAAAAGAAAGAACATCCAGAGCTATCGGCCGTCCGATCAGAGAGTACGAAGTTGATTACGTTTTTGACTATCGCCTGATAGTTGCCTCTACAAGGCAAGTCAAATTGGCCGACACCGTTAATATTGCCCTTGAAAAAGACCAGGTCAAAGTGCTCGTGAAAAGATGGAGGCCTGAAGACCTGGATTACAGAGAAATGGTTGATAACCTTACAATCAGAGTCGCCAACCAGGTTGTCGATAATATTATCGACAGACTCTACCCGATACGCATCGCAAGCAAAAATACAGAGGGGCAGGTTATTATCAACCAGGGCGGTAAAAGAATCTCAAAAGGTTCTATCCTGGAGGTCTTGATTCAGGGCAAAGAAATAATTGACTTTGATACGAAAGAATCATTAGGCCGAACGGAAAACCTTATCGCAATAATCAAGATTGAAAAAGTAACGCCGACAATCTCATACGCCAGGCTCATAAAAGGCGACTTCGATAAAATTTCCGAAGGCCTGATTTGCCGGCTAAAAAAGGTTGAATTTAAAGTGCCGGAAGGTGCTAAGAGCAGTATCAAGAGAACTCCTCAAGGGGGAGTAATACTGCCCTTTGACTAAGAGCCGGCGGCCGATGATAGAAAAGCCTCGATGTTCTCTGTCGAAACGTCAGGAGGCATGCCGCCACCACAGGACAGGATAATCCGGCTCTTGTCGCTTACCGATTCGAGTGCAGCTTTGACGCTGTTGCGCACATCTTCGGCTGTACCTGCTGCGAGAACATCGCGTGTGGGGATGTTTCCGAGCAAAGTAAGTCCCGATTTATCGGGATTCGTAAGCTCCTTCATCTGGGCGAGGGTGTGCTGGAAACTGAAGTTGAAAAGATTCACGCCGATTTGAGGAAGATACGGTGCGCAAACAAGTCCGGGGGCGTCGTTGTGGAAGAATTTCACCGTAACGTCAAGCGACTGGAAAATGCGCCTCAGATATGGCAGCGCTGATTCTTTGAAATCTTCCTCACCTAAAAAGCCTACAATGTCATCGAGGATAAATATGCCATCGATGGAAGGAAAGGTCCGGGCCTGAAGCTCGAGCCAGTCGATAATGAAATCCGTTACAATTCCGAGCAATTTGCGTGTTTCGTCGGGGTTGGTTCGGATGGCCATAAGGAATTCGGTGCTGCCGGCCAGGAACGAGGCCACATTCAACGGCCCGCGCGAGACCGCAAATCTGATGGCGTGTCCCGCCTGCTCGATTCGGCCCTGGTAATGTTTGAGGCGATTGAGGATGAATGGCAGCAGGCCGTCCGTCTTCGAGTTCGGCTTGCAGAGTGAATGGACATCCTGAATATCGGTGATGATTTTATCCGCATAAGGCAGCTCGTTTTCCGGCCAGGAGCATTTCGCGCCGAAGGCGGACGGCTCGGTACACATCCCGAACTCGGACCAGAATCCCGGCAAAAACATAATGTCCGGGAACTGTCTGACGGCCTTGAGGTTGGCCTCGAACCACATCTGTTCGCTGGAATAATAATCGAGCGTAGAAATCCCCGCCCAGCTCGGAAGCCAGGGGCTGTCGATGATAAATCCCACCGGCAGCGGCTCAACCAATTCACCGTTTATAACTGCCAGCAGCTTGTTCCATTGCTCGCCCGTCATGCTGTCAATCGCTTTGGACGAAGGAAATGCACTACGACGCACAGGCCGATAAAGCCGACCAGCAGTCCGATGCCGAGCCACTGCAGCTTCGACCAGAGACTCCAGACGCATCCGAATGATGCGGCGCCCGCTGCCAGTGCCATAAGGACATTCCAGAGGATGCGTTTGATCCCAATAGGCATATTCTCGCCGAGGAAACTCTTCTGGTTCATCAGCAGGAAGAACGCAAAGTATGCGATGGGCAGCAGCACCATTGCAAAGACGGACGTCGGTATCGCAAGCCAGGGTGCAGCATCTTTCCAGAAGAACGGCCCGAGCGCTCCGACCGAGACCATCAGGCAGCCGATTTTCTGTGTCCAGCCCCTCGGCGGCCTGCCCAAAAGCTCGCAGAAACACAGACCGTTGATTGTCATCAGCATTGTGGCGGCGCTCATCGCCATACCAAAAACGCCGAAGCCGAATACGTACTGGGCAATAACAGGACCTGTCAGCGGTGCCAGTGTGTTGGCCAGGTTGAAGGCGTCGCGCTTGACTAACATCGCAGCCATTCTTTTGTCTGCCCAGGGCAGAGCCTCCGACTTTTCCTGTACCTGTTCAGGGGTGAGTTTGGCGAATTGTTCGGCGCCTATTTGGAATTCGAGTCTGCTTGCAAGAAGTCCCTTGTAGGGACCTACGAGGTTTGGTGCAGGCTCAGCGGTAATCTGACCGCCCGGCTCGTCACCGACAAAGCCTTCTGCCGGCTTGCCGTGGAACTGGCTGCTCGAAGCGATAACCAGGCAACCCGTCGCTATGATAAAGGGAATGAATAATCCTGTTGACAGGTCAAAGATAGCCAGGCCACGGAAGTATTTGTCCCAGCCCTTGCGCAGCATCGAGTACGGCAGCAGGAACGTCATATTGATACCGACGGCGGTGGCCGCGGAGCTTATCATAACGTCACGCTGCTGACCCACAATCATGTTGGTCCAGAAAGGCTGGAACTGTTCGGCTACTTTTTGTATATGAGACATTATTATTTCGGTTGGTTTCGTGAACAGACTCAGGTCGGGAATGAAGCCGCTCAAGATTTCACCCCAGAATATCTTTCCCTCGATGCTGAGCTTGACGACAACGCCGAGGAAGCAAAGTACTATCATACTGACGATTATCTTAACCAGTATCTCGAATACCTTGACGCCCCTGCCGCCGGCGCTGTAGGTCATAGTAAAAGTCAGGCAAATTGCCAGAAAGATTGCACCGGCAATCATTTTACTGGGTATTTCCGCCATTACCGCCGACCCGAGGAGCCCTGGCAGGATGTTCTGCCGCAGTGCCGCGGTCCCGAGGGCGAACTGAGGAAGCGACCAGACGATGTTTGCCATCATTGACGCCAGAAGCCAACCCCAGCCAAGGATGGGACTGACGTGCTCGTTGATACCACGCAGCGGTCGCTCACCGGTAGAAAGTGTTACATACGCAATGGCGCTTAGCATAATGATACCCAATATCATAGCCAACGGCTGAAGCCACATACAACCAAAGCCCACCAGCACGCCGAGATACAAGCTCGAAGCCAGCGAGCCGCCACCAAGGGTAATTCCGCTTTGAAGCCAGCCGGGACCTGACAACCTCATATAAACCTTTAAAAGCGCCCCTTTACCTTTGCGCTGGGCATCCAGTATCAATTGACGGTCTTTTTCGATGCGCGGGTTCATATGCATTACTTGTTGTTTCTGGCCGGCGCCCAAGCCCTGGTTTGTTTGGTCTGGCGACATATTTCTACTCTCCTGTATTAAACGTTTCTTAGGTTATCAGAATACCAGGTTATCAGGCAGTGGGTATCAGGTTACCAGAATATAAGGTTAACTTTGTCCTTTTCCGGTATCCTGATTTCCTGATATTCTATACCCAGGTTTCCTGATGGCCTGATTTCCTTTGTTTCTACCGATGTTCTTAGACAGAATATATTCTTTTGTTTTTAAGACTATTTCCGGGTCTGTTTCAAATGGCAGGCAACCCGTGCCAATACAAACTCTCTCTCTATTGTTGGCCAGTTCCAATACTCTGTCAACTTCCTTTTTAACGGCTTCAAAATTTTTCGACGTCATCGGCCCCAGGTCCATATTGATTCTGACCGTCACGTCGGGATGCGTCCGCATTTTTTCCATAAACATTTTCTGGTCCGTTCCAGCCGGACAACAAACATATCCTGTCCCCGTTTCCAGAATATAATCAAGAATCGGCAAAGTGTTACCGCCTATTATGCAGGGAACAGGATGGCCTACAACCATCGATGTCTCTTCCATAATTTTTTTAAGAGCGCCAAGCTCAATGTCCCTGAAGTTGTCCGGAGACAGCAGCGGCGGAGCGGCGGCCGATTCGAAAAAGCCGATGTCCAAACCTTGTCGAACGATTTCTTTGCAGAACTCGACCTGCCCGGCCACAAGATGGTTTAGAGTACGAGCAACAAGGTCAGGGCTGGTCATAATCTCGCACAACAGGTTCTCAAATCCCATTAAATTTGTTGCAAGCGAGAAGGGACCGCTCAAAGGTATTCTAACATCCGCCTCGGGACATTCATCGGCAACGCGCCTGGCGGCTTCTATAACCATCGGAATGCGACCGTCAGTTTTGGGATTAAACGGCTCCAGAGTCATTAGCTCTTTGGCTGTGGAATAGGGATGCCTAAGAATGGCAGGAACACCGATGCCGGACGGCCTGTCAACAGTTGCGCCGTACGCCTCGGCTTCCAGGTTATAAATGTCTATGCCAACCACGACAGGGCGATGATTGTAGAGACGAAACGCTTCAATGTGAGCTTTTGATAACAGTTGGCCGTTTCGTGACACTTCCCAGGGGGTTTTGCCAATCAATCCGGCAGCGTGTTCATATACCGAAGGACAGAACTGCACGCGCATTGATTCCTTTCCTAAGGACTTGTAAATAAATTATCTTCCATTTTTGGCTGGCTGCGGCTTCGGCTGGCGGCCTCAGCAAAACTCGGACTACCAACCAGTAGGCCTGCGTTTTGCTTCCTTGCCAGCCTTGTCCTCGCTC
>JADFJC010000001.1 GCA_022566315.1 Planctomycetota bacterium
TGGCTAGAATGATTGGGTATATGTTGACGTATGGCGGTTTCGGGACGGACCCCCCAACGCCCTTCGGGGTTAGGGGGCTAAACAGGCGCCGCGATGAATCGTGGCGTTAGATGAGGTGAGGGGTGGGCGAGTATGAGGGACGCTTGGGATGGCGAAGACGGTTGGTTATATGGTGACCTGGACTACGTATGGGACGTGGTTGCAGGGTGACAGGCGAGGTTATGTAAGAAACGGCCAAGTATTGGGAGAGAACAAGACGTTGCATGACGCCAATCGAGGGCGGTTGGCCCAAAGACCGGTCAGGCTTGGCAAGGAGAATAAGGCGGTCGTAGAGCGGACGATTTTGGGCAAAGCGCGGAGAATAGGGCAGAGTATCCTTGCAATAGCCGTGTGTTCGAATCATGTGCATATTGTGGTCGGGCATGATGGGAGACCTATCGAAGAGACCGTTCGAAGATATAAGAATGCAAGTACGGTGGCGTTGAGAGAGAAGGGATTGGAGGGGAAGGTTTGGACTCGGGGGTATGATAAGCGGTTTTGCTTTGATGAGGCGTCTTTGCAGGAACGCATTCGGTATGTGCAAGGGCACGATTCATAGAAATACGAACAAAGGATTTGATGGTCGCTGGTTGCTTGGGGGGAGGACCCCGCAATGAATTGCCCCGAACTAATTAGACGTGAGTTAGCACTCAATAAGTGCGGGACAAGCAACCCCCGACAGTGCCGGGGGCTAACAGGCATTGAGGCGAGGGGGGACGGTGATGTTGGGTATGTGATGACGTATGGCGCTTTCGGGACGTGACCCCCCAACGCTGCCTTATAGGCAGGTAAGATCATGGGGTTGGGGGGCTAAACAGTCAAAGTGGTGCGAAATCTTGACTGTCATCAGACAAGTATCGTACCCTACCTTCTAAACATGCAATTCCCGCCAAAATTTTCTTATCGTTCGAAGAACGGGAAAAGTGGACGAAATCTTTACAAGATGGGTTGGACTTGAGGAAAGAAAACCCCCAGTAAAACTGGGGGCTAAACAATATTGAGATTGCTTCGGCCTAAAAGACAGGCCTCGCAATGACATTTTATTTTGGATTCCTGGACGAAATCTTTACAAGATGAGTTGGACTTGAGTTGCTGATTCGGGTATTATGCCGGGAGGAAAGAAAACCCCCAGTAAAACTGGGGGCTAAACAGTATTGAGATTGCTTTACCCGCCTTCGCGGGCACAAGCTCTAAGGCAGGCCTCGCAATGACAATTTATTTTGGATTCCTGCCCATTAAGGAGAACGTAAAATGTCAAATGTTTATATCGGTGTCAATATGGAGTTTGTGCGGCACGCCGACAAGTCGTTTGAGTGGGGTGTGGAAAAAGCGGCGGAGTTAGGCTATGAATACGTAGAGCCGATGGTACACTGGGGGCGAGAGCTGCTGAGTGAGGCGGGGTATTTTCACAGTGTATCTATGTTAGATGATCCGTACCGGATTAAACGGGCGTGTGACAAGGCGGGTATTAAGCTTTCCGGCCTTTCGGCGCATACGCCATTGTGTAAACCGGAAATCAGTACGGAGTATCTCAAGCAGGCAATTCGATTTGCGGTTGAATGTGGTGCTCCGGTGGTGAATACCGATGAAGGGCCTAAACCCTTGTGGACGACGGAGGAAGAAGACCACGTTCTGATGCGGTATGTGTTGAAAGAAGCAGCGGCGGTTGCGGAAGCACGCGGGATATTGATTGGACTTGAGCCACACCAGCAGTACAGCCAGCATCCTGAGGGCCTTGACAAGATTTATGAGCTGGTTGATTCAAAAGCTATCGGAATCAACTTCGATACCGGCAACAGTTACCTGTCCGGTCACGACCCAATTGAGTGGCTCGGGCAAGTCAAGGACAGGTTGGTACATCTGCATGCCAAGGATATTTCGGTGCAGCAATCAGAGGACGAACGCGGCAAGGTAACAGGAACGCCGGTGGGTTGTGCCTGTGGTGATGGAGTTATCGACTGGAAAAAAGTGGTCGAGATATGCAAAGGCGCACCCCGTGATATTGTTTTTAGCGTCGAGTGTGGTACTGTGGAACAAGCTGAGCGAAGTATCAGTTACCTTAAAAAACTGGTGTAGCAGCTTGCAGGTCGCAAACAGACAGATATTTGAATATGAAAAAAGGACGTATTAAAAGAAGAGAGTTTCTGCAGAGAGCCGGGCTTGGTGCGGCATCGGCTGTCTTAGGGGCAGGTTTAGCGGGATGTGCAGGTGCAGAGTTTCTTGGCGCAAAGTCCGCGCGAAAGCCGAATCTTGTATTTATCTTCGCTGACCAATGGCGAGCACAGGCGACTGGCTATGGCGGTGACCCCAATGCCCAAACGCCACACTTAGATAAACTTGCGAAAGAAAGTATCAACTTCACTAACGCTGTGTCAGGTTGTCCGGTGTGCACGCCGTATCGTGCCAGCTTAATAACCGGGCAGTATTGGCTTACGCACGGTATCTTTTATAACGATAAGCCATTAGATCCGGATGCTACTACCATTGGTAAAGTATATGGCCAGGCCGGTTACGAAACAGCATATATCGGCAAGTGGCATATAGACGGTCATGGCAGGAGCTCCTTTATCCCGAAGGAAAGAAGGCAGGGCTTTAAGTTCTGGAGGGTCTGTGAATGCACCCACAATTACAACAATTCACTTTATTATGGTGACACGCCCGTCAAGCAATACTGGGATGGTTATGATGCCATTGCCCAGACCCGCGAAGCTCAAAAATATATTCGGCAATATGCGAACAAAACACCGTTCGTTCTGTTCGTGTCGTGGGGTCCGCCGCACGGGCCATATCACACGGCCCCGGAAAAATATCGAAGGATGTTCTCGGCAGACAAAATTATCCTTCATCCCAATGTCCCTGAGTCGTTAAAGAAAAAGGCACGGGAAGAGTTGGCCGGCTATTATGCCCATATCGCGGTATTGGATGATTGCATTGGAGATGTTCTTGATACGTTAAAAGAATGCGGCATTGAAGAAAATACTATTTTTGTTTTTACCTCCGACCACGGTGATATGCTGCATTCTCACAGTCAGACTAAAAAACAAAAGCCCTGGGAAGAGTCGGTCAGGGTACCGTTTTTAGTGCGCTATCCCGCGGTACACGGGAAAACAGGCAGGAAGATTGATATGCCGATTAATACACCTGATATTATGCCGACACTGCTTGGCTTGAGCGGTATTGCCATTCCAAAATCGGTTGAGGGTAAGGATTTCTCAGGTGTGATTAAAGGAACACAGTCGCCGGATAACGATGCGGTTTTGATAATGTGCCCGGTGCCGTTCCACCAATGGAGTTATAAGCGGGGTGGTCGGGAATACCGGGGGGTGCGCACGCGACGTTATACTTATGTGCGGGATATTAACGGGCCGTGGCTGCTTTATGATAATCAGAGAGACCCATATCAACTGGAAAATCTGTGTAATAGTCCGAAGTATGCGCAAATCCAGCAACAACTGGAAAAGATATTGTCTCGAAAGCTGAAAAAAACAAATGATAAATTTTTGCCCGGTCCCGAATATATGGCTATGTGGAATTATCAGTGGTGACGGAACCCCGATGTATCGGGGGACCAAAGTAAGGACTTGTAAATAAATTATCTTCCATTTTTGGCTGGCTGTGGCCCTGCCTGCCGGCAGGCAAGTTCGGCTGGCGGTGTCAGCCTTGTCCTCGCTGGAGCCAAAAACGAAACCTAATTTCTTTACCAGTCCTAAGTTTATGAAAAAGTAACTGAAGGAAAAGCGGTTATGGAAAACTTCAAAAGTATTACCATCATTCTCTTATTGGCTGTTGTTTTTTTAGCTGTCTCGGACACGACATTTGCGGAAAACCCTATGAGGATTACTACAGAGGAAAATATTATTTCGGTCCATACAGGCGATAGTGTTTTGCTGCGATATCATTACCGGGACGTGCCTTTCAAACCATGCGTGCAGCAGTTATTCTCGCCGCGCGGCGTTAACGTTCTGCGCGATGCGCCTGCCGACCATCTGCATCATCACGCATTGATGTTTGCGGTTGCCGTGGATGGTGTGAACTTCTGGGAAGAGCAACGGTCACCAGGCCGTCAAATGCACCGCTGCTTTACCGACACAAGAATCGACAAACACAATGGTGTACCCATCGCGGGCTTTACGGAACAGCTCGACTGGGTCAACCCTCGCAATGAAGAATTGCTGCTCAAGGAGTGTCGCACAATCGCGGTCTGCCCCATGAACGACTTTAAGGCCACGCTTTTGGACTGGCAATCCAGCTTTGCTGTGCCATCCGGAAAAGAATCAGCGACGCTTAGCGGTTCACATTACTTTGGTTTGGGTATGCGTTTTTTGAAATCGATGGATACTGGTGGTCAGTTCCGCAACGCTGAGGGTAAGACCGGCGATGTCGTGCGGGGTAACGAACGGCTTGTGCAAGCAAGGTGGTGCGCTTATACTGCCGAGGCGAACGGCAAAGTTGTTACGGTTGCTATGTTCGGCCATCCGGATAATCTGCGTCATCCGACACCGTGGTTTACTATGACCAAGCCTTTTGCTTACCTCTCGGCGACGCTGAATCTGCACAAAGAGCCGCTGGCAATAACATCAGATAAACCACTGGTATTACGCTACGCCGTGGTCGTGTGGGACAATCGAGTTGAAAACGAGCGAATCGAACAGGTTTATAACTGGTGGGTCAACCCTAAGGACTTGTAAATAAATTATCTTCCATTTTTGGCTGGCTGCGGCTTCGGCTGGCGGTGTCAGCCTTGTCCTCGCTCAGCCAAAAACGAAACCTAACTTCTTTACCAGTCCTAAGTAATAATATAAACTGAATTGAGGAGAAAGCTATGAGTAAGAAACAAAAATCAATAGACAAGACAAAGCACAGCCTGACGCGTCGGCAGTTCATTCGCCGGGCTGGTGCGGCTGCGGCAACAGTTACAGTTGCAGGTACATCTTCGAAACGTGCCATCGGCCAAAGGCGAAGTGCCAATGAACGTATCGGGGTTGGCTTCATCGGTTGCGGCGGTCGAAGCGGTGCTCACTTTAATGTCGTTCACTGGCTCAAGACACAGGCAAAAAAACCAATAGATATTGTCGCCGTTTGTGACGTTTACAAGCCACGAATGGAACAACGCGCGAAAGGCTACGGTGCCAAGGGATATATGGATTATCGGGAACTGCTTGATGATGCGAATGTTGATGTTGTCTGCATCGCCACGCCGGACCATCATCACGGCTATCAGGCGATTGACGCTGTCCGGGCAGGCAAGGACGTTTACTGCGAAAAGCCGGTAACGCACTGGCGACAGTTCGAGCTGACCAAGCGGTTGGCGGCAGAGGTGAAAAAAAGCGGCCGAGTCTTCCAGCTCGGTACGCAAGGTATGTACGACTCAGCATGGAAGCAAATGAAGAACCTGATTGCTGACGGTTTGATTGGCCGGCCAATTCACGCCGAGTGCGGCTATTTTCGTGTAGGTGACTGGGGTGAGCGCGGTATGCCAATTGATGACGCCGATGTTAGGCCCGGTTCAGAGCTGGACTGGGAAGGCTTTCTCGGCGATGCGCCTAAGCGTCCCTTTGACGTGAGCCGATTCTTCCGCTGGCGGATGTACGAGGATTATGCAGGCGGGCCTTCGACGGATTTGTTTCCGCATAGTCTGACGCCGGTGCTGTCTATGCTCGGAGTTAGTATGCCCAGCACGGTCGTGGCAACCGGCGGCAAGTTCCGCTATCAGGAGCGTGAGATACCCGATACGTTTAATATGCTCATCGATTACCCGGAGAATATCACAGTTGCGGTATTAGGAACGCAGGGAAATAATTATGCGACAACCGCGTGTCGTGGTGCTGGAAATCGTTTGCCGGTTATCCGCGGATGGGAAGGCACGCTCACCATCGAAAAGAACGAAATCGTTTTTATGCCCGCCGAGGGTTCCAAGAAAAAACCCCAGCGTTTCGCCATCGAGCACGGGGAAGACTTTGTCGGATACTGGCAGAAATTCCTCGACTGCTGCCGTTCGCGCCAGCAGCAGACTCTAAGCCCAATGGATTTAGCGTACTATGTGCAAACGCCATTACAAATGGGTATGCTCTGTTTACGCGAGGGCAAGGTCGCGCGGTTCGACCGGAGTAAAGAAAAAATCCTTTTATAAATTACCTTACAGGATGTATAATATACCTGGTAATAAAATGGAACAACTCGGCCGTTCCGCTCCTTTGCTCTACCGGACACAGTAAAATCTATTGTATGGGAAATCTCAGTTCAAAGGAGATAGATTATGACAAAGCAACGATACCTTATTCAGGCAGCCCTGATTGCCGCATTCCTGCTTGTACATTCGGCCAACACAACACGAGCAAACGAGTCGAACTGGCCTCAGTTTCGCGGGCCGAACAGCTCGGGTCTTGGGGCCGAAGGTCAGAATCCCCCGGTTGAGTTTGGCCCTGAGCAAAACCTGCTCTGGAAAACTGAGGTTCCAAAAGGACACTCGTCGCCGTGTATCTGGGGAGATAATATTTTCATTACAGCTCGTTCCGGTAAGAGCCTTGAGACGATTTGTATTGAGCGTGGAAACGGCAAAATCAAGTGGCGCAGGTCTGTTGTCCCCGAGAAGCTGGAAAGAATCAGCGGTTCTAACAGCCATGCTGCTCCAACACCTGTATGCGATGGAAAAAGAGTGTACGTTTACTTCGGCTCGTTTGGTCTATTAGCCTATGATGTGGAAGGCAATGAGTTATGGAGGAAACCGCTTCCTATTCCTAATATCTGGTACGGCTCTGCGTCATCACCAGTGCTGGCAAACAACATGGTTGTGATTAACTGCAATCAAAATGAACGTGAAGGTGCGTATATACTTGCCGTAAATCGAGACACAGGAGAAACGATATGGAGGCAAGAGCGCCAAGTGAAAGGAGGTTGGTCAACTCCCGTGCTGTGGAAACATGGGAATGAACAGGAACTGGTTGTACATGGTGGCCAAAATTTGATCTCTTACGACCTCAAGGACGGACGCAAGCGCTGGTGGTTAAACAATCTGCCACAAGGGATCCCCATTCCCACTCCGGTTTATGCAGGAGATACACTTTTTGTAGCCGCCGCTACGTACGGAACCGGTGATCCTGTCAATCCGATAGAATTGCCCGATTTCAACGAACTTATCGAGAGGTATGACAGCGATAAAGATGGCCGCCTGGTTCAGGCAGAGATTCCTGAAGACCTTGTATCGGAATACCGGTCTGGAGGAATAGGAATGAGAGGAGCCAAAAAACGTTTTTCAAAACATGATACTGACCAGGACGGTGCTATCAGTGAAGCGGAGTGGAACAAAGTTGTGATAGATACTAAAAAGATCGAACCGAGAAAGATGGATAACCTTGTTGCGATCCGCAGCGGAGGGAAAGATGATGTAAGCCGGACGCACGTGAAGTGGACTGCATACGAAGGGATTGGGCAGGTTCCATCGCCTCTGTTTTACCAGGGACGGGTTTATTTAGTCAAGCATGGCGGCAATGTTACATGTTACGATGCAAAAACAGGAGACAAAGTATATGGCGATAAACTTGGGCCAAGGACATACTACTATGCCTCACCGGTTGCGGTTGACGGTAAGATATACTTCTGTTCACTAAACGGCGTTGTAATAGTCGTACAAGCCGGGGACAAGTTCAAGATATTGGCTCAGAATAAAATAGGAGAGCGCATCAATGCTACTCCTGCCCTGGTGGATGGAAAGATCTATTTACGCACTGACAAGAACATGTACGCCTTTATCAACGCCAAGAATGACTCTGGTCAAACACCGCTTACGAAGCACGGAGCGAAAGAGATTTCCTCCACTAAGATAGAAGATAATCAGGCCAAGACACTCCATGAGGCAGTGTCCGATGGTAATATCGAACTAATTAAATCACTCATTTCCAGCGGAGCTGATGTCAACGCACGAAACAATTGGGGCTGGACGCCCCTGTACACTGCTGCCGCCGTCGGCCATGGAGACATAGTGAACCTTCTCATTGCCAAAGGCGCAAATGTCGATACACCGAGCGAGCTGGGCATGACACCCCTGCACTTTGCGATTAATAACGACCAGATAGACATTGTAATACTGCTGATTGATAAAGGTGCTGATATAAACACAAAGAATAATAACGGCTCGACCCCGCTGCATCGTGCTGCCAGATTTGGTCAAAAAGACGGTGTAGAACTGCTTCTTACTAAAGGTGCCGACTTTAAAGTACAAAATAACGACAGCCGCACTGCCATAGGATTGGCTAAAGAGAACGGTCATACAGAAGTTTTTGAGCTTTTACTCAAGCACGCAAATCAATCAGGTGACTCAAAGGAGATTATGACATTCTACGATTATGCGGCTGTAGGTGATATAGAACAGGTCAAATCATTCGTATCCAAAGGTATGGATGTCAATGCAAAGACGCAGGCTGGGACGACACCCCTGCACTTTGCGGTTAGTAGCGGCCAGATAGACATTGTAATACTGCTGATTGATAAAGGTGCCGACGTCAACGCAAAAGACAAGCGGGGCCGAACGCCTCTGCGTCTTGCTGCCTATTTTGGTCAAAAAGACGTTGTAGAACTGCTTATTGCTAAAGGAGCCGACGTCAACGCAAAAGACAAGCGGGGCCGAACGCCTCTGAGGTGGGCGGAAAACAGAGGTCATACCGAAATCGTCGAACTGCTCCGCAAGCACGGAGCCAAAGAATAATCGGAATAACACAGAAATTCTTAGACCGGTACTATCAGCATAGTTACATAAACATAAAAGGAATAGAAATGAACTCAACGAAAGTAAAAGTGCTTACAACGGTTCTGGCAACCATCCTGCTGTTGAGCACGGCTCATGCACAACCCCTGAAAGTTCCCGAAGTGTCCAGAGACAAAGTTATTTGCTTTGCCCTGTACACTGTCCATAACAATATCATGAAAATGACCGCCCAGTTATATCCGCTGAATGATGGTGAAGACAGAAAGGTCCGGCTCGAAATCAAACAAGACGGAACATGGAAACAAATAGCCCAAACGCAGGTAGTCGAGAGAGGCTGGACGGCGGTGTTCCGGGTTGAGAACTGGGATTCGACAAAAGATATCGAATACCGCGCCGCACACGGTAAGAACGCATATTACACAGGTATTATCCGCAAAGACCCGGTCGATAAAAATACTATCGTCGTGGCTGCGTTTACGGGCAACTCAATAAATCCCAGGCACGGCGGAGACATACCTAAAGTAGATATCGTTGAGAACATTAAAAAGCTGAAACCCGACCTTCTATTTTTTTCCGGAGACCAGGTCTATGACCATAACAGGCATTATGCCGCCTGGCTCAAATTCGGCAGAGATTTCGGAGATGTCATTCGCAATACCCCAACAGTTACAATACCTGATGACCATGATGTCGGTCAGGCTAATCTGTGGGGCGCGGAAGGAAAGGTATCACATACTCGTGCCGGTCATGATGGAGGGTACGCTGCGCCGCTCGAATACGTCAAAGAGGTTGAACGGGCACAAACCAGCCATCTGCCCGACCCTTATGACCCTACTCCGATAGAACGGGGCATAGGGGTGTATTACACCTCTCTGACAATAGGCGGAGTAAGCTTCGCCATCATTGAGGACAGGAAGTTCAAGTCGGGTCCGAAGGGGCTTGTTCCCCAGCGTGGACCTCGGCCGGACCATATTTTAGACCCTGATTATGACCCGAAGAGTGTGGACGTGCCCGGCGCGACACTTCTGGGTGAGCGCCAATTGAAGTTTCTGCGGGACTGGGCGTCCGACTGGCGCGGTGCGGATATGAAAGCGGTACTGTCACAGACAATCTTTTGCGGCGGTGCACATATTCACGGCAAGACAGGGAACCGGCTGCACGCGGACCTGGACTCGAACGGCTGGCCTCAAACGGGGCGTAATAAAGCACTCACCGAGATACGCAAGGCTTTTGCCATACATATTGCGGGCGACCAGCACCTTGCGACAATCTTTCACCATGGGATAGACGATTGGAATGACGCATGCTATTCGTTCTGCGTGCCGTCGATTGCGAACCTCTATCTGCGGTGGTGGAGGCCGCTTGAGCAGGGCAAGAATCGCGAACCGGGTGCGCCGGAATATACGGGAGAATTCCTCGATGGTTTTGGAAATAAAGTAACGTGCCTGGCTGTCGCCAATCCGAGTCCGGAGGCGAACGATGGGCAAAAGCTGACGACGCGGGCAGCCGGTTTCGGAGTCGTCAAATTCAATAAAAAGACCAGAGAAATCACAATCGAATGCTGGCCCAGAAATGTAGATATTACAGACCCGGCTTCGAAACAATATCCCGGATGGCCCAGGACTATCAAACAGGAGGATAACTATGGGCGTAAAGCCGTTGCATATTTGCCGACTATACAGGTCAGAGGTATGAGAAATCCCGTCGTGCAGGTGATTGACGAGTCAAACGATGAAATCATCTATACTCTTCGCATTAACGGGACTTCATATAGACCCAAGGTCTTTAAGAAAGGTAAGTACACAGTAAAGGTTGGCCAACCGGATACCGGTAAGATGAAAACCCTCGAAGGTATCCGAAGCCTTGCACCTAACAGGACCAAAAAGATAAGAGTAAAGTTCTGATGATTAGTTTTAGTAAGGATAAATAAAATATAAACTTACGAAAAACGTCTGAGCGACTTGGTGGGAAACCTGGCGTAAAAATAGACCTTTGATAGCTTTATCAGAGTCTTTTTTTCATTGAAGGTCTATATTTATCGTTTGATAAATTATGACCCATTCAACGGCATTACATGCCGCCACCATTTTCTTCCCAGGTCTGTCTCTTAACGACCCAGATGTCAGGTTGGTACGGTTTCTGCTGGGCGTGCTCAGGTATCCATAGTTTGCTCTTATGCCAGCTTTCGACATGGCCGTCATAGAATGCGAGATTGGCAGAGTCATTATGGCGATACATGGTGGGTCCGCCACATCCGGCCGCCTTGTAGTCATTGACAGTGCCCTGCTGGCCCAACACGTCCCAGCCGTCGATGTAATTGGCTCCCTTCCACTTACTCCACCAGTCGTGCGCTTCGTTGAAGTGTAGTTTGCGTGCGGGCTGTTTGACGGTTGACATCTTGTAAGCCAACACGGTCAGGCTCATAGTGGCGCTCCATGAGGGCTGACCTACCGAGGGATACCAGTCTTCGATATTGAAGCCGTAGCTGACAAGGGTCCCCCGTTCGTTTCCCTGTTCAATGTTATAGGCGTGCGCCCAGGCTTTCTGTCTATCACTGGGGCACTTGTATTTCTTGGGGGTTTGAACGGAGGACAGACCCGGTTCGGCTCCCTCGTAGCCAATGTATTTCCGGAAATCGGGATTGCCTGTCCATATAGAAGATCCTGGGTTGCTGGAATCACGGCACGGCACGCCCCAGTCATCAAAATTGGCTGCGTATAGCTGGTTGGCCAAGGCCAGACTATGGAGGTTGTTGGAGCATACCATCTTGCGCCCCTGGTCCCGGGCCAAATTCAATGCCGGCATTAGAATAGCCATCAGAACAGCAATGATGGCAATCACAACGAGGAGTTCGATTAGTGTGAATGCTCTTGACTTGCTCATGGCCTTTCTCTTTATATGGTTTATTACTTTATCCTACACTGCGTTGGTATGTAAGTCAACTGGAAAATAAGTCTAATCCTTGTCTTTTAAACAATCTTGAATTAGACTACGAGAGTATGGAAAAGGCCGAAATCAAGTTTATGGACTTGGCCATCCCTAAGGGGATTGACGATTATCCAAAAGACCTCGAGGAAGGAGACAGAAAATGAAAGAGATACCGTTAGGGAATGGGCTAAACACAAAAGTTGATGACGAGGATTATGAATGGCTATCCCGCTATAGCTGGTACGCCTACTATGATTCAGAACAAGGAAAAACGTATGCAGCTCACGACACACCGAGCGGAAGACGTGTATATATGCACGATGTCATTATGGGCATTGATACGTTGGAAGACGAGTCGATGAATTGAGCTTAGGACTGGTAAATGAATTATCTTCCATTCTTGACTGTCCCTGCCTGACGGCAGTCAAGGCTCGCCTGCCGGCGGTCAAGGCCTAATTTCTTTACCAGTCCTTACTCTTTCTTTGGACCGATGGAGATAAGGTGCGAATAAGTGCGGAGGTACATTCTTCCACCCGCGACGGCAGGAGTGGCGTGACTTTTTTCGCCCAAAGGGTTGACCGCCAACAAATCATAAGTGGAGGCGGCCTTGATTACGACAACTTCGCCGTTGGTTGTGATACAGTAGAGCTTGCCGTTTACCCACACCGGTGAACCGTAAAATTGATTGGCTGGTTTTTCTCGCCAGAGCTGCTCGCCTGTGGCGCTGCGCAGGCAGGAGACATAACCGCGGTCATGAAATGTAAACAGTAAGCCTTCCATGGCCAGGGAAGTGGGAACGTAGGGCGCAGTACTACTGCCAATTGTGTATGCCTCTGTGGGTTGGGTTGATTTATCCCTTGCGCCCGGCTGGACAGCAACCAGGCACTTGCCGTTAGAGCCATCACCGCAAGAGCCAATTAAGAGTTGGCCTGCAATGACAGGTGAGCTGACCACGCGACTGGGGAATACCGATTCGGCTTCCCATAAAATCGTCCCTGTGCGAGGATTGACGCTGGTTATGCCATGAGCGCGGCTGGTAAAAATTAATTGTGGAGCATCTGTCGCCGGTGAATAAACGCACGGTGTTGAGTAAGATGTTTTTGGACTGGTTTGGCGTTCCAATTCCCAACGTGTCCGGCCGGTCTTACGGTCAACCGCAATCCAGGCACTGCGGGCATCCCCCCTGTTAGAAGGGGTCTTCGACTTGCTGCTGCCCTCGTGCTCGTGGGTAAAGACCACAATGTCATCGAAGACGATGGGAGAGGAGCCCGCCCCGTGCTGGCAATGCACACCGCCGAAGGTGCGCTGCCATATTTCTCCGCCGTCGTGGTCCAGTGCCACCAAAATTGTCTCTTTGGAAGTAGGCCAGAGTGCATAGACATGGTCGGCATCCACTACCGGCGTTGCAGTGGCGTAGCTATTGCGCGGGTTCATACGGTATGTAGTTAGTGAGTATTGTTTTTGCCATAATACCTCACCGTCAGAAACCCGTAGAGCCAGAAGGAAACCGTGGCCGGCTTTTTGGTCGGCGCTGGTTACAAAGACCTTGTCCCCCCAGAGCACCGGAGAGGAGTAGCCGCCTCCCGGTAGTTTTACTTTCCAGTTGTAGTCCTTTTCCGTCCATTTAACAGGGATGCTTTTGGCGTGGCTGATACCCTGTCCGTTGGGACCGCGGTACCGTGTCCATTCCTGCCCCTGCGAGACGGACGCCACCAAAATAATAAATGCTATCAAAAGAACTCTCGGAAATTGTTTTGTGGTGTTCGCCGACTGCCTTTGTTTTTTCATCAGACATCCCTCATTCAATACACTTAGCTAATAGTATCATCAAAAAAATTACACTAAAAATAACCGCTTGTCCATAACATAATATTACCAAATCATAATTGTTCCTCATCGTAGTTGTACATTATCTAAGGCTGGTCTTCAACCGGAATCTAATAAGGAAAATGGATATAAAAAAAGCCCTGCGAAGACATAAGCAAGTGTATCCCTTTAATTTCATTCTTGTTTGATATTTTTGAGATACTCGCCTTCTGCTTCGCAGGGGCAATAGTAACGTGTGGCTCTTTCCTTTTCTTTTTTATAGCCGTCCCTGACAGTGCCCGCATTACGCTCTGACTTGTGAGCAAAGCTCTAAGATGGACAACATCAGTTCAAACTAATATGGCCGGATGGGTCATTTCCCAGAGCCACCATTTTTTTAACCATCTATCACGGTGCATCGGCAGATTCTATTCTTAGACTTGAACCTTTCTGGATGCACCCAAGCCCAACAAGACAACATGGTTTAACACAGGCAAGGACGTCAATAAATCGAAGAGTTCTTACTCTTTTTCGCTTTCCCAGACTCCGGTCTGGCGGCTTTACTCTTTTCTCCCATACCTAATGGCTTGCCCGGCTTAACCCCGATAACGAGAAATATTCTTAGTAAAAAAAATTTTTGGGAAATTGAAAAAAACATGAAAAATTTTGTTTTTAAGCCGAGAAAAGACCACTGAGCCAGGTTAGCCCCCCTGCCGGCTCGATAACGCCCTTTTTCGGTGCTACCATTGTTATTTGAAGGAAAACAGCGGGTTTGGGTGCTTAATTTTTTGCAAATTTTTTGTAACAGACCAGCGTGACTATTCCTGAATATTGACGAGTCCGGCTGGAAAGACAAGGGTATAAAGAGCCTATCAAAATAAAAACGAATACAACAAATAGTTTTAATATGTGCCAACGCGTTATTAATCGTGATGGAATACTTCTTCCATATTGGCCCACCATTCGCTTTCCGCCCTGTTTTCGAGCGGCTTCTGGCAGGGTTTGCAGAGGTCCCACCATTTTTGGGTAGTCGGGTCGGCAGCCATTTTCCCCATGTCGCCGTCAAAATCGTCGCCTGCATATTCGAAATAGCTGAACAGATAGTATTTACCGTCATCCAGCTTATGCAGATAGATCGAATAGTTCCTGATATTGCACTCCGTAATCATCTTGAGCACGTCCGGCCAAACTGCGGCGTGGAGTTTCTTGTATTCTTTGACCTTTTCCTCACGAACTTCGATCACACTACCGTAACGTTTCATTATTGACTCCTTATTTTAATGTGGTTGCGTAACCGATTACCGCGATGGAAACCATGATCATAGCTATGCCAAAGAACATGAGTTTAACCGGCTTTCCGCGAACTCCTGCCCATTCTCCTGTAACAAAGCCCCAGACATTCGATATAACAATCACCATTCCCATGTAAAGGCCCCAACCGGCTGAGCCGCCAAGTTTGCCCATCATCACTGCTGCCCTGCCGTAGACAGCAATGGACGGCATCCAGATTGCCCCCATCAATGCCGCGAGAAACCAGTGCGAAAGCGTCCCTTTTTTGCGGTAATCGCTCCATGTTTTGTTACGTGAAAGCAATATAGAACAGTAGATTATATTGGTTAGCAATCCGCCAAGAAGAGTCAGTGCCCAGACCGGATCGGCAGCACTGCTGACAGTGGCGCCGCATTCCATCGCAGCCTCCTTGATGCTTTGGCTGAAATTGAACGCCAGGTTAAGCATCGAACTTAAGATGCCTCCGAGAGCAGCCAATATGAGGCCCAGAAGCATTCGGTTGCTGGAACGGCCCTGCGGCGTTTCAGCTTTCTGCGTGTCAGTCCCGTCGCTCTGTTGGAGTTGTCGCTCTTTATGGCGTCCGGCTACAGCACATATACTCACGCCGACGAGCATAATGGCGATGCCTAATGACGACCACATGCCGCCGGGAGTGATGAATATTCGCGGATTTCTGAGCATAGGAATCAACGACCCCAACGCCGTGGCCAAACCGATGCACAGAGCAAACGCCAAGCTGATACCGATCATGGCAATGCTCTGACCAAAGAAAACTGCGCCTAATCCCCATCCCACACCGAACGCGAAGACCAGTAGCAAGTCGGTAGTCGAGACGCGGGCAAACACCTCCAAGACATTCGGCACTGTGATAATGGTAATCAGCCATGGAATGATAAACAACGCACAAACTGACCAGATCATCCACGTGGCTTCCCATGACCAACGTGTAGTTTTCTTCATCGGCAGTGAAAAACTGCCCGTCATAACACCGGCAACAAGTCCCAGTAACAATCCCAGTATTGCAGTCATAATCCAGGCTTCTTTCGTGGAATTTACATTTTAATGTCGAACTCGCCGAGTTTTAGAGGATAAACACCATACTCCCGAACCAACCTGATAATGTAATCGTATGTTTCCCCGGACACACCGCTGGTAACCGAATGGTCCGACTGGAAGATATAGCCTCCACCTTTAGCAGCATTGAGCTTTCGCAGTACCTCCTTTCTGATCTGCTCCTGACCAGCAGTCTCCCAGACCTGAATGTTGCTGTTGCCGCATATACCGAGTTTGTGCCCGTATTTTTTTCTCAGCTCCACCGCATCAAGCCCCGCTTTTGCCTCAAGTGGATTATACGACTCAATCCCTATCTCGATATAGTCGGGCAAGATTTTGCTTACATTTCCGCATCCGTGGTAAATCACGGGCAGTCCATGTTCATGGCACACATCCGTCATGGCTTTAACCCATGGTTTGTAATATTCCCTCCAGTAATCTGGTGAGAAAAACATACTGTCTTTGTATGCGACATCGCCCCAAATCACAAAACCATCGAGCAGACCTTCCCCTGCTTCAATAGATGCTTTTGCACACTCCAGATAGAACTGTCCGATCCGGTTAATTACTTTTCCCATTCGTTCCGGATACAACCCCAACCACAGCAGGGTATTTTCCTGGCCTATCAGTCTGGTGAGACATTCTGAGGCTTCGATCATACTGCCGTAAACAGGGAAATCCGGCCGCAGAGTCTTTACGGTTTCAGTCCATGCCGGAGAATTGCGCTGGAAGCCGTCACCGACACCCGCGATTTGATTATCACCCGCTTCGAAATAGCGGCGCTTATCGTATGGATCGTCAAATTCGAATGCTTCGAGTTTTTCGATCGTGTCGGTGTCCCAGCCGACCTGTTCCGGCATAGGGAAATCGAATTTTTTTCTGAGTGTTGTTTCGAAACCTGTTTTTATAATCACTTCCTCAGAATCTTCCTTAATGGTTTCGAACGACTTGATGTGGGGGTCCATGTTGGGAACGGTAACAATCCAGTCCATATCATAGTGATAGTAAGGATTGGCATCAGACGGCAGGTTAAGCTCTTTCTTCCAGCGGCTGATAAAACCGCCCCAGAAGAAATCGCTGACCGGAACGCGATCAGGCTCTTCGTGACGGAGCGCCTTGTTCATGCGTTCGAGCTTCTTGAGTGTGTTGTCTTTCCGCGATTCGCCAGTGACCGTGCGACCGGTCGTGTCAAATATTCCCATGATCACAGGCTCCGTTCAACGATAGTCAAGCTCTCAACACCTGGTTTGCGATTCACAGTAATCACATCGGGAGCAACGTCCTGACGAAAATGCTTGTTCTCTTTTAGCCCTATTCTCCAGCACACATACTGCCCTGCCAGAGTGTGTTCCGCTCTGCATCTCTCCGGTCTGTATCGCCGAAAAGTCCAATGGCTCAAAATCAACGCTATAAAATTTCATGTTAATTGGCGCCAGGACTCCCGGACTAATGGAGATGTTCGTATACTATTTTAAAGGTGTAGGCATACTTTGACGGCCTCTCATCAGATGTTTCAATTATTAGGCCCTCATTGCTTTGCTGCCACTTCATCTCTTTATTTAGCCCGAGCATCTTGACGCTCAAGACTTTTGTGTTACGTAAAGATTTGATGGTTAGTTGTTTCCCCGGCCACTCGAGAGCAATCGCATATAAAATATTGGCATCTCTCTTTTTAGTAAACCAGATGTTGTCCTCGTTAGTGATCACCCAACCGCGCACGCGGTAAATGGCTTCACCATTAACAGCATTCCACGAGCCTATCTTCTTGAGAATTTCCACTTGGGGAGCAGGTAGTTCTCCGTTTGGTTTGGGTCCAATATTAAGCAAGTAATTTCCTCCTCCTGCTCTTATCTTTACCAAATTATCAATAAGCTCTTCTGCGGACTTATAATTATCATTGGGTTTGTAACTCCATTGTCTCCCCATAGTCATGCAAGTTTCCCAGGCCCCTTTTATAGGCGCCTTAGGAATGCGTTGTTCTGGTGTTGGAATTTCGCTTCTAATAACAACGATGTCAGGGTTTAGTTCCCAGACGCGTTTCTTTAGCGGCTCAGCTGATTTAGCCGAATGGTCATACCACATGACATCAATGTCGCCATATTTAGTCAGCAATTCTTTCATTTGCCCAAGCTCGTATTCCAAAAGTGTTAAATTCTGCGTTCCATACGGTTTTTTGAATTTTTTTAGATCTTGAGTGCTGTTGTAACGACCATTGATTTCAGGCGCACCAGTCTCATAATAGTAGTGCCAATTTTCAACTCCATAGTACCATCCTATAGCTATACCCTCATCGCGGAAAGCCTTCGCCACCTGGGCACTGACATCTTTTCCGTAAGGTGTATTCATGATGTTGTAGTTGCTCAGAGCAGTGTCAAACATATTAAAACCGTTAAAGTGTTGTGTTGTGAACAGTATATATCTCATTCCTGCTTGTTTGGCTAACCTTGCCCATTCTTCCGGATTAAATTTGGTAGGATTAAATGTCTTGTACAAAGAGAAATACTTGTCCCTGAATTCTTTTGATGCTCCAACAAGAGGCCAACTAATCTCTTTACCGATTTGTGAGACTGGTCCCCAATGGATAAATAAGCCGAAACCTGCATCTCTGAACCACTCGATGCGAGCATCCTTATTTTTCGCTACTGATTTACTCGCTGCAAACAGAATGACAAAAAACATGACTGTCAAAATCGAGATGTATTTGATAATTGGTTTTAGCATTTGCTTTTCTCCTTTCTAATCTTTGGTTCGACATAGTCCGGCACGTTTTTTATAAACTCTATCTCGGCCTGGTCAAAAGGGTTGCCGTCTTTGCGAAAGATGTCATGGAACCATACCTTTGGTTCGGTGTCACCTTCTTTTGAGCCCCAGGGCATATAGGTTTGTGTTCTTCCTGCCACAAGGCCCCAGTTGTAGCAGCCGATTTTGTACTTTTTCAACAGCGGCAGATGGGTCTGGAAGCGACTGTCTAATGTTCGTGCCATCCACTCCGTACAAAAAACCGGCCTGGTGGATTTGCCGCGTTCGGCATATTTTGCCGGAACAGCCTGGCCTCTGTATTCATGATATGAAGCGACATCCCAGAGGTCGTCAGCCTCTGAGCAAGTCGTAAGCGGCTGAGAAGGATTTGCCATCCTTGCCCAGGCAAACGTCTTTTCTACAAGAGGTCGGCTTTGTCTCTTCGGCTCGTTGTACAGGTCCCAGACAACAATGCGAGCATCGTTTGCAAAATGCCCTACGATATCCCTGATATACTTTTCCAGAGACGACCAATCATCGTCTTGCTTTCGCTTCCGACCCGGGCTGGCCGTCCACTGACTGTTGTGAACTCCCGGTATCGGGTCATTCTGTTTGCCCAGATACGGCTCCGGTATGAAGCAATCATCGAAGAGTATGAACATAACGGATATGCCGTGACTATCGGCGATCTCAAGCAACTTTTCCATCCGTTGCTTCAGGCCCTGCGTATCAGCCTCCCATACGATGTACTGGACGAAAACGCGAATCGAATTAAATCCAAGCTCCTCTGCCCATCCAAGCTCACGATCAATCGTTACCGGGTCAAAGGTTTCTCCCTGCCACATTTCTGTGGAATTGACCGCGGTGCTTGGCAGGAAGTTACAGCCTATCAGCCAGGCTCTATCATCATACCAATGGCGTGCCTTGGCCGCCGACCATCGTTTCGCAGCCGAATCCACTTTCCATCGGTCAAACGAAAACTTTTTAAGCAGCTCATTCTCCTGCGGACGATAAGCTCTGCCGTCGGCATGGAAAATATCATGCTGCCAGTTTTTTGGAATCGGGTCCCCCTTCTTTGATGTCCAGTGCATATACGTTTGCGTACGCCCTGCCACAAGCCCCCAATGGTACCAGCCGACACATTGCTCGGCAAAGATCGGCAAGATATCTTCAACCGTATTCCCGTTTCTGCGCAAGAGCCATTCGGTGTTGATTATTGGCCTGCCATAATCCTTCAGTTTGAGTATCTCCGCTCGAACGGACTGTGCATTGCTGTAACTGTGAAAAGTAATTACATCGCATATTTCGTGCACCCACCAGCATGTCGTGAGCGGCTGGCTTGGCCTGACCTGTCTGGCCCATTGAAAGGACTTGGTTACCAGCGGCATGGAATCCTTACCCATACCGGAATTACCCGGTTCGTTATACATGTCCCACATCAAGATACGCTTGTCATTGACGAATCGCCCGATGACACTTTTCACATATTTCTCCAGAGAGGGCCATTTTGATTTGTCTCTTACCCAGCTTTGCCCCGGACTGGGTGTCCAGTATGGACAGTATTCTCCCGGTTTGGGGTCCCCCTGTCTGCCGAGGTAAGGCTCCGTGGTCGGCGGATATCCAAACGCACAATCATCGAATAAAACAAACGTCGTGGTGATACCGTGTTTGTATGCAATATTAAGAAATACATCCAGTCGGTTTAGAAATCCTTCCGGGTCATCGGCCCAGACAAGATACTGGATAAAGACACGGACGCTGTTGTATCCGAGCTTCTGTGCCCAACCGAATTCTTCATCAATGGTTGCGGGGTCGAACGTCTCTTTCTGCCACATCTCCGTCGTATTCGTCGCTGTTCGAGGAAGGTAGTTGCACCCTTTGAGAACGCCCAGCTCCTGATACCACCGCCATGCTTTCTGAGTTGGCCATTGGCCGGGAGTAAGAGTTTGGTGATATGCTTTCGCTGTCTGATTTAGACCGCATCCTGAAAGAATCCCCGTTACCGAATCAGCGTTAAGAACCGTGCTAATGGAGACAATCAAAATGAAGATTTCCGAAAAGATTTTTTTTGATGATAAAAACATGCTACTCTTGTTCCTTTCTGAAATCTGGTTATTCATTCCCAGTGATTGCTTCTGCGGAGTCTGGTCCGCTGAATTACCTTTAGATTATAACTTTATTGGATGCTATTGCAAGCTCTTTAGGTTTTCAGCAATATCAGCTTGAATAAAAAACACATCGGCTTTATAATTTTAATTCGACACCACTGGCTGGAATTATAACTCTGGTGCTGAAATCTAAATCAAATCAGGAGGTCAATATGAACCAGCGTCATTTATCTGAAATAACACGCAGGGATTTTCTTAAGAGTACGGCTTTGGTCTCGGCAGGGATGGATTTTATTATCGATACAAGCTTTGCCGCCCCGAAGAGAAAGCAAAAGCCAAATATCCTGTATCTGATGACCGACCAGCACCGGGGTGATTGTATGGGATGTGCCGGCAATAAAGTCATCAAAACGCCTCATTTAGATTCCATCGCGAGGGACGGTGTTATTTTCTCGAACGCCTATAGTTCGACCCCGAGCTGTACGCCGGCCCGCAGTGCGCTGCTGACAGGATTGTCACCCTGGCATCACGGAATGATCGGCTATGGACGGGTGGCGGACAAGTATCCGTTTGAATTGCCCCAGGCCCTTCGCGATGCGGGATACTATCTGTTCGGTATCGGCAAGATGCACTGGTATCCGCAAAAGAAACTTCGCGGCTACCACGGCATATTAGTCGATGAGTCCGGCCGAGCGGAAACACCGGGTTTTGTCAGTGATTACCGCCTTTGGTTTAAACGGCAGGCGCCTGAGCTGAATCCGGATGCAACCGGCATCGGCTGGAACGACTATAGAGCCAAAACGTATGTCCTGCCCGAACGATTGCATCCGACGAGGTGGACAGCCGATAGAGCAGTTGATTTCATTGAAGGATACAATCGTTCAAAACCGTTTCTGCTGAAAGTTTCTTTTGCCCGGCCTCACAGCCCTTATGACCCGCCGAAACGATTTATGGATATGTATAACGAAGATGAAATGCCCCGCCCTTATGTTGGCAACTGGGCTGCTCAATATGCCGAGCACAAGGACCCGCCAAATCCAAGTCTTTGGCATGGTGACTTAGGCGTTCGGCAGGCTAAAAAGTCCCGCCGAGGTTACTATGCTTCGATTACCTTCATTGATGAACAAATCGGTCGAATCCTTACGGCCCTGAAAAAACGTGGTATGTTTGACAATACCCTTATCATCCTTTTCTCCGACCACGGTGATATGCTCGGAGACCATCATCTTTGGCGGAAGACCTATGCTTATGAAGCTTCGGCCAATGTTCCTATGCTGCTGTGCTGGCCCAAGAGCATGGGGATGGAGCATCAGCGAGGCAAAACGTTACCGCAACCGGTGGAACTACGAGATGTATTGCCGACATTTCTCGATGCGGCGGGAGCGCCCATCCCGAATCATCTTGACGGAAAGAGTATGCTCGAACTGGTCCGTGGAAATACGAAAAACTGGCGGCAGTTCATTGACCTGGAACATTCGATGTGTTATAACAAAGACCACTGGAACGCACTGACCGATGGCAGGTTCAAGTATATTTACTATGCGTACGACGGCAGGGAACAACTCTTCGATTTGATAAATGACACGGATGAACTGTATGACCTGGCGGCTGAATCGGCTTACAAAAGCATCTTACTCCAGTGGCGACAGCGTATGGTAAAACATCTTTCCGAGCGCGGCGAACAGTTCGTTTCCAATGGTAAATTAGTCATACGAAAGAAACGTTTCCTGTATTCGCCACATTATCCGAAAAATAGCTAAATACTTACGCCGTGTACGAGTCTTTAGCACGATACTGATACAAAAAATGCCTCCTTAACGGGCCTTTGCCGGTTCCCTTTCTTTTTTGACGATATGCTCAAGTCTATGCCCAAGGTGAAAATACTTCATGACCTTGAATTGTGTATGGTGAGTGGGCCATACAGTCCCGAATGGCCTGAAGGGTTTGTTCCATTAAGACAGGCTTTGCAGAATTCGTAAATCCAACTGAAATTGCCGACGATAGTGCTGCGATTAGTACGCATTGCAAAGCATAATGCTTGTATGGCATAGTAAGATTCCTTTCAATGCCGCCGGCGCTATCCGGCGACGTCCGTCTAATACCCCAGCCTGCCCCACGTGGCCTTCTGCAGCCTCTGCAAGTCGTACAGGCCATCCTCGGTTTGCGGCTCGTAGCACTCTTCCAGGCTTTCACTGAACTGAGCACCTATAGGATTAGGATTAGTATGCAGCACACGAGGCATTCTTACGGTCTCGCGGCCTTTCCATTTCCAGTACTCTGCATGACCGTCCGCCATCGAGAGCGTTACACCGCCGCTATGGTGTATCGGAGGAGGGTTGTGCGAGTCCCACTGGGGATAAAGATAAGGGACATAGAAACTGGTAGCTTTTGTATGGCCCCGATCCAGAAAGACCGCACGCTGACCCGCACCTGGACTTGTGATATCAGTGAGTTTAGTCAGTTTCAGTACTGTACTGCCGACGCGGACGGCGGGGATTACCGACTCGGGGGGCAGCGGGAACCTGCCGGGCACGTGCCAGCCCAGCCTTCTTGTCCATAGCAAAGCGCCATTTGCGGCGGTGACTATCTCATACGTGGCTGCGTGGCCGGCCCAGCCCCGTGGGCAGCGGTAAACGTCGATGTCCCGGACGTACGGCCACAGTGCGCCTTTGTCCGGGTTCTCCACCACGGCGGAGCGGCTCTCGGGGAACTCAAAGGCCCGGCCCAGCCAGCCTTTCAGATACACGTCTTGATACCGGGTTTTACTCCCCATCCTACCGAAGGTCCAGCCCAGGACGAGCTTGCCATCGTGGTCGTCGGCATAGAGGACCCACGCTAAGGTGAGCTGCCTGAGATTGCTCAGACAGACTGCACGCTGAGCTTGTTCTCTTGCCAGGTTTAGCACCGGTATGAGGATCGCTATCAAGAGCGCTATGACAGCAATCACCACCAGCAGTTCAATGAGGGTGAAACCCACGGGATTGCTCGTTGATAAGTGATGACTGACGAATGACTTACGGGCGGGCGTAGGCCGGGAGCTTATTTCGGCGTTGGCCGGTCCGGCTGAGGCGGGTTTCGCATCCAATGCTCGGCTTTTTCCTGCGTAACGCATACTCTCATACTCCATTTGCCACTATATAGGTGTTGGTGAGACGCCCGGGATGTAGATGCACTTTTCAAAAATTCACGAAAAATCCTTTTTCGCGTCGCTTCCGAGGGCGCATCATCAAAGCAGCATCATCGCTGCCGAACTATGGAGATGCAATAGCAAAGTTTTACGCTTCTTTTGTCCAATCATACTACCACTCGGCCACACAAATGCAAGAAAAAAATGAAAAAATCCAGGAATTGGTTATCAGATTATCAGGTAGAAGCACCGTCAGGCGTCCTCCGAAACTCCGCTTGTCCGCTTGGGGACGCCTTACGGTGGAGTCCCTATGACTGCGGAGAGCGTCCAGCATCTCATAGCGCAGCGAAGACCCCTTAGGGGGAGAATCCAACTTTAGCTCTCGTTGGGGCGGAGCCCGCCGCAGTCCGGCACTTTAGACACTTTATCCGCCGCGGCGGATTTAGCTCACTACTCACTAACGCACCTATTAAAACTTAGGGACAGTCACCTATTAATTGCGGAGAGACCAAAAAAAGTGCATTTTTGGCCTTGGAGTTTATCCTCGATTTTAGCTTACTTGCTTTTCTTAGTTCACCCCCAAGAGCTTGTCCCCGCGCAGAGCCTGCCCTGATATTAGCCGAAGAAACCAATCTCTAATCTCTAATCCACTCAAGAATCCGTGTGAACTTGTGCCCCTGTGCCTTAGGTAATAGGTATCCGTGTCTAAAAAAAAGTGTCAATCCTGTCTAAAAAAACTTCGTGTTAATTTATGCCATAGGTATCCGTGTCAATTCGTGGCTAATATCTCTCTTTGTTCTCCGTGAAATCTGTGAAATCTGTGGCTAAATACTATTGAATTCTCTGAATTCTCTGTGCCCGGAGTTTACCCTCGATGTTAGCTCACTTGACTTTCTGTCGGGGGTGGCAAAAAATCAACCAAAAGCACTGATACCTTCGAGCAAAAATTAAATTTTTCAAAAATTCTTATCTCTTTATCACACAAATACTTACAAATTCTATCAATCCGAAAATCCAGGAATTTTCAATCAAATACGCATGTTCGTCTAATTATAGAGGCCCTACTTTTTTCGCCTCAGTCCGGCACGGCCAAAAGGCCCAGCCAATTAACCTTGAAGCGAAGCGGAAACCCCTTAGGGGAATGAACCATGAACCTTGAACCATGAACCTTGAACCTTGAACTATGAACCTTGAACCATGAACCTTGAACCATGAACCTTGAACTATGAACCTTGAACTATGAACCTTGAACTATGAACCATGAACCATGAACCTTTTACAAGCATCGAGAATCCAACTTTAGCTCACTTTAGGCACCTTAGGCACTTTATTTCCCTCTACACTTGTAGAGAACTCTCTACAAATCAGCTACTTTTTATGCAAAACAAACCCAATCTTGTCCGCCGTAGGCGGATTGCAAACTCAGTATATACAATGGATTATGAAAATAAATGGCCGTGGAGAGTCCGAAAAAACAAACCCAATTCAAACCCAATCAAACCCAATTTAAAAAGAGCCAAAATGAATATAAACTCACTTATAACAAAGGATTACAGAAAAAAAGATGATTTCACAGTCCGAATAAACAAACCCAATTCAAACCCAATTTCCGAAAAGCCCAAAATGAACGTAAACTTATATGTTATAGAGGATTATGAAAATGAAACCGCCTTCCGGCCCCAAAAAAACAAACCCAATCAAAGCCAATTTCTTTAGATCCATAAGCGCACCAAAAGAATGGCAGGAAAATAAAGCTCTCGTTTTTAAGATTTTTCTCGTTGACAATCGAAAGTTGATAAGGTAAAAAACAAATTGCCAACTAATTAACCTTATTTTTGGAGGAACACATTATGAAACGGCAAACATTTTTCAAGGCAGTCCTGTATTGTTCGCTGATGGTTCTGCTCATGCTATCGGCACAGGTCAGGGCCCAGTCATCTCGATCCCGCGTAAGGGGATTGTACGGCGACTGGCAGGTCAAGGTCGATTACAATGGCCGACAGTTCGACTCGATTCTGTCATTCTCCAGGGACAGGGAGGGTAACCAAACCGGTAGTTGGATCAGCTTCATGGGACTTAGCGAGCTGAAAGACATTAAGTATGAAGATGGCCAGCTCAGCTTCAAGTGGAGCCGTCGCAATCGTGATGGTGAAACCTCGACGACGAGCTTCAAAGGAGCTATCAAGGAAGGGAAACTCTCCGGGACGCTGTCGAGTGACAGAGGGGAGTTTGAACTCGAGGGCAAGCGCAGCCCAAGAGTACCCCGCGCGGTCGGGAGCTGGGCAATGAAGTATAAGTTCGGTGAGCGGGAAATAACGTCAACGTTTGTTGTCAAGGCTGACAAGCAAGGCAAGCTTACGGCTCAATGGCAGGGCCGGCGGAGCAAAAGTGAGATCACGGACTTGCAATACGAGCGGGGCAATCTGACCTTCAAGCGAAAAAGCACATATCGGGATCGTCAGTTCGAATCGACTTTTGAGGGGACCGTCCGGGGGGACACGCTTTCCGGCGTGATGAAGTCTCAGAGGGGAGAGATTACAATTGAGGGAAAACTGGTCGGTGCTCCCATTATCGGCACCTGGAATCTTGAAGTTACATCCGAGCGGTGGGGCAGTCGCAAGCAGAGACTGAGAGTCAACCCGGACATGAGCGGACTGTATGGGGCTATTCCCATCAAGAAGATCAATCTGGAAGGTGACCAGGTAAGTTTCAAAATCGTTCTGGAATTCGGCGATCAGAAATTCGAAATGAACTTTGAAGGAAAACTGGAGGACTCGAAGCTTACCGGAGAGTTGACCAGTTCCAGAGGCAGCCAGAAGATTAAGGGTACGAAGGTTGTCCGTACATTCAGAAGACGCAGTAGGACGTAAATAAAGCATAGTCTATCGAGCCTGCCGGACCAATCTTCGGCAGGCTCTTTTTCTATCTCCATCCTCCTATCCATCACATGACTTCCAAAAGGACGACGGCATTTTGGCGTTCAAACGGAATTATTTTGCGGCTGTGGCAATAACCTTAGTTGCAGCGATGACCTGCCGGGCTGAGTTCCAGGCAAATACACACACATCTAATAAGCAGGAGAATCCTGCCATAGCGATGGATGCTGAAGGCAATTTTGTCATAGTCTGGAACAGCTATCTTCAGGATGGCAGTTCAAACGGCGTTTTTGGACGGCGTTTCGATCCTAACAGCAAACCGCTAAGCGAGGAATTTCAAATCAATATTGAAACCAGCGGTAACCAAAAAGAGGCATCGGTTGCGATGGATGCCGTCGGCAATTTTGTGGTCGCCTGGCATGGGCCGGGGATAGTTGTGGAAGACAAAGAGGATATTTTCGCCCGGCGGTTCGACCCAAACGGCCAGCCTCTCGGCAGCGAGTTTCGCGTCAACAGCTATACCAACGACAGACAACTTTACCCAGGCGTGGCTATGGATAATGACGGCGGCTTCGTCATCGTCTGGGAGAGTATGAATATTCCTGAGCAGGACAACAAGACAATATGCGGCCAGTTGTATGATAGCTTCGGCTCAAGTATTGGACCGGAGTTTGTTATTAACGAGGAAGCATCAGACAGCCGTTATCCGGATGTGGCAATGGAGACAGAAGGCAATTTTGCGATTGTCTGGATGCGGGATAAAAGCAGCAACTCGATAATAAGCCGCCTGTACAACGCGGACGGTACAGCTAAGACAGAGCCTTTCGAGGTAAGCACAATTAGATTCAGCTCCATCACGCGACCTTCTATTGCTATGGATAAAGACGGAAATTTTGTAGTGGCGTGGGATGGCGACCCTAACCTCGCCAGCTTGGATGATATTCACGCCCGGCGGTACAACTTTGACGGGACACCAATAGGTGAGCAGTTTATCGTCAATACAATCATTGAAGGGCCACAACAGAATCCACAGGTAGCGATGAATAATCGGGGGCGGTTTATAATTGTATGGGATAGCAAAATCGACCCTGATATTAATGAAAGAGACATATTCGCCCAGCGATATGACAGTTCTGGCCAACCTATCGGCGATGAATTTCAGGTCAATACCTATATGGCGAACGACCAAAAGCGGCCGAGCGTTGCAATGACAGAGAACCGTAAATTTGTTATGGCCTGGCAAAGTTACGGGCAGGATGGCTCAGGCTACGGTATCTTCGGTAATTCAGGACAGATGGTCGGCTCTGCAGACTTTAACGGCGACGGATTTGTCAATTTTAATGACTATTGCGTCCTTGCCGAAGAATGGCTCAAAATTGAAAATCCGCTGAGAGCAGATTTGATTGACGATAACAAAATAGATGAGCAGGATTTAGCCGAGTTTTGTTACCAGTGGCTCAATGCCGACAGGTAGTTAAACATCTTCGTAGGATGGGCAGTTCTACTGCCCATACAGGCAATTCTAAAGCTGTTTTTGAATTTCAGCCATAATCAGGTGTTTTGCGTTTTCCAGAGGACCGGGCAGATAAGTACCCGCGGCCATTTTGTGTCCTCCTCCGCTGAACTTATGATCGATTTCACAAACATAATCGCATATTCTTATCCCTAATCTGTTTTAACACCAGGTCGTAATATAGTCCTATATCCGGGGTATTCCCCTTGCAGCATGCCAGACTCTAACGACCTCTATGATACTCTTTTTAGATTTGATTCTGTACACAATTCTGCAAGGCTTTCGAACGACCTCTCTGATACAAGGATCGCCAAATTCTGGAACAATACGGCCGGCCTTGGGAAAATCGATTAGATGCTCAACGCTACGAAAGACACTCTTCACAAAACGAATAGATGCTTCAGGACGGGAATCAGCGATATAAGATGCAATTTCCTTAAGGTCCAGACGTGCTGAAGGAGCCCAGATTAGTTTGTAAGCCATTCAGCAAATTCCTCCCTGACTTTATCATGGGGGACACCTTTTCCCTCGTCGAGCTCACGAAGACCTTTGCGAACACCGGCTACAAAATTAATTCGCTCCTGAATATCCTCCCAGGAAGCATCTTCCGGGAGCTGCTCTATTGTCTTTAATGCTATCTCTTTACTCTTCATAATCAAATTATACCAAATAATAGTTCTTAAATCAATATCGCGACAAATAATAAGCAATTCTAAAGCTGTTTTTGAATTTCAGCCATAATAAGCTGTTTTGCGTTTTCGAGAGGGCCGGGCAAGTACGTGCCGGCGGCCAATTTGTGGCCTCCTCCTCCGAACTTTGCGGCGATTTTGCTGACATCGACGGTGCCTGTGCTTCGCAACGAGCACCTGATTCGGCCATCTTTCAATTCTATAAACAAAGCCACTGCCTCAACGGTGCTTATCCGCTGACATTCGTTGATTAAATTCTCCGTGTCCTTGTGTGTGGCGCCGGTCTGCTGGAAATCGCGCTGGGATATATGCTGCGTCGCAAAGCGGCCGTCAAGATGCAGCTCAAGTGTATTAAGCATCGCGAGCATCAGCTTGAATCGTGAGTGTGAGAAATTTTGGTATAAATTGTGGTAGATTTTTGTTGGTTTTGCCCCGGCGTCTATTAACTCGGCGCAGCTTCGATAGACCCTGCTGTTGGTATTGCTGAACTGGAACCAGCCGGTGTCGGTAGCTACGGCCACAAACAGCACCTCGGCAATCTTTTCGGTTATTGTCCAGCCGGCGTACTTTAGCAAATCATAAACAATCAAACCCGTGGCGGCTGCACCTGAATCGACCAGCTCGACATCCCCAAGACCGTCAGCGGTTACGTGGTGGTCGATTATCAGGACAGGTGTCCGGGCTTGTTTCAAATATTGGTCGAATTTCGGCAGTTGGCTGTAACTGTTGGTATCGACAATCACAATCAAATCAAATTCGCCGAACCGTCCTTCTGTCAACTGGCCGAGCTCAATATCTTCGCCGAGTACATGGACCTTTTCAGCAAACAAAAACTCATACCATTCCGGCATCGGCGAGAGCAAGAGCGCCTTTACGTTTTTGCCGAGAGTGGCCAGGACATCAGATATTGCTGCAATACAGCCGCAGGCATCACCATCCGGCCTGGTATGAGTCGTGAGCAAAACATTGTTGGATTTGTTAATTAACTCAATAGCTTTTTGGAAGTCATCATTGGTTGCCATAGCTATCCTTTTCGTTCTTAGATAAAATCCGTTCTTAATTTTTGAAATCTATGGTCTCTAATCTGTGCGATCTGTGGTTAAGATTTCTTTTGCGTATTGGCAGTCTTTTGTGATTTGGATGAAAAGGTTTGTCCAAATGAATCCAGCTTTATTTAATGCCCCAATTCTACCTCTATCCTCTCGGCTAAAAACATCTTCAAAAGCGATTGATAAGGCACATCTCGTTTGTTGGCGAGAAGTTTAAGCTCTTCCAACATCATTTCAGGAAGTCTTAAGGAAATTGTTTTAACCGATGGCTTGAGGTTCGGCAGTATAACTCTTTTGGCTCTGCGGGTGTCGAAATAATCCAGAGATGAATGAGTCGCCCAGAATTCGCGTTCCTTATCTTCGTTCTTAAACTTAGGTACTCGTTTTTTATTGTTTTTTTTCATAAAACTTCCTTTCTCTGCTGTTCATATCTCTCGCAGAAATTACTCGCAGAAGTTTACCTCGCTTTGTGAATATTACTACAAGCAATCTTCCGGCATCTGTACATCCAAATACCGCAAATCTTTTTTCAGAGGTTGAATGTCTAAGGTCATCAAGAATAATCAATGGCTGATTGAAGAATAGCTGTTCGCATTCAACGGGACTTACTTTATGTTTCAGCCAGTTTTTTTCAATATTTCCCTGGTCCCAGTCGAATCCCGTACACTGCAATAATTTTTCTATATCATCCATTTCAACATAAGTATATGATGGTTATATACACCTGCCAAGCTGATTTTTCTAATAAATTACGTAATATTGAAGCTGGCCGGTGTAGGCATCACCATCCGGCTTGGTATGGGTCGTGAGCAAAACAGTGCTGGATTTGTTAATTAACTCAATAGCTTTTTGGAAATCATCATTGGCTGCCATAACTATCCTTTTCGTTCTTAGATAAAATCCGTTCTAATCTGTGAAAATTATGGTTCCTAATCTGCACAATCTGTGGTTCCTATTGCTACTGAAGACTATCTGCTTTCAGATATAGCCTTTTCAAGTATCTCATCTATTCTGAGTATGCCGGCCCATTTTTTTAAATATTCAAAGTCAAGTTTTTCTGCCTGAATTGTTAAAATCCCCGCTACATCATCCCATTGGCGCTCAGAATGGCCACTATCGCGATACCACTGTAGTTTCAAAAGGATAATGTCCTCTGGAGAAATGACCGAAAAGGATTTTTCCAGTGAGTTGGAAAGTTTTAATGCTCTTCGCCGTGATATTAACTGTTTTTCAAAAGCCGTATCTTTACGAATGAATATATCAATCTTAAAGGCCGACTCCAGATGAATAATGTTAAAGCTGCACCGTTGCCTTAAGGCCTGATACATTGCTTCTTTACTAATATAATATTGGGGCTTTAATATCTCGAAAAGTTTATCTGCCTGATTGTCAAATGGCTCGACGGTTATATCAGCATCCTGGGTGAACCGAACCTTGCCATAGATTGAGCTTGCCATTGAGCCGCCTATGGCGTAGGCAATATCCAGTTGCTCAAGAATCTTGGTAAAGCTTTCTAATGTTTCCAGTTCCTGGGGATTATTCATCGGGCAGGGCTCCATATACCTCATTGAAAAGCTTTTCTCCAAGATGCTGTTTTGCCCAAAGATACCAGATTTGTTTTTCGCTTGCTTGTGGGTGGGATTCTCTTAAGCCCGCCATCGCCAGTATTTTGCCGGTCTGATAAGCCTCAAAGATGCGCCTAATTTTAATGTTAGCCGGCATCTTCCTATATATATCAACTAAAACTCGCTGGGCATCCGGACTTGTGTCTTTTTCGTTCATATATCGAATTATACAATTTTAGATATTAACTTCAACAGTCAAATAGTTGAGCGAATATAAGGACATTTTCTTATTAAGCAACTCAGCGGCTTTTTGAAAATTGTCGCTTCCTACTATAGGCATTCTTCATCATTTCCTGATATTCGTTTCTTATCTGTTCGGTCTCATATTTGTAGTTCAACCGGATCAAAGAATTAATATGAAATGCATGATCCATACAATACTTGACTAAATCTCCAGAAGTTGAAATATTTTGGCCTGTGCTTTGGTCTTCTGCTTTCGCAGGAATGACGAATTAGTATAATCTTTATTCATCTTTGGTTAAGATTTCTTTTGCGTATCGGCAGTCTTTTGCGATTTGGGCGGAGAGGTGCTGGGGTGAGCTAAACTTTTGCTGGTGTCTGATAAACTCCACAAAATCCATCGCGAGGTATTTGCCGTATAAATCGCCCGGGTCTTGCCCGAGTATGTGGGCCTCGACCAGCAAAGGATGGTCGGAAATGAAAGTCTTGGCTCTTCCGATACTAAATGCGGCTGGGAACTTGCTCTTACTTTCAGAGAGTTGTTCTTCAGTTTCGGCTATCTCCACGAAGCCGGCATAGACACCCTCAGCAGGTATAATCTGGTTTGCCGGGTTGATATTGGCCGTTGGAAATCCTAACATTCTACCTTTTCCCTTGCCCAGCGTGGTTTGGCCGGATAGTCGATAATATCTGCCCAGCGCTTTTGCGGCATCCGTTACTTTGCCCTTGTGCAGTAAATGGCGAATCAGGGTGCTGGAGACTCTGGCGGTTTGTTCATCCGCAAGTTTAATCTCTTTGCCCGGGACAATAACGATTTCGAAGTTGAACTTCTGTCCCAGCTCCTTTAGTATCTGGACGTTACCACTTCTGCCGTAACCGAAATTAAAATCTTCCCCTTCAACCACGATGCCCGGCTGAACAGACTTTACCAGAAACTCATCAATGAAAGTCTCCGGCGAAAGATTCAAAATCCTGTAGCTGCTTTCCAAAACTACCAGGCAATCCACGCCAAATTGGGCGAGTAGATGTTTTTTCAACGCTATTGGAGTTAATACGCCAGGTGCTTTTTCCGGATATAAGATAGCCACAGGATGCGGCTCAAAGGTCATCAGAACAAGCTCAGACTGCCTTTGGTCAGTGAGCTTTCGCGCAACGTTGATTATTTCCTGATGTCCGAGGTGGACGCCATCGAAATTTCCAATAGTCAGGACACAGCCTTTTTGTACTTTCGCTAATTCCGCAAGGCCCGATGTTGTTTTTATAATCTTCACTTCCGTCTTACCTATCTTTTTATGGAGAGTATTAGTTTCGCGCAGCGCACGCTCGAATCAGGGCACCGTAGATTGCGTTGCGGTGCTCGGTATCGTCCATTTGTTCCGGATGCCACTGGACGAACAAGCCAAATTGCCCACCGACCCGTTCCATGGCTTCAACAACACCATCATCGCTGTGGGCGATAATTCTTAAACCTTTACCTACGTCCTTAACCGCCTGGTGATGGTTCGAGTAAACAAAGGCCTCGTCGGTGCCGAGGATTTTTGCTAAGGAACTGGTCGAGTCAACCGTTACCCGATGATATCCGCGGTGTCCTATCTCTGTACCTACCTGAGAAGGGATGTCCTGGATAAGCGTTCCTCCTGAAACCACATTTGTAAACTGCATGCCCAGACAAACACCCAGCAGGGGTTTGCCACTGCTCAACCATAAGGAGATCAACTTTCTTTCAAAATTGTACCGCTGCATTTGCAGCACTCTGACTGTTTCGTGGGGTTGCCGGCCGTAGGCCGAAGGCGGGATATCGGCGCCTCCTACCAGCACCAAGCCGTCCAGCTCTTCTATGTATCGCTGCAGAATTTCTTCGCTGGAGATGGTTGGCAGAACCACCGGGGCACCACCATTTTCGGCCACTGCTTTCACATAAGCGAAATTTACCAAAGTCGAAGCTGAATTGTTTTCCTTATCTACCTTATAAACACTCGTAATTCCGATGAGCGGTCGAGATGGTTTATAGGTGCTTTGGCAACCCACACAAGCCGTGAGAATCACCAACCACAGCAATACAACTATCTTTTTCATTGTCTGCTCCTTTAGGACTTGTAAATAAATTATCTTCCATTTTTGGCTGGCTGCGGCCCTGCCTGCCGGCAGGCAAGTTCGGCTGGCGGTGTCAGCAAAACTCGGACTACCAACCAGTAGTCCTGCGTTTTGCTTCCACCGTAAGGTGTCCTGTGGACTTGCCAGCCTTGTCCTCGCTCAGCCAAAAACGAAACCTAATTTCTTTACCAGTCCTTATAGTCATAATGTTCGTTCGCAACATAATACCTTGCTATTGTCCAAAGCCCTTTCAATAGAGGTTCTAATTTACCCGCTTTGGCTGATAGACACAAAATAAAAAAAATTAGAAAATATATTTGCAACTTAGTTGCAATTTTGTCGGGTTAGTTGTAGAATCATATTAAAAGTTAGAAACCAATTTTGATAATTACCAAGTTCGAGGTGCCAAATGCAGAGACAACAAAAACTTGCAACTATTATAAGTGAATTGAAGAGCCATGCACCGTTTACTTTGTTCGGAGCTTCCACAGGCATAGTTTGCATGCTGCTATTTAAAAATCTTGAGCACGAAACAAGCTACCGGATGTTCTACGTATTTCACCCCGCTCACGTTGTTCTAAGTGCTATGGTAACCGCTACAATATTTCAGCTTCACACAAAAAGACCTAAATTCATAGTTGTTCTGTTAGTTGGATTTTTCGGCTCGATAGGGATTGCAACCTTGAGTGATTCGCTGATTCCTCACCTTGGCGAACTGCTGTTGGGTATGCACGTCAATATCCATTCCCACGAACATACAGGTTTCGCTGAGCAGGCACACGTTGGTTTTATCGAAGGCTGGTACTTAGTGATACCTGCCGCCATAGCGGGGGTGCTGATAGCATATTTCAGGCCTAAGACAAAATTTCCACACGCAGGCCATGTTTTACTGAGCATGTGGGCTTCCTCGTTTCATATGCTTATGGCAATGGGTGGGCAGCTTTCAACGTGGAGGCTCGTGAGCAGTTTCGGATTTTTATTTTTAGCTGTTTGGCTGCCGTGCTGTATTAGTGACATCATTTTTCCGTTGTTATTTGTTAAATCGCCGGCCGATTCACTGTATGTTCACCATTAGAACTTTACGGTGTGACTATGAAGCGAAATTCAGATTTACAAGCCCACAGGATGTTAAAAGCAGCGAAGCTTTACTGCACTAAAGTCAGAATAGCCATACTTAAAGTGCTGATGAAAACCGATAAGCCGCTCAGCCAGGAGCAGATTGCCCAGCGCTCAGGCAAAAAACGCTTCGATAAAGTTACAATTTACCGAACCCTGGAAAGTCTATTGAAGGTCGGGCTGGTGCATAAGGCTTTTATTGAGAAAAGAGCATGGCATTTTGAATTAGCCCATAATTGCACCGAAAGCCAGTGTCATCCACACTTCACCTGCACAAATTGCGGCAGTACCCACTGCCTAATAGAAATATCACTGCCTATGGCAAAAAGCCCCCACAAAGGCTTTGTTATTCACCGCCAGCAGGTTCGGCTCGAGGGCCTGTGTCCAGCGTGCGTATAGAAAGGCCGAAGGCATATAACAGAGCAATAACGGTATTGCAGCAGTCGCAGTAGTCATTTGACTATTACCACAAAAAATTTGAATGTTAGTGCTTTTGATTAGTGAAAAGCACTACAACCCTGTGAAAAACAAAACAAATTTCTTCGTTCGTGACGGTAACGGCTAAACTTTCGTAACGGTAACAGCTAAACTATAGATTCTGGAATTCTTCAAATCAGATTGTGGACGGGACGCCTGGTTGCGGTTAGAATAGGTTGCGTGAAAGCGTATCCGTTAAAGTTTAGGCCGATTTATAAGCAGAGGATTTGGGGCGGGCAGAAGCTGCGAGAGGTTTTCGATAAGGATATACCGCCGTTTGAGAAAATCGGTGAAAGCTGGGAATTGGCGGATTTGCCGGACGATAAATCTGTAATCGCAAACGGTGAATTGGCCGGGCAAACTCTCAGTTCAGCTATTGAAAAATATCCGAAAGAAATAACGGGTAACGAAAATTTCTCAGGGGCGTTTCCGTTGTTAATCAAATTGTTAGATGCCCAGGACATTCTGAGTGTGCAGGTGCATCCTGACCCGGAAACCTGCCGGAGAATGGGCAAGGGGGAGCCTAAAACCGAGTGCTGGTATATCATATCGGCTGAGCCTGGTGCTGTAATTTATAAAGGGCTGAAAAAAGGCGTAACAAAAGAGCAATTCGCCGAGGCGATAGAAAAAGGCAATGTCGCCGATATGTTAGAAAAGGTGACGGTTGAAATAGGCCAGTGTCATTTTCTTCCGGCCGGGACAGCACACGCCATTGGGCCGGGCTTATTGATAGCTGAGATTCAGATGCCATCGGATACTACATATCGCGTTTTCGACTGGAACAGGGTTGACGAGACCGGCAAGCCCAGAGAGCTGCACATCGAAGAAGCTTTGGAAAGCATCCATTTCGATGCGTCCGGCGATAATCTTTCCGTAACAACGGTAGGGCGGCTGGTAGATTGCGAATACTTCAGGATAGACAAAGGCCACCAGGGGAAAAACTGCGAACTGCTTCTTTCAGCCGGCCAAATGAAAACGCTGATTATTCTAACTGGCTTCGGAACGATTTTGGGAGCCGGGGCAGACCCACTTGAATTCAAGGCTGGTGATACTCTGCTTGTCCCCGCTATCTATGAGGGGGCGATACGGTTTGTTGACGATACACAATACTTGACAGTAACGATTTAGTCAATGCTCGAAGCCAATAATAACCTTAAAGCAAGTTACATTGCTGTTCTTTTAATAGCGGCTGGGCTTTATGCAGCCACTTGTGCGCCGGGGCCGCTCTGGCAGGACAGCGGAATGTATCAATACCGAATCCGGCACAACGATATTGAGGGCAATCTCGGCCTGGCACTTTCACATCCGCTTTATCATATTATCGGCATCGGAGTAAAGCACATTCGGCTCGGCGAATTCGCGTACAGGATAAACTTGATTTCCGCCGTTGCAGCGGCGTTTACCATTGCAAATCTGTTTTTGCTGCTGCGATTATGGTCGGACAAACTTTTACCTGCCGTAATTGCTGCTGCTACGTTGGCCTTTTCGCATACCTTTTGGCGGCACGCCGTTATCGCGGAAACATATACTCTCTATACGGCACTGTTATTGACAGAATTGTTAATGCTGCTGCAATACGTTAAAACAAAGCGGATGGTGTTTCTATACTTGCTTGGGCTTTTCAACGGCCTGGCAGCGGCCAACCACATGTTGGCTGCGATTTCCTTTGTTTGCTACCTGGTGTTTTGCATAGCTCTGCTGGTGCGAAGGCAAATCAGGCTAAGACACTTTGGAATTATTGTTCTGCTGTGGGTTATCGGTGCAGCTCCCTACGGATACCTTATCGTCAAAAATATCATCCAGACCGGCGATTTTACAGCTACCCTGGCCTCAGCGCTTTTCGGCAAAACCTGGCAGGCAGATGTTCTTAACATGGGTCTCTCGGCCCAGCTTATCAAAGAGAACCTGATACTTATGGCATACAATTTTCCCACGCCCAACGTCGTATTTTTCTTTGCGGGTCTCTATGGGCTGAAAAAAGTATCACCAGGTAACGGCTTTGTGAAGGTTCTTCTGGCATTGTTAATACTTTTCTTTGTATTTGCCTTTCGCTATACGGTGCCGGACAGGTACGCATTTTTCATACCCTTTTATTGCTTAGCTTCGGTCCTTATTGGTGTTGGTTTTGATTTGCTTATTACCAGGCCCAAACGCAAAATTCTCTGTTGGATAGTTTTCCTCTTCGCCTTGCTGCCAATCCCAACCTATATCATTGCTCCTGCTATAGCAGAGAAAGCCGGATTCGATATTTCCACAAGAGCAGACGTCTCTTACCGCGATGACTATATATGGTTCTTGCAGCCGTGGAAGGCCGGTTACAGCGGAGCGGAAGAGTTCGCCGATGAAGTATTTGAAAAACTTGAACCTGAGGCTGTCGTTTATGCCGACAATACGATGGTTTATCCGCTGCTGTATATGCAGGAAGTTAAGGGAAAAAGAGCAGATATTAGAATCATATCCGAATATGCAGGCAGTGAAGGTTTGCCGCTGTTGAGCGAAAAATCCATAGAGCAATGGCTGTCGGAAGGAGATGTTTATACCGTCTCGCCGGTTGAGGGGCATAAGGGTAAGGGTATTGTCTGGAAAATATCTGATTGACAGATTTCTGTGTCAATTATCTTTGCAAATGCTTTCTATAGACCTTCCATTTTTAAACCTATTTTCCCATTTTAGTGATGAAGAAAACAGAGAAATTTGATAGTATAGAGCTAATGTAGCTTACTACTTAGGCCATTTTGCAAAAGGAGGATGTAATGCGAAAGGTTAAGTTTCATTCTTATATAGGCATAGCGATTGTAGTCGCGTTCTTTAGTTGTGCCAGGGGCGCAACTACATCTCCAGCAGAAAGTCAAAAAATCCAAAATCTTAGAGCCTTTGCCAAGCTTTATGGGTATGTGAAATACTTTCATCCCAGCGACGAAGCAAGTGCAATAGATTGGGACGAATTTGCCATCTATGGAGCAAAACAGGTAAAAGATGCGAAAGATAGAAAAGAGCTAAAAACGGCTCTTGAAGGATTATTTTTGCCTATAGCCCCCACAATTCAAATTTATACTTCAGAGGAGAACCCCCAAGACCCAATGAAGCAGGTGCCAGATGATACAACCGGCTTAAAGATTGTGGCCTGGCAACATCGAGGACTTGGGCTGAATAGCCCTTATGTGAGTGTTCGTCTAAACGGAAAGACTACATTGTCAGGTCGTCATTTTTTGGGAGTGGTTACCCAAAGTGTTGATGCTGCTGAATATCGAGGGAAACAAATAAGACTGAAAGCGTTCGTAAAGACGAATGTAAGTGGAGAGGGTAACCAGGGAAAGCTTACGCTGATGGTGCTAAGAGAAGATGTAACGTCCAGTTTTATGGCCGACCGACCAATCAAGTCCAAGGAATGGCAAGCCTACGAAATCGCAGGTGACGCTGCTGAAGATGCCACGAGAATACTCTTTGCGTGCGAACTCTCGGGTACAGGACAAGTATGGGTGGACGAGTTTGAATTATTCTCCAAGGACGAGAAAGATAAGTGGGAAGGTATTAAAATAAAAAATCACAGTTTCGAGGAGTGGAAGGCAAAAAACAAACCCGAAGGATGGAGTGTCTATGTCCATGGCACCCATGGATATTCGTTCAAGATTGACATAGAAAACCCTTACAAAGGTAAGAAATGCTTACTAATTGAAGGTGAAGGCAAACCCAGGTCGGAAAAATTATTTGAAGGACATCCTAAAATTGGAGAAGTGGTAAACAAGGCATTGAATGCAGGTCTATTTTGCCAGATTCCACTGGCATTGTACAGAGACGAAAACGGTACTTTGGGAAAGGATGAAAAGTACCCGTTTGCAAAGCTGCTTGAAAAATTAGAGGCCGTGCCTGCTGGTAAACTTACAGCTAACGATGAAGATGTGCGTTTGGCTGATGTGATCATTGCCTGGAATGTATTCCAGCATTTTTATCCCTATTTTGATGTCGTAGATGTGGACTGGAACTTAGAGCTAACAAATGCGCTGCGAAGGGCGATGACGGATAAGAATGAAGAAGATTTCTACTATACACTCTGCGGATTAATCGCCAAGCTTCAAGACGGGCATGGGAGTCTCAAACATAAAATACAGCGCGAATGGGCAAGCCTGCCGTTTCGTGCTGACTGGATTGAAGATCAGGTTGTCGTCACTGTTTCTAAAGATACAACAAAAGTCCATAAAGGGGATATTATCGTATCGGTTGACGGCATTGACGCCGAACAGGCACTATTGGATGCCGAGGAATATATTTCCGGGTCGCCGCAATGGCGAAGGTTTAATGCTTTGCAGCGATTTGGATATGGTGACAAAGACTCAAAAGCAAATTTGACTATCAAAAGAGGAAATGAAATATTTCAATTACAAATGGAAAGGAATAGAAGTTATACAGAGCAGATTTCTGAGCTAAAAAGGCCAAAAATAGATAAAATCCAAGATGAGATCTATTACGTTGACCTCGCAAGAGCAAAAATGCCGGAGATAGAAGAAAGAATGGACGACCTGGCAAATGCTAAAGGTGTTATCTTCGACTTACGAGGATATCCTCAGGGTAACCGTGACGTTATCTGTCATTTATTGCGCGAAGAGGATATCTCCGACGCTTGGATGAGAGTTCCGCAAATCATTTACCCAGACTTTGAGAACGTAGTCGGTTACAAGAACTCCGGCTGGGGACTGAAGCCTAAACAGCCCCGAATCAAGGGAAAGGTCGTGTTTTTGACCGATGGTAGAGCTATCAGCTATGCGGAGTCTTTTATGAGTTTCATTGAGCATTACAAACTTGCAGAAATTGTAGGCCAACCAACAGCAGGAACAAACGGAGAGACTAATCGCTTTGTCCTTCCTGGTGGCTTTAGAATCAGGTGGACAGGGATGAAAGTGGTTAAGCATGATGGGTCACAACACCACTTGATTGGTATAAAACCCACAGTACCTGTTCGGAGAACCATTCAGGGAGTAATCGAGGGAAGAGATGAGTTTCTTGAAAAAGCGTTAGAAATAATCAACAAGCAATAGTTTTTTGGATCCCGTATGGGGCTGCCAGCATAAGCCGTCGATATCGTATATTATTCCCTATAAGATAATAGTCCCAGAAGTGTGTCAAAACATCGCATATAGGAAATCTCAATTCAAGTAATCTTCCTTCCACCGTCATTTTGTGGCTATTGCTACTGAGAAACCATAACAAAAAGACTTGTCGATTTACTCGGTGCTTCTGTATTCCCGCTCCCTCGGCCAAGTTCAGGACAGGTTTCGCGGGAATGACAGAAGGTAAATTGACTTTTTGTTAGACGCTCTAAGGATTTTACAGCCAGACTTCGCTGTCGTAGCGGAGCATAATTAAATCATCTTTGAAGCCGTCGAAACGGATATTTGTTTTTTTGCCCGACAGTTCCTGCAATATCCATTTTGGAAAGTTGGCCCCGGCCTTGATTGACAATGGTGCGCCGCCGCCGAACCGCGGATTTATCTCGACAAATTTAACTCTGTCGTTTTTTGTCAGAAATAGTTGCAGAGTTATAACGCCCGGCCCGGCCCCGAGGGTCTCAACCAATATCGCAGCTTCGCTCATAATGCGGGGATCTTTTACCACCTGTGCCTTGCTTACCTCGCCGGCTCTTACCTCGATTCGTTTTCTCGGAACGACACAGCGAACTCTCAAGCAGAAGTCAACATATACATCGCACGTATGCTCGGTACCCTCGATAAACTCCTGGCAGATAAGGTTAGGTATCCTTTTTGCATAGAATAACAATTCCCTGCGATTATTAACGACGGCGTTACCTCTGCCGGCGTAGCCGTCCCAAGGCTTTAGAAAACAAGGCCAATTCAATTTCTTTTTCGAAAGTGCAGAGCGAACGCTCATAGTAACGGGAGTATCAAAGCTGTTTTTGACTAAGAACTGATACGTTTTCCTCTTGTCCTGACAAATATCGATTACTTCCGGATTTGAAACAAGCACGCGACATCCCATCGCGGCGAATTTCCGCTTGTTCCGGGCCAGAAGTTTCAGGTCCAAATCGATGGTGGGAACTAACAGTTTTACTCTGCTGGTTTTGACAATCGAGAGCAACTGCCCGATATAGCGGGGGTGTGTCGTCGGCTTAACGAGAAAGCCTTCGTCGCACAGTTGCAGCGCCGAACTTAGCTCGGTTGTGTCTGTGCCGAAAAATGAAGCGTTTATTTTCAGTTGTTTAGCCGCTCGGCGAAAGCTGTTCAGCAGCGAGACACGTCTGCCGATGCAGGTGAATAAAACGCCTAAATTATTTTCAGTTTTTGTTCTTTGTTTTTTCATTGCCAACCAATTTCAAACCACGGATTTGGATTCCCGCGAAGCGGGGTCCCTCACGGATTTTAGTTATTGGTTTTTTATTTTATCTGCGCAATCCGTACTACGTAATCTGTGGTTAATTTTCAACTGGGAATAGGTAATAGTCAATATTTAATTCTCGATTTCTAATTTTCAATTCTTTTGACTCCGTTAGAAATAAGATGCCAAAGCATCTATCTTACGCTTGACAAAGATTTCTAACGGGGTAAACTAACTACCTTAGTCTGATTAATCGACCAAAAACAGGTGCCGGTTTAGCGATTGTTGGGAAAGTGAATAGTCTGGTGTTTCTGATTCTCAATTATTGACGAGAAATCCGGAGTTGAAAAAAGAGATGCGTAAGACAACATTCAAAGGAGTTTTAATGCAGGTCCCACTTCTGGATTTGAAGGCCCAATATGCCGCTATCAAAGACGAAGTGATGCCGGCGATAAGTGAAGTTTGCGACAGTCAGTCATTCGCTCTTGGCCCGGCCGTGGCTGAATTTGAAGAAAAAATCGCCGCATATTGCAACAGCAAATATGCAATCGGAGTTTCAAGCGGAACGGATGCTCTGATTGTCAGCTTGATGGCTTTGGAAATAAAACCGGGAGACGAAGTCATAACTACGCCTTTTACCTTTTTCGCCAGCGCCGGTTCTATCGTCAGACTCGGCGCAAAGCCGGTTTTCGTTGACGTTGACCCCGACTCTTACAACATTGAGGCATCCGCTATCGAACAAAAGATAACCGAAAAAACGCGAGCAATCATTCCTGTCCATTTATTTGGACAGGCAGCTCAAATGAAGGCCATCACGGAAATTGCCCGGCGTCACAATCTTGCCGTTATCGAAGATGCCGCACAGGCAATAGGTGCGAGCCAGGATGGCATAAAGTGCGGTAATTTCGGTGATTTCGGATGCTTTTCGTTTTACCCTGCCAAGAACCTCGGCGGTTTCGGCGACGGCGGTTTGGTAACAACCAATAGAGAAGACCTTGCGGAGAAAGTCAGAGTCCTTCGCGACCACGGCCAAAATCCCCGATACTTCTACAAAATGATTGGCGGCAACTTCCGTCTCGATGGTATCCAGGGCGCCGTTCTTACCGTCAAGCTCAAATACCTCGACGGATGGAATGAAAAACGAAGGCAAAACGCCGCTGTTTATGACAGTATCTTCGCCGATTCACCGGTCAAAGCACCTAAGCTCGATGCAAACAACGTCAGTATTTATCACCAGTACACCATTACTGTGCCGGAAAGAGACAAGCTGCAAAAATTCTTAGCTGAAAACAATATCGGTTCGGCGATATTTTATCCCAAGCCGTTGCATCTGCAGGACTGCTTCAGCGAGCTTGGATACAGGCCTGGCGATTTGCCTATTGCTGAACGGCTTTGTAACGAGGTTTTGTCACTGCCGATTTATCCTGAACTTGCACCAGACCAAGTTGAATGTGTCGCTAAGACGGTACTTAAATTCTACGGAATAAATTAGGATGATGAAATGTTGAAAGTAAGCGAAAATCCACCAACAATCTGGCCCCAAGCAGAATCGATTCGTGATTTCCCCGGGCAATGGTGGGTTGTCCATACAAGAAGCAGGAACGAAAAGGCCCTGGCCCACGATTTAATAAGCAAAAATATCAGTTACTTTCTTCCGATGAGCTGGAAAGTTAGCCGTCGAAGCCGCAGAACGGTACGCTCACTTTTGCCTCTGTTCAGTGGGTATTTGTTCTTCTGCGGCCAGGAGGACCAACGGGTTGAACTGTTGCAAACAAATCGTGTAGCAAACCTAATCGAAGTCAATGACCAGGAGACATTACTCAACGAATTAGCCCAACTTGACCAGGCCCTTCGAACCGGTGCTCCTCTGACGCCGTATAAGTACATCAAGGCAGGGCAACGATGCCGGGTTATAGCAGGGCCACTAATTGGCATGGAGGGTATTGTGGTAAGAAGCAAAAACGATATACGCCTGGTCCTGCAGATAGATATGCTCGGCCAAGCCGCAAGCGTTGAAATAGACATAGATATGATAGAGGTTCTCGATCATTGAAAAACGACGGATTTCGTGGATATGCTTTTCATTAAATAATCAATTATCGCAAAACGCAAAATTAACAGTGAGCTAAAGTGTCTAAAGTGAGCTAAAGATTCAGGCTATCAGGGTATCAGACCCCTAAGGGGTGGGCATCAGGTTATCTGGACATCAGGTTTATTTTTCCACCGTAAGGTGTCCTGCGGACCGATACCCTTATATATTTGTAACCTGCATCCTGATATGCTGATCCCGGCGCGCCGGGATACTTCAGTTACTTTAGGCACTTCACTAACGGGAGCTGATACAATGCAGATTTGTGTGGTTGGGATTGGTTATGTCGGATTGGTAACGGCCGCGTGCCTGGCAGAGGCCGGCAACAATGTTGTGTGTGTGGACAATGACAGTGAGAAAATTGCCCGTTTGAAAGATGGGGTAATTCCCATTTATGAGGCGGGCCTGACTGAAATGGTCAAACGCAACGAAAAGCTCGGCCGACTACACTTTACTACCGATTTGAAATACGGCATAGACAATTCGCTTATTATCTTTCTTGCGGTCGGCACGCCATCAGCACAGGATGGCTCCGCCGACATATCGGCAATCCTTTCGGTCGCCGCCGACATCGCCGAGAACCTCAGCGACTACCGCATCATTGCAACGAAGAGCACTGTGCCGGTAGGTACATATAAGAAGGTAACGGAGACCATAAAATCGAAAACCAAAACACCATTCGATTATGTCAGCAATCCGGAGTTCTTGAAAGAAGGGGCTGCCATTGAAGATTTTATGCGCCCCGACAGGATAATCATCGGGACAACCAATCCGGAAGCTCAAAAGATAATGAAACAGTTGTACAGCCCGTTTATGCGAAAGAGAAGCCGAATACTATTTATGGACCCAGCTTCGGCTGAAATGACAAAATATGCAGCTAATACAATGCTGGCAACGAGAATCTCATTTATGAATGAAATCTCGGTACTGTGCGAGAAACTCGGTGCAGATATAGAACAGGTAAGGTGGGGGCTTGGCAGTGATTCAAGGATTGGCTCGTCTTTTCTGTTTCCCGGTGTCGGCTTTGGCGGCAGTTGCTTCCCAAAAGATATTCGGGCGCTGATTCATGCCGGCTCTGTGAACGGCGTTGAAATGACGATAGCCAAGTCGGTCCAGCAGGTAAACATGAATCAGCAGGAGCGATTTGCAAAACGCATTACCGATTATTTCGCCGGCCGAGAGGACCAAACCATATTGGCCGTTTGGGGACTGGCGTTTAAGGCAAAAACCGATGACGTAAGAGAATCCCCGGCAATTTACTGTATAAAGAAATTTCTCGACTGCCGGATGAAGATAAGAGCCTATGACCCGCAAGCAGTCCCCGCGGCGATGACGGCCCTGGAAGGTAAAATCGAAACTTTCCAAAATGGATACGATGCACTTGAAAATGCCGATGCCCTTGTTATCTTCACCGACTGGCAGGAATTCCGAAACCCTGACTTTGAAGTCATTGTAGCAAAACTAAAAAAACCTGTTATCTTCGATGGAAGAAACCTCTACGACACCAATGTAGTCAAGAAGGCGGGAATTGAATATTACAGTATCGGAAGGGTTCCCATTTTGCCATAAGTTGCAAAAGTGTGTCCAAAATGAAGTAAAGGAAAAAGATTATGGGTATGGACATTGTTATTCAAAGTTTAGGCATAGTTTTCGCTGTTGTCGGAATTGTGTATTTGCTCAAGCCCAATGTTATGAAATGGCTAATGGAATTCTTCAAACAGGGCAAACGAATATACTTTTCCGGAGTAATAAGATTTGTGCTGGCGATTGTTTTTTTTGTCGGGGCGCGCGAATGTAAACACCCCTGGGTTATATTTGCTTTTGGAATCCTTTTTATAATAGGGGGCTTCTTGATATTTATACTCAAGTCTGAAAAGATTAGACGGATGCTCGATTGGTACCAAAAGCAGCCGGTTCTGCTTCTTCGAGTCATCGCTGTAATCACCCTGGCCGTGGGAACAATAATTATCTATTCCGCATAAGAACACAAGAAACGTGAGACATAATATGAAGGTATTGATCACGGGAGTTGCCGGCTTCATTGGTTCGCATTTAAGCGAGCGCCTTCTTGGCGATGGCTGGACGGTCGTCGGCGTTGATAATTTCGATGATTTTTACGACCCTCAAATCAAACGCCGTAACATTAGCGACTGCCTTAGAAACAAAAATTTCCAACTCATCGAAGCCGACATCCGTGACAATACAGCTATGGACAAAACGGTTGGCGATGGCGTCGAAATAATCGTTCATTTGGCCGCCAAAGCCGGCGTTCGACCGTCGATTGCCCAGCCGTTGCTTTACGCCGACGTCAATATAAACGGAACAATGGTCTTACTTGAGGCAGCTAAAAAACATAAAGTCGGCAAATTCATCTTCGGCTCAAGTTCCAGTGTCTATGGCAACAATGAAAAGGTGCCGTTCTCCGAGGATGATGACGTTGATTTTCCCATCTCGCCTTATGCCGCGACCAAAAAAGCCGGCGAACTTATCTGCCATACGTATCATCACCTTTGCGGGATTCATATAACCTGCCTGCGTTTTTTTACCGTCTATGGCCCTCGGCAAAGGCCAGATTTGGCCATCCACAAATTCGCAAAACTCATCGAGCAGGACAAACCCATACCCGTCTATGGCGACGGCACTATGATGCGCGATTTTACTTATATTGACGACATAATTGACGGTACAGTCGCAGCAATGAACAAATTCGAAGGCTTTAATATCTACAATCTCGGTGAATCGAGTCCCATCACGGTTAATGATTTGATTACTGAAATCGAAGAGGCGCTTGGCAAAAAGGCAATCAGGGAATACGTCCCCCCTCAGCCCGGCGACGTCGAACGTACTTATGCTGATATAACCAAAGCCGCCGAAGAACTCGGCTACAATCCTTCAACAAATATTCAAATCGGCCTGAAAAATTTCACCACCTGGCTGAGAAACAACACTAAAACCATGTCCTGAGCACCACTGAAGAATCAAAACTTACAATGCCTACCTTTTTAGTCCAAGTGATCACATATCCACATAGAGTTAATCCAATAAATCGTCAATCAGCTTTTTGAGTTTTGGCAGGTCTTCTTTGTATGTGTCCCAGACAACATGTGTTCTGACGCCAAAGTACTCATGGATGAGAAAATTGCGCATGTCTATTGCGTCACGCCATGGGATTTCGGGATGGCTTTCTCTAAGCCGGTCGCTAAGGTGGTTTGTAGCTTCGCCAACGATCTCGAGCTCTCTTACCACAGCATCGATCATCATATTGTTGTTAGAGAAAGATTCGTAAGTCTGGCCCTCGAGGTAGGTCTCGATCTGTTCAACAGCATCAAGTATGTGCCTTAGATAGACCTGGTCATCTTTCATATATGCGTTCCGCTTCCTGAAGGACTTTGTCCCTAAAATACTTGCTGAGAGCGTCAGGGGTGAGCAAGTCAACCTTTCGGCCGATGAAGTCAGCAATGCTTCGCTGTATCTGGGCAAGCTTAAAAAAACCCACAGTTGCTTCCGGCATGAACTCCATAAGAACATCTACGTCACTATCCTCGTCTGCTTCGCCGTGGATATGCGAGCCAAAGAGCGAAACAGATTTAATATCAGCCAGATGGGGGTCATTCTTGACTGCTTCTAACAATTTGTCTTTAATCTCCTGCTTTGTCATAATGAATAGTCTAATCCCCATAAAAACACCTGTCAAATCAAATTCTGCACAAAGGAAAAGGCCGGGTTAAAATATGAACCAGCCTTAAATTGAAGCTAATAATATCCCCTGCCTGAAATAATCTTGAAAAACATTAAAACCGGCAGTACTGGCTGTCAGGCTGCTGGCAATGGAGAGCCAACTCGCCGTTTGTAAGCACCAGATCGGGCAGAGGAATCGCCGGCGGCCAAGATTTACTGCAAGTTTTCACCTCCTATGGGTGTACTCGGAGGTTTGCATCACAGATATGTCCGCATAGCTGCATAGGTCAGTGAAGAAGTTTTTTGATAGTTGTGTCAATATTGCCTGCCGATTCCTCGGTCTGCTGTGTGAGAAAGGCTTTTGGCAATCCACTCACCTCCACGAGTTCGATCAACGTTTCATAGATTTCATCGATTCTGAATCTCGTATTCCCATTGGATGAGGTTTTTCGGGGGGACACCTAAAAAGGTGGTTCAAAAAGCCTTCATTTTCCCTCATTTCATTGTTATCTATATTGCCCAAACCCTACAGACTAACACTGTCCCCCATATTTTTCACATAAAACAACGATTCCCCACTAAAATCAGCAACAAAATAACTCCAAAACTCCAATTTTCTTTTAAATTCCCCCCAAAGTTTCGGAAAACTAAATGTCCCAACGTAACTTACGTGTTAAACCACTCCTCTGACTATCCGAATGCGCTAATACTCCGACGTGTAAGAAAAGTGAGTTTTCAGTAGTAAGAACTATTTTTTTGTAACAAAACGGCCTTCTCAAGCGTCTCATATAATAGTTATGGGTTTTGTTCTATACTAATTTTTGTGGGATTGATGTAAGCTCTTTATTTACAAAGACCTGTGATTCTAAGAGGATTTTTTTTGAGGCAGTCATGAAATTGCAGCGAAAGAAAAAATTAGGCGAATTACTTTGTGAAAAATCATATTTGGACCAGTCCAACCTTGAATCTGCGCTTGCCGAACAAAAGATTGAACATCGGCGTTTGGGCCAGATTTTGCTGGACCTCGGCTATATAACGGAAGCTCAGTTAAACGAAGCACTTGCGCTCCAGGCTGGTATAGAAAGGATAGATTTGATTGACGTTTCGATAAGCAATGAAATCATTTCCCTTGTTCCGGCAGAACTGGTCAGCAAATACAATATTTTGCCGTTACGGTTCGATACAAGAAACACCCCAGGGAACGCAGAGAATAATCAACCATCAACAAACAATAATCAATTATTGGCTGTGGCGATGACGGACCCGTTTCAGCCGCAGATTCTTGAGGACTTACGGCTGGTAACCGGCTATCCGGTGCGTCGTTATTACGCTGACCCGAAAGAGATGGAAAATGCGATAATGAAATTCTACGGCAGCAACGTGGCAAGAATGTTAGATAACCTTGTACCGGCTGACCAGCGGGCGGAGACTGATGAACTGGACAACGGAGATTACTCACCGGCGAAGCTGCATGAGTTAGCGAGAGAGCCTTCTTTAGTCAATCTTGTGAATCTGATAATCCTGGAAGCAATTGAGGTCCGTGCAAGTGACATCCACATCGAGCCGTTTGAGTATGAGGTAAAGATAAAATATAGAATAGACGGTATGCTTGTGGAGAAGTCGCCTTCATCGAAGCGTCTTCAGGCGGCGATCATCTCGCGAATTAAGATTATGGCAGATATGAACATCGCCGAACGGTTTGTGCCGCAGGATGGGCATATCGAATTTACCGGCAAAAACGGCAGGGTCGATATTCGTGTCTCGACCGTGCCGACGGTACACGGCGAATCTATTGAACTGAGACTTTTGGACAGGACGGTATCATTGATAGGGCTTGAAGAATTGGGGATGAACGCTCAATGTCTTGAAGGCTTCGATAAGTGTCTGCATAAGAACCACGGGATTGTACTTGTTACAGGGCCGACGGGGTGCGGTAAGACAACGACACTTTATGCAGCATTAAAAAAGATATACTCGCCGGCTGTGAAAATGATAACAATAGAAGACCCTGTTGAATATCAGCTCGAAGGTATTAACCAGATGCCGGTCAATCCGAAAAGGGGACTTACATTCGCTACGGGTCTTAGGCATATCCTTCGTCACGACCCTGACATCGTAATGGTGGGAGAAATCCGGGACCGAGAAACCGCCAATATCGCAATTCGCGCGGCGTTGACCGGGCACCTTGTTTTTTCGACACTTCATACAAACAATGCTCCTGGCGCGGTTACAAGATTGATAGATATGGGTGTCGAGCCGTTTCTGTTAGCCAGTTCTTTGGAAGCGGTGCTGGCCGAAAGACTGATTCGCACGATTTGTCCGAAGTGCAAAGAACCTTACAAGCCGGACGAGCATCTAATCAAGAACCTGAATGGCTCGATGGAAATTAAAGCCGATACGATATTCTATCATGGCGCCGGCTGCAATGAGTGCAATCAGACAGGGATGAAGGGGCGAACGGGTATGTTTGAATTGCTTAGAATAACCGGTAAGCTGCGAGAATTGATAGCGGAAAAACCAACGACCGAACAGATTATCAAAGCGGCACCGGCAGACCACATAAGTATGGTACACGATGGCATCAGCAAGGTCTTAAAAGGTATCACGACTCCTGAGGAGATTTTCAGAGTCTCGAAGACTATCAGTGAAGAAGATTAAAGCGTGAAGTGAATTAGCGAGTTAGTGAATTAGTGAATCGTTAAAATGAGCCAGTTTTCTTACAAGGCAGTTAACCAAAGCGGCGGACACGTTAGAGGAACGATAGAGGCGATTGACCGCAGAAGCGCCGTGGCCACTCTAACCGATAATGGCCATTTCGTAACAGAATTGGCCGAAGAAGCTCAATCGCTGAGTGTTACGTCAAGTGTTAACGGTGGCGAGAAGGCGTCGCTGGACCTGAGCCGGTTTATGCGGTTCGGCTCACGAAAGGTTTCCAGCAAAGACGTTTTAGCTATGACCACGCAGTTAAGCACAGCTTTGCAGGCCGGACTTCCACTGCTGAATGGGCTTAAGCTTATTCACGAGCAACAGCACAAGGCAGCAATGAAAGAAATGTTAGGTGAGCTTGTGAACGCGGTCAGCTCCGGACAGTCACTTTCAGAAGCGATGGCCAAGCACGAGAAGATTTTCAGCCCGTTGTATCTGTCGATGATAAGAGTCGGTGAGACAGGAGGAATTCTCGAACAGACAACTGCACAATTAGCAGGAATATTGAACAGGGATGAGAAGATAAAAACAAATATGAAAAATGCGTCGGCGTATCCTATCTTTGTATTGTGCATCGGACTTGCGTCTGTGACTATTATAATCACATGGATACTGCCGACTATAATAGGAACGATAAGCGAGAGCGGTGCGTTACTACCCTGGCCGACAAGAATACTATTAGGAATTAGCGGATTTACGAAAGCTTTATTTACTAAGGTCTATGGATGGATTATTCTCGCTCTGATTGGGGCAGGGGTGCATTACCTGATAAGATGGACGCGGTCCTCCGAGGGCAAAATCAAGTGGGACACTTTTAAGCTGAGAATACCGGTGTTAGGTTCGGTTTTGCGGACGATAGCGGTGGGCAGGTTTGCAAGAACGCTCGGAGCGCTAACCAAAGGAGGCGTTATCATTTTGGAGGCCCTTAGTGTTGTTCGTGATACGCTCGGTAATGAATTGTTGGGCAGAGAAATCGATATCGTGGCTGAAAAGGTCAAGCGTGGCGAGTCGCTGGCTGAGCCGTTGAGCGAGTCGGGATACTTTCCTCCTCTGCTTGTGCAGATTGTCTCGATAGGTGAGCAGACAGGCAAGCTTGATGAATTGCTGCTCAATGCCGCTGATACTTTCGATAGCGAGGCGGACTCGGCTATAAATCGATTTATGGCGATTTTCCCGGCGTTATTGATATTGCTGTTAGCTTTGGTGATAGGTTTCATAATAGCAGCAACGCTGCTGCCAATCATTGCAATGACTGTTGGTGGAGGGGTGCTTTAAGATAGTTTTAAGTTTTTAGTTTTGAATTTTTAGTTTTTATGAAAGGTAGTCAAATGGAGCGAAAGAAGCAGAAAAGAAAGGCATTTACGCTCATAGAGTTGCTTGTAGTGATTATTATTATATCGATGCTTGCTGCATTTACGGCGCCTAAATTGTTTCAATATGTAGGCAAATCCAAGAGAGACCTGGCAAAGCCCAGTCTGGCACTTATTGAGGGTGCAATTGAGAGATTTGCCCTTGACTGCGGTCAGTATCCGGATGACTCTGATGGACTTGATGCTTTGCTAATTGCACCGTCGGGTCTTGAGGAAAAGTGGACAGGGCCGTATCTAAAGACGAGTCAGTTGTTCGACCCGTGGGGTAACCCAATTATCTATGTTGCAGAAGGCCAAATCAATCCGGGCAGTTTCGATTTGATAAGCCTGGGAGCAGACGGCGTAGAGGGTGGTGAGAGTGATAACGAAGATATATTCAACGATTAGAGTAGTTTGTAGTTCATTGTTCATAGTTCGTAGTTTATGAACTCAAGTGAGTTTTTTTGAAATGCAAAGGCGAAAGTCAAAAGTAAAGGTCAAAACGAAGCGATACGGCTTTACACTTGTGGAAGTGTTAGTTGTAGTAGTTATCATATCGCTTCTCGGAGGTCTTGGCGGCGGCATTTACATGGGGACGTATAAGAGGATGTTAGTCGAAAAAGCGGCCCGCGATTTTGTACTTACGGCCCAGTATGCAAGGATAATGGCGATTGAGAAACAACGCCAGTACAAAATACTATTATATGCAGCCAATAACGGTTTTTTATTAGCTACAACGCAATTGGATGAAGAAAGCGGACAAACAGAACAGATAATTGTGAAGGATTCTTTTTGCAGGCCGGTGGAATTCGGAGGCGAGGTCAAGTTCGAGGACATTCAAATTACACCGACAGGTGTAGAGACGACGACCGAGACCGACGAGGATGGGCAGGCAATAGTTTTTTCACCTAACGGCACAGCACAGTCGGTGGTAATTCAGATTGGTGACGGCAAAACCCATTATGCGGTGACTATTTCGGCCGCTACCGGCAAGGCAAAGGTGTATTTCGGCACGACTGAGAATGTGGAAGTCGTGACTATCGATTTGGATGCAGAATAATGGTCCAGGCAAAAACAAGCAGGAAAGGTTTTAGTTTGATAGAGACACTCGTTGCCAGTGCCATCCTTTCGGGAGCTGTTTTGACGATTGGAGCCATCAGCACGATGTCTCTTAGTGGAACAAGAGTTAACAGACGATATGAAACGGCGTTGTCATTGATTGATAAACAGCTTAGCCTGATTGACTACGTCGGCATCGATGAATTCGTCGAATTAGGCCAAATGGAAGGAGACTTTGAAGAGATTGAGCCGGTGTACCATTGGGAAGTCGTTACCGAATACCAGGATATTGATAGTCTGTATCTGGTAACTATAACGGTTAGCTGGGTTGATGGCAGACGTCCTTATAGTCTCTCGGTGGATACTATGCTCAATGGGATAAGCGTATATATTGAGGTTGAGATTAGTCTGGAATAGCAGTGAACAAGAAGATGAACTCGAAAAAGACAGGATTTACATTGGTAGAAGTGATGGTAGCGGTGACCATAGGGGGGTTTATTATGTTAGTGGCGGTTGGGACACTGAAGGCCATTACAAGCAGTGCCGAGATGATAGACAGTAATATCAGCGCTGCCGCTGAGGTGCGCTTTGTATCGAATATGCTCGCAAGAGACCTTGTGAATTTTTACCGTGACGAGAATATAGAAAATACCAAATTGATTGGGACAGTTGAAGATTCAGGGCAGGTAAGTACGAGCTATCTGGTTTTTTACACCGTCAGCAGGGCCAAGGCCAGGAGTGACCAGCCGGAAGGTGATATATACGAAGTGGAATATTACCTGATGAAAGATGAAGGCAAGTCGCTGCTAATGAGGCGATTATGGCCTAACCCTAATGAAGAAGATGAGCCGGGCGGAATCTTATCTGTAATTGCTGAGGATATTGGTGTTTTCCAGGTCAGATACTTTGACGGTGAAGAATGGTCCGATGAATGGCCTGAAGAGATGGATGTTTTGCCACAGTTGATTGAGGTCAATATTGTGGCTACCCCGCCGAGCCGTGGAACACCGGTAATGGAATCTTTTATTGCGAATTTCACCAGGTCTGTAGTCGGAGCAGTTGATGCTTCTGAAAGTAGTGGGCAAGAACAAGGCGGCCCGGGAGGTGGAGGCCAAGGCGGCCAGGGTGGTGGAGGCCAAGGCGGCCAGGGAGGTGGTGACCAAGGTGGCCGGGGCGGATAAACAGGAAGAGTCGTAAAACAAAAGTATGACTGAGAAAATGATTACTAAGGTCAATAAAAAAGGGCTTGTTCTTGTAACAGTGCTGTGGGTAGTAGTGGTGCTTATGGTGATTGTTGCGGTGCTCGGGCGTAAAAGCCGGCTTGATACGAAGGTCTGCTTTGCGAGGATTGAAGGGATCAGGTGCAAGTGGGCATCTCGTGCGGGAATAGAAAAAGCTATCGGGGTGCTGAACGAGGACACAAGAGAAAGTGACTGCCTAACGGATTTTTGGAGCGATAATGAGGAAGATTTTCATGATATTTGGTTGGAGAACTGCTGGTTTACCGTTCGGGTTGTTGATGAGTCGAGCAAATTAAACATAAATACGGCTACAAAAGGACAGCTTTTAGAATTGCCGGAGATGCTTGAAGAAATTGCAGATGCGATAATTGACTGGCGGGACCAAGATGATACGCCGAGCGCGGGTGGTGTTGAAGGCGGATATTATGAGAATCTGCCGTTCGGATATATGGCACGGAATGGTCCGTTCAGGACAATACGTGAACTGCTTTTGGTCAAGGATGTTACCCCAGAGATGCTGTATGGAGAGGACACCAACTTCAACGACCAACTGGATTACAATGAACAGGACGGTGACAAAAGTCCTCCGAATGATGACGGAGATAGTGAGCTGGATAAGGGATGGATTGCGTATCTGACGTGCTATTCTTATGACAATAATAAAGACGCCGAGGGTAATCAAAGGACTAATATCAACAATGCCAATGAGAACCAGTTGACAAGATCTCTTAGTATTAGTAGCTCCCAGGCCAAATGGATTGTGGATAACCGCCCGAACAACGGATACCAAAGCATCGGTGATTTGATAAATAAGAACAGCTCAAAGCAGGCCCAGCCAAGTTCGCAACAGAACTCGGATGAAGCCGAGCCACTGGATTTACAGACGTTTAGTCAGATAGCGGACAAAATAACGGTAGATAATAGTGAAAAGGTGTCGGGAAAAGTAAACATAAATACAGCGTCAGAAATTGTTCTGACAGCTTTGTTGGGTGGTGGTGATTCGGCTGAGCAGTTTGCCGCGGAAATAGTCGCTTACAGGGAAAATTTGATGTATGGAATGGAAAGCATTGCGGAAGTGATGCAGGTGCCGTCTATGGACATTGATAAGTTTAAGCAAATTGCGGGTTTAATAACCACCCGTTCCGATGTCTTTACAATTCGCTGCGTCGCGACGGCTGACAGAAACGGCAAAAATGGAGCAACACTGGAAACTGAGGCGGTCGTGGACAGGAGTTCGAGTCCTTGTAAGGTACTTTACTGGTATCAGGGAGCAAGTAATTGATGAGCAGTAAGATCACTAAAACTAATATCGGGACACAGCGGTCTGTAGTAGCAATAGCACAGGAGGAAAGTAAGCTCAAAGCTATAGAACTTCGGGAACAGAAGGGTATTTTAAAAGTTCTCTGGACAAAGAGCAGCGAAGATACTGATACGGACTGGCGAGTTTTTGCAGCCGAGTGTGGTCTGTCCGTTGATCCTACGACTCATACAGGCGCTGACGATAACAAAGCAATCGTGGTTGGCTTTAATTCGGCAGGGGTGGTTTTTTATCGAATGAGTATACCTGCAGTGGGTGAGGAAGAAACCGCATCGATAGTTAAATTACAAGCTGAAACCCGGCTGCCGTTGCCTGTTGAACAAATGGAATTAGCCTGGCGAGCGGACCAGATGCAGAACGGGCAGGTAGGTATTATCGTAGCGGCGGCAAGAAAAAAGCTGCTACAGGGATTTGTAGAAAATGTGCGGAGTTTTGAGCCCACGAAAATACTATTAGACTGCGAGGGGATAGTAAAGGCGTGGAAGGCGTTCTTTTCGGGAGATAAAAAACACGCTGTGGTTGTGAGTATAGCGGCACGGAATACGCAGGTTTGTCTGGCTGAAGATGGGCGATTGAGCAATGCTATGGTCCTGGATATAGGGATGGAGGACCTTGCGGCAAAGGGCGAAGATGAACAAATGCAAACCTGCGAAAGATTTGTCCAGGACATGAGGAGCGTGCTGGAATTGTTTGGCTACGCCGAGCAAGCGGAATTGCCGGTTTTTGTACTTTCGGACGGTGACGCTGCGCATGTGAGCATAGTTTCTTCTCTCAGGTCGGCAGGATTGAATGCGCGAGTAGCCCTTCCGGACGTTAAAGATTCGAGGGTACCAAAGGAAATCGGTGTTGAGGGTATCTACGAATACCGTGTGCCGATAGGTCTTGGGCTAATGGCACTTGAGGCGAGTGAGGAAGAGCTTAACATTTTCGAGCATCTGTACAGCCCGGCCTCAAAAAAGGAAAAGAAGCATTGGCTGTATTCACCCAAGGTAGCGTGTGTAATTGCGGCGGTAATGTTAGTGCTATCAACTGTTGTCTTTTGTAGTGTTGATATGGCCAGTCCAGGCGCGATTGAAAAGCGTCTGAGCACATCAGGCTCGGAGGCTGATATCAATCTGCTAATGCAGCGGCAGAAACTAATCAAAACGGTTGCACAACAAAGGCCGGATTTACTCAACCTCCTGGGTCAGGTTAATGCGAGCGGTGAGAGAGGGATAAAGCTGGAGAGTTTTCATTTTAAGAAGGGCCAGCCGGTGACTATAACAGGCCATGCCTCCAGCAATGACCAGCTCTACAAATTTGAGAAAAGTTTGGAGGACAGAAGCAGCATAAAGAATGTGAAGAGGACATCAAGCCCGGACGCCAAAACCAAAAAGGTCAAATTTAGTATAACTTTTCATTACAAGAGTTTTACCAGAAGGTAGAGAACTCGTGTAAAAGGTTTGAAAGCTATGATAGAAAAATTAAATCAAAGAGACATACGGATATTGAAAATTGGTGCTGTGTGCGCAGCAGCTATCCTGGTGTTTTGGTTTGCATCCAAATGGCTTGACCGCTGGAAAGAGGCAAGAGCATCACTTGCCTTATTGGAAGATAAGTTAGAGCTTATCGATGTGGACAAGGCCAAGCGAGCAGGCTTGATGTCAATTGTGCCTGTGTTTGAGATGCCGAAAGAGGAAAAAACACAAAGATTCCTGTTTATAGATAAACTTAGCGAACAATTAAAGAAGGCGGGAATAAAAAATCAGCCTTTGCAGGTTGTCTCTATCGGGAAATCAGGACAGGCCGGGTATAGATTGCTGCGTATGAAATGCAGCGCCAAGTGCAGGTTCACCCAGGTGCTCGATTTGCTTGCCAACTTGAAAGAGAATCCTTATCTGGTTGGGGTCGAAGAGCTGCGAATAAGAATCGATAAGAAGAAGCCCCAGGAAGTTGATATGGACCTGACAGTATCAACATTTATTAAGTAAGGTAGGCAGATTGTGAAAATTGATTATTTGAAAGATCTGAGAGAAAAGAAAGAATTGGTTTCAGTTGTACTGCTTGGTGTTTCAGCGTTTTTGGCGGTTTTGATTTTGGTTAAGGTAACGGGCTTTTTTACGGCCCCAGCCAAAGCAGAACTTTTAGTTAAGAATGCTGTTGCGCAAAACAACACGGATGCCAATGATATAGACAAGTATTTTGCGAAATACAAGGCGCTTGCTAATGAGTTGAAAAAGAACAATTTGTTTGCGCCGCCTGCGGCGAAGCAGCACCCGGTAAAAGAGGTCTGGGGTATATTTGGTAATGAGGTGCTGATAAAGGACAAGTGGTACAAAATCGATGACACGGTGGGAGGCGCGAAGATTGTGGCAATCGGACCTACCGAAGTTACTATCGAATGGGACGGTAAGGAAAAAACCTTTGCCCCTATCGATTCAAAAAGTTCTTCGCAGCCGGGTGGTTCAAGAGCAACAGCCAAAGGGGGGCCTACGAGACCTGGAGGAGGAAGTGCCCAGATGGTTATAATTCAGTCACAAGGAAGACCAACAGGCGATCCTGGAGACGGCCCTGGGGGCGGTATGAAGAGAATGAAGGAAAGATTCCAAAATATGTCGGGGGCTGACAGAGACAAATTCATGGCTGTAATGAAGAAGAGAAGCGAAGAATATAAGAAAATGTCTGAAGAAGAAAGGATAAAGTTTAAATCCAAAATGATTGAAAAATTCGGCGGAGGGGAGCCAGGTGGTGGACGGGGACCAGATGGCGGAAAACGAGGTGGTAAAATAATTATAAAAGGACTTAAGTAAGGGAGACAAATTATGAAACTTGATTATCTGAAAGAAAAGAAAGAATTGGTTTCAGTTGTACTGCATGGTGTTTCAGCGTTTTTGGCGGTTTTGATTCTGGTTAAGGTAACGGGCTTTTTTACGGCCCCAGCCAAAGCAGAACTTTTAGTTAAGAAGGCTGTTGCGCAAAATAACGCGGGCGCCGAAGATGTGGACAAGTATTTTGCGAAATACAAGGCGCTTGCTAATGAGCTGAAAAAGAACAATTTGTTTGCGCCGCCTGCGGCGAAGCAGCACCCGGTAAAAGAAGTCTGGGGTATATTTGGTAATGAGGTGCTGATAAAGGACAAGTGGTACAAAATCGATGACACGGTGGGAGACGCTAAGATTGTGGCAATCGGACCTACCGAAGTTACTATCGAATGGGACGGCAAAGAAAAAACCTTTGCCCCTATCGACTCAAAAAGTTCTTCGCAGCCGGGCGGGTCGAGGGGTTCAAGGGGTTCAAGAGCGACAGCCAGTAGCGGTGGGCCTGGAGGAGGACGTGCCGAGATGGTTACAATTCGGTCGGAGGGAGGACCAATGGTCAGGCCTGAAGGCGGAAGAGGGTCCAGCCGTGGAGGCATGGAGAGATTCATTGGGGGAATGAGGGAAAGATTCCAGAATATGCCTGAGGCCGACAGGGACAGATTTAGAGCCGAAATGCAGGAAAGAAGAGGAAGATATATGAATATGTCTGAAGCAGAAAGGGAAAAGTTCAGAGCCGAAATGCGTGAAAGATTTGGCGGTGGACGTTCAGGCGGTGGACGGCCGTCAGACGGCGAACGGGGCTCAGGTGGCAGTCGGGGCTCAGGTGGCGGACGACGAGGTGGTAGATAATGATAAAATGATTGAAGTGAGGTAAATAAAATGAAACGTTCAGGAACAACACTAATATTTGTAATAGTTTGGGCTGCGGTGCTTTTTGCTTCCTTTGTAATCGGCATTTGCATCAGAGAAGTCAGGTTTCAGTATGCCAAAGTTGAATCCAAAGCAGACATTGAACCTGAGACAAGCAGTGAGGTTCAAATGCCAGACGCGACAGATCAACTTGTAAACGAGCTGGCCCAGAGAAGGCCTATGCCCGGCCCCGGAGGCGCTGAAAGGCCTCGCAATTTTTCTCCTGAAGAAAGAGCCGGAGCAGGAGGGGAAAGAATGGCGAGGATGGGGGAGCGATTTGAAGGTATGTCTGAGGATGAAAGGCAAGAGGCTATAGCTCAGATGCGTGAAAGATTCGGCGGCAGGCGACGGGGAGGTGGTGAGAGGTTTCAAAATCTCTCCGAAGAAGAGAGAGCGAAAATGGAAGATGAAAGAAGACAGATGAGGGAAAGATTTGAGAACATGTCTGAGGAAGAAAGAGAAGCATACAGAGCACAAATGCGTGAAAGATTTGGTGGAAGGCGGTCATCAGGTGGCAGAGAAGACGGCCGCCGCCGATCAGGCGGCAGCGGTGACGGTGCACCTCCACCGCCGAAGGGCAGGGCCTGCTTTGTTGCTGAGACCCATGTGTGGGTAGATGGCAAGCTCGTACAAATTTCTAAAGTCACCGCGGGCCAGACAGTCGGCAAGCAGTTTTGTGGGTCATCGTCTCTGGAGCAGGTTCAGGAGCACGAAGGAACGTTCGAGTGTCGTGACATAGCGCTCGAGAGCGGAAATACCATCAGCGTTGTCGATGCACACTGCTTCATGCTCGATTCCGGACGATGGATCGCGGCACAGAACTTGACAAGCGGCCTAAGATTGAAAACGCTGACCGGCACTGTCGGTATCAAAAGCGTTACAAAAAGAGCCGTGCCTTATACCGGCAAAGTTTACAATCTGAAGGTTAAAAGCTCAGACCAGTACATGGTAGGCAAAGATATGGTAATTGTGCGTGATTATTAATGCGGTGCTTCGGTGCATGTTCGATCTGCTCATAGAACACCGCACCGGCCCGTAGCGCCGATCAGGCGAAAGACAGTAAGAGAATAATTGGATTTAGAATGAGGTGAAAAAAATGGAACGGTCAAAATTAATAATATCAATAGTAGTTGGTATTGCATCGGTCCTTATTGTCTGGAGGGTCGGTTTTTACCCGCCGGTGCCTGAACAAACAGGAAAACCAACTGAAACCCAAAAAGTAGCTGTTGAACCTGAGCAGCCCGAAGAAGCTCAAAAGTTAGGTGACGCAAACGAGCCTGCGGTGGCCTCTGATGTTAACGAACCCGGAAGATTAACGGATGTTAACGAGCCCCGAACAGTAGCTGCCGTTGGGGTTGGGGAGCCAATAAGATTAGCTGCCGTTGGTGGGCCAAGAGGGCCAGATGATGTTGGTAGGCCAAGAAGAGCAGTTGTCATTACCGAGCCGAATGAGCCTGTTGAGCCAAACGAACCGATGGAAATCGTGAATCTCAAAAATGTGGAGATGAAAACCATTATTGCGAAGCTCGCAGAATGGACCGGCAAGGTAATTATTCCCACCGATGAGGCGATGAAACAGAGAATAACTATATACGCGCCGAAGAAGCTGCCAAGAAGCAAAGCTATTTCGAAGATATATAGTGCGCTGCGTATGAAAGGCTACATTGTCGAACAGACCGATGGCACGATTTTTCTCAAACCAATGAAGGATGCAAAGCTCGGCGAGGTTCCCACGATATCGGATGATTACCCGCTTGCGATGGTTGAAAATAAAGACCAGGTAGTTCAAAAGTTCTTTAAGCTGAAGAACTACAGTCCTTCGCAGATGGGTCAGATTATTCTGCCGTTGATAGACGAGTACGGCTACGTAAGCGCTGATGAAGGCACCGGTAGTCTGCTGGTAATTGATACAGTTAAGAGTCTGATGCGCATTAGTCTGATTATCAAACAGTTTGACGTGGTCGAAGTTGAGGAAATTTTCACAGAGATATTTGAAATTCGTCACGGTGACCCCACGGAGATTGTCAAGCTGCTTCAGACACTGTTAGGTGACGGCAGCAGCAGTGTGAGAGGCCCCAGCCGAGGCCGTGGGTTTCCGTCAAGACCGAGTTCTTCGAGCAGTTCATCTAAAAGCAAAAGTAAAAGCACAGGTGGTACGGCAATATCGGTTACGGTCGGCACCAGCCGGACGCCGGCTATTCTTATCGCGGAGCCGACGTACAACTGGATTATCGCAAAAGCAACGGCTGAAGATTTAAAGCAGATTGCCGAGTGGATTGAGAAGCTCGACAAGGCTGTGCCTACACTGTTTATTGATCAACCTCTTGCGAGAATTGAAAATAAAAATCAGATAGTTCAGAAATTCTTCAAGTTAGAAAACTACAGTCCTTCGAAGATGAGCCAGATTGTCGGACCTTTGATTAGCGATACCGGCTATGTAAGCGCCGATGAAACCACGGGCAATCTTGTAGTGATTGATACGGTTGAAAGTCTGATGCGCATCGAGATGATTATCGAACAGTTTGATGTGCCCGAAGCTGAGCAAACCGTTACGGAGATATTTGAAATACGTTACGGCGACCCATCGGAGATTGTCCAGTTATTGAGGATGCTTATAACCGGTGAGACCGGCACCAGCTCAAGGAGTCTTGGTCGAAGCAGCAGTTACGGCCGAAGTAGTTACAGCCGGACCAGTTATTCGTCAAGCCGTGGTTATAGTAGTAGAGGTAGTTCCAGGTCCGGCTCATCATCGGTTATGATTGGGCCAAGCGAACAGCCGGTTGTGCTTATACCGGAGCCGAAGCGCAGGTGGATTATCGCAAGGGCGTCGGCTGAAGATATGAAACAGATTAGCGAGTGGATAGATAAACTTGACCACGAGGAACCGGTCAGAGCAGAATACGAAACAGTTTCAATCACGTATGCTGATGTTGGCGAAGTTGCGAGCCGTCTTAACGAGGCGCTGCAGCAGATGCCAGGCTCAGAATTGCAAACGAGCGTTCTTATTCAGCCGTTAGAGCAGGCAAAACAGATTGTCATCTTCGGCAGGGCGGATATACGCGAAATGGTTAAGAAACTTATTATGGAAGTGGACGTTCCTCCCGGTGAGTTTGAAACAAGGGTTTTTGAACTGAAATATGCCGACCCCGACCAGATTAAGGAAAATATCGACGAACTCTATAGTGAGACAGCCCCCGGTGGCGGCGGCTCGGCCAGTTACTACTATTACAGATACGGGCGCGGCAGCCAAGGAAGTGATGCAAGTACGGTAAAAGTAATATCATTTCCGACGATGGGACAGTTAACGGTGATTGCCTCGCCTGATAATATGCTCAAAATTATCGGGCAGATAAAGGATTGGGATGTTCCGCTGGATGTGGAGAAGCTCAAGCCGAGGATAATTGAGCTGCATAACTCCGACCCGGTGCAAATGGTCAATCTTCTAAAGACGCTTTTTACCGAAGAAGGTGGCGGAGGTATGAGTATCTTCGATATTTTATTTGGCGGAGGTAGTGGGGAAAAGGCAAAAATTGTCGGGCCGCTCTATGGCCAATTGACCTTTGAGGAGGTGCCAGGGACAAGGAAGATAATCATAATAAGCAAGATTCCCGAGGCATACGATGTCATTGAGCAATTGATACTTGACCTTGACAGAGAGGAGATGGGCGAGATACCCAAAGTTATAGAGCTCAAGTACGCAGACCCTGAAGACCTGAGCGAACGTCTAAATGCAATGTTCGTCGAATCGGGACAAACAGCCAGGATTCGACTCACTGCCCAGGGACTGACCTCAACGTCGGCGATGGATGATTCAGGTGACGGCGGCAGTAGTAACGCCAACCAAAACCAAAACGCCGGCCAGTCGGAGGATAACACTTATACGCCGCCGTGGTCCGGGTCCGGTGCTCGCAGCAGTATCGATACAGAGCGGCCGATAAGCAACGTCATAGGCAGGATTCGCTTCGTGCCGGAGCCGCATACCAAGTCGATTATGGTGCTCGCTCCACCGGAGTTCATGGACGAAATAGAAGGACTGATCGCACAACTGGACGTGCCGGGCAAGCAGGTGATGATAGAGGCGATTATTGTGGAGATTGAGCACAGCAAAGTAACTTCTCTCGGTATCCAACTGGCAACGAACCCTGCTGCGTTCGGTTCAATAGGCGAAAATGCACTTGTGGCGCTGGGCAATCTTACAAATATTGGAACTCACGGCACAGATGGCGGTATAATATCGCCCAGTGGTGTGGGAGGAGGGACCACACCCACACTGTTTGGCGCTACAGGGTCAGGGTCAGTGTTCGGCGTTGGAACAGATGTTTACGCCTTGATTGATTTCCTCATCAGGACAACCGACGCCAAGATTCTTAATCAGCAGACACTCTGGACGAAGGACAATGAAGAAGCAAGTTTCTTCAAGGGCAAAGAAGTTGCATTCCTCGCGGGCACGACCTTATTGGGCGCAGGAGGAGGCTCGACGCAGGACATTACTTTCGAGAAGGTAGGTATGGAGCTGCGGGTGCGACCGAGTATTACCCCCGAGGACAACGTCGATATGATTGTCAATGTCCAGATTTCCCAGCTTACCTCAGACCTTGTGAACAACCAGCCCGTCAGGAGCCATATGGAAACCACGACTAATATGATAGTGCGGGACGGCCAGACGCTTTTGCTCGGTGGTATTTTATTCCAGAAGGATAGCAAAGTCCAACGCAAGCTTCCGCTATTCGGTGATTTGCCTTTGATTGGAGGTCTGTTCCGACATACCGAGGTCATTAAGACAAACAGCGAGATGCTTGTGTTCATAACACCCCACGTGATAGATGAACCTACTGCGGAACTTCCCGAGACAGTAACAGAGAAAAAGGAAAAACTCGAAGACATTCAGGAGCAACTGGAAGAAACTATGGAAGGCTTAGCGTGGGAAACACCGTGATTTTTCACGGACAAGGTCCTACAACGTGTACTAATTCTGCACCCTGGGCAACCGTTTGGCTGCCCAGGGTTTGCAGCAGCGATTTCATCGCAGCTTTTGCCCATCCATTCCGAAACTGGGGTTACAAAAACTTTTTACTGGCAAGTTGTCTAACGGTACGGTAAAAATAGTAGCCTATTGCTGTTTCTAAAAAGTCAGGTTAACATTTCGGTTTGTCATTCCGCACTTGATGCGGAATCCAGACTTTGCGTTTTTCTGGATTCCCGCTTTCGCGGGAATGACAGGTGGATATGTATTTTTTTGAAGGAGATTAAAAATGTGGGTTGCAATTCTGGAGTAAACAATAAATGGATGCTTATAGCTTAAGGCCGGATGAGCTGCCTGATTTGGCCATCGATACACTTGGTTCGCCGATGATAGATTCGCCTCTGATAGAAGGGGGGCGTCATTTTATCGATGACGACGAGAAGGTCCTGCTGTATTCACATTCTGAAAATCTAAAAGCGTCCAAAGACACCGGAAAAGAACTTCCAATGTTCGAGAGGGCCGGTCCCCGCCGAAAGATTTTCTTTGAGCCGGGAAAACTAAACTGCGGCATAGTTACTTGCGGCGGCCTGTGTCCCGGCCTTAATGATGTTATACGAACCATCACTCTTAGCCTGCTCTGGCAGTACCGAGTCAAAACAGTTTTTGGCTTCCGATATGGGTATGCAGGTCTATCCTCGAAAGCTCCCGAGGAGCCTGTGCTGCTAACGCCGGAATTGGTAAATGATATCCACCTCAGAGGTGGGGATATTTTATCATCTTCCCGCGGGCCACAGGACACTGACGATATGGTTGACAACCTGGAAAAGATGGGAATCGGCTTATTATTTACCATTGGCGGAGATGGAACATTGCGCGGGGCGCGTGACCTGACCGAAACGATAAAGAAAAGGGAATTAAAAATTTCGGTCATTGGAATTCCGAAGACAATTGACAACGACATCTGCGGCATAGAGCAGTCTTTTGGCTTCTCGACTGCTGTTGAGGCGGCGCGTTCAGCAATTTGCGGCGCACACGAAGAAGCCAGAGGCGCCTGGAACGGTGTCGGCTTAGTTAAACTGATGGGCAGGGATTCAGGCTTTATTGCCGCTTATGCTACCTTGGCCAACAGCGATGTGAACTTCTGCTTTATTCCGGAGGTGCCCCTTGTTCTGGAAGGGGAAAATGGGTTCCTGCAAGCTCTGGAAAAACGATTAGATAAAAAACATCACGCACTGATTGTTGTCGCCGAGAGTGCAGGCCAACACCTGACCGGAAAAACCGGTACTCAAAAGAGGGATGCTTCCGGCAATATTGTGCGTGAGGATATCGGGCTTATATTGAAAGAAAGAATCACACAGTATTTTGCAGAGAAGAAAAAGCCGTTGGCTTTGAAATACATAGACCCCAGTTATATCATTCGCAGCTTACCTGCCGACTCCAACGATTCAGCGTTTTGTGTAATGCTCGGCCAAAACGCCGTGCACGCCGGCTTGTCAGGCCGAACAAATATGGTAGTAGGATATCGGAATCAATACTTCGTTCATATCCCCATATCACTTACTATACTCAAGAGGAAGAAAGTTGACCCTGACGGCCATTTATGGCAGACTGTCCTGGAAACAACCGGCCAGGCCCAGCGAAGATTTAAAACCGGTCACGATTAAGAACACTTCCAAACAAGCCTTGACACATCACCCGGAGCGGATTAGACTTTAATAGATGAGCCCGCAGCGATATTCTGTTGCCGTGGGTGCAGCACGGTGCGGGCTTCTCAGCAGGAATAGAAATGGAGGTTATCATGAAAAACACAAATTTATCGAGGGCCTTGATGGTGGTCTGTGTGCTTCTGGTCAGCGCAAGCGTGGTCTTCGCGCAGGATTGGCCGCAGTGGCGAGGACCCAATCGGGATGGGAAGGTGAGCAGGTTCACCGCACCCCTGAAATGGCCGAAGGAGCTGACGCAAGAGTGGAAGACGACAGTGGGCTTGGGCAATGCAACGCCCGCTCTGGTAGGCGAGAAGCTCTATGTCTTCACGCGGCAGGGCGACGAAGAGGTTACCCTATGCCTGAATGCAAGCAACGGAAAGGAGCTGTGGAAGGACAAATACGCGGCGCAGGCCGTGACTGGAGCGGCCAGACGGCACCCGGGGCCCAGAAGCTCACCTGCGGTGGCGGACGGAAAGGTCGTCGTGTTAGGTGTGGGTGGGGTCCTCTCTTGTCTGGACGCCGCAACGGGCAAACTCGTGTGGCGCAAGGACCCGTTCCCCAAGGTCGTGCCCAGGTTCTTCACGGCAATGTCGCCGATCATTGTGGACGGGATGGCCATCGCGCATCTCGGCGGACAGGGTAATGGGGCGATCATCGCGTATGACCTGGCCACCGGCAACGAGAAGTGGCGCTGGGGCGAAGAAGGTCCGGACTATGGCTCGCCCGCCCTGTTGACAGCAGCGGGCACCAGGCAGATCGTTACGCCAACCGAGAAAAGCATCGTGGGGATTGGCGTGGCCGATGGAAAACTTCTGTGGCAACTTCCGTTCGCGCCTCCGAGGAGGGCTTACAACGCTGCTACACCGATAGTCGATGGACAAACGGTAATCTACACTGGTGCGGGCCGGGGTGCAAAGGCCGTGAAGATCGAAAAGCAGGGGGATGGCTTTGCTGCCAAAGAGCTTTGGAGTAATCCGGATCTCGCCCCGCAGTTCAACACGCCGGTGCTCAGGGACGGCCTGCTCTTCGGCCTCACTGATCGCAGCAATCTCTACTGCATCAATGCTCAGACCGGCCAGACGGCCTGGACCGACGCAAGCCCGCGCGGCAGCCGCGGTTTCGCAGCCATTGTCAGCGCCGGCTCTTGTCTGGTAGTCCTGGCCAACGATTCTGAATTGATAGTCTACAAACCCAGCGACAAAGAGTATAGCGAGATCGCTCGCTACAAGGTGGCCGATACGCCAACCTATGCCCATCCGATAATCTCGGGGAACCGCGTGTTTGTGAAAGACCAGGAGTCGGTGGCGATGTGGATGCTCAAGTAAGGTCTGCTTACGCGGAGCATGCGCATTGGAGAGCGTTTTTGAACTGAGTGATTTTATCGAAGTCGGCCAATCTGTAATAATCGATTGTTACATCAATCAGTGCGTTTGTTTTTTTGACTCTGACCTTTTTAAAGAATGGCTTTATGGCATTTTCCGATTGAGAATACAGCTAAATAAGTTTGAGCGTGTTACTCCGGGTTCAGTTGGTAAAACATAGTTCAAAAAAACTCAGAGTCATTTCTGAATTTGTATAAGTCTATTTATCAGGGGATATAATTCCCAGCATAACTGATTAAGATAGGACACTTTAAAAGGCAAAAGAATGTATTAAAAAATTTTAAAATTTTTTGAGAACATAGTTGACAAATAGGAGTAAATACTATTTAGTAGCTACTATGAATGAAGAAAAAAAGAAAATCAGTTGTGCTGAATTAGATGAAAAGACCCTCTGGTTTACGTCTCAATGCCGACAGGCCGGCTTAAAAGTTACGCCACAGAGGATAGCAATATACAGAGAGCTTCTAAAGACAAGCGAGCATCCTTCGGCAGAAATGCTGTATGAAAAGGTAAAAAAGGTATTTCCGAGCATATCGTTGGATACGGTCAATAGAACACTGCTGACGCTGAATGATATTGGTGCGGCTTTTACGGTAGAAGGTTCGGGCGACGCCAGGCGGTTTGACGGCGGATTAGAGCAACACCAGCATTTTAAGTGCGTAAAATGTAAAAGAATTATTGATTTTCATCATAAACCTTTTGATAATATAAAGTTACCAGCAGCAATTGCTAAAAGATTCACGGTTCTTAGAAAAACCGTATGTGTCGAAGGGATATGCGATTTATGTAATATAGACAATAATTGTCAGTTGGTTTCTCGGGACCTCGAAAACCAACGCAAATAAAGGGTGGACTAAGATGAAAAATTTCGACATTGATGCCTATACTCCGGCTCAAATGGCCGCCCGGGTGGAAAAGGCAGGAATTGTTAAAGGTAATCTTGACTTTCTCTCGATGTTCACTCTTTCTATAATGGCCGGTGCCTTCATCGCGTTTGGAGCGATACTGTACACTTATGTAATTCATGATTCGTCTTTGAGTTTGGGCCTGACAAAACTGCTTGGGGGGCTGGTTTTTTGCCTTGGACTGATTTTGGTCATTGTTGCCGGTGCAGAACTATTCACGGGAAATAACCTGATAGTAATGGCTTATGTCAGTAGAAAAATATCACTCCGAAGGCTTCTTCGCAACTGGACAATTGTTTTTTGCGGCAATCTTGCAGGTTCATTGGCTATGGTGTTTTTACTTTCCCAAAGTGGACAATGGACCGAGGCAGGAGCTTCCGTGGGCGTCAAGGCACTTATGATAGCAAATGGAAAGGTTAACCTGACATTTCTCCAGGCACTGTCACGGGGGATATTATGTAACATACTGGTATGTCTTGCGGTTTGGCTCTGTTTCAGTGGTCGTTCCGTTACCGATAAAGTGCTGGCTATAATATTCCCTATCACGGCTTTTGTAGCTCTCGGCTTCGAACACTCTGTCGCAAATATGTATTTTGTTCCGGCCGGACTTGTCCTCAAACACAATACACAGGTGTTATCCGCGGCAGAAGGATTGCTCGGTCAGGTTCCTGACCTGTCAAGACTAACAATTTACGGTTTTCTCGTAAGGAATCTTCTGCCTGTGTCTCTGGGGAATATTATTGGAGGTGGCCTTTTAGTTGGTGTTATATATTGGTTTGTATATCTTAGACGCACCGCTGCTGAGCCGGTTCGAAAAATTATGACTAAAGGTCCGCCTATGATTGCATCGGACAAGATGGTAGTTGAGGCCATTGAGATGATGAAACGTTATCGTGTTGGCAGTGTTCTTGTGGGCGAATCTGAAGATAACGCCGTGGGTATCGTCAGCGAGGCCGATATTGTACGAAATGTCCTTGCCGCAGGTGCAAATCTCGATACGGTCAAGGTCGAAGAAATTATGAGTTCTCCCCTGATTTCCGTGGACGTTAAGACGCCTATTCACAAAATCTATCATACAATGACCGAACACTGCATTCGGCATTTGGTTATCACAGAACTCGGTAAAAAGGTCGGCTTTATATCGGTTAAGGATTTACTTCGGGGAGCAGTTCCCTGATGAAAGTTGATTTGTGGAGCTGCGCGGTAAAAACTGCGGCAGTTAGTAAATGAACTATGTTGATTAGTAATTGTTATACGAAAGAGAGGTAGCTTATGGAACTTAAAGGAAGTCAGACAGAAAAGAATTTGTTAGCGGCGTTCGCGGGTGAATCACAGGCAAGAAACAGGTACACATATTTTGCCAGCCAGGCCAGGAAGGAAGAGTATGTGCAGATAGCAGCGATTTTCGAAGAGACAGCCAACCAGGAAAAGGAGCACGCCAAGCGTGAGTTCAAGTTCTTGCAGGGCGGCGAAGTGGAAATTACCGCAGCGTTCCCGGCTGGTGTTATCGGTAATACACTCGAAAATCTAAAGGCGTCAGCCGCAGGTGAACACTACGAGACAACAGAGATGTATCCGGGCTTCGCCAAGGTCGCGGAAAAGGAAGGGTTCGATGAAATAGCGGAGGTGTTCCGAAATATTGCAGTTGCTGAGAAGCGGCACGAGGACAGATACGTCGCTTTGGCCAAGAATATAACCAATGGGGTTGTTTTCAAGCGTGAAAAATCGGTAAGATGGGTTTGCAGAAACTGCGGTTATGTACACGAAGGCCCGGAAGCTCCCGATGTGTGCCCCGCCTGTGCACATTCGCAGGCGCATTTTGAACTGGAAGCTACCAACTACTAATCAAAGGAAAGGAACGGACAATGAAAATAAGAATCAATAAGAAACTCATATTGGGGGCTGTCTTACTGTCGGCGATCGTCTTTGGTTCATTGGCGTATTCGCATTGTCAAATACCTTGCGGCATATACGACGATGAGGCCCGGTTTAATATGATTGCCGAGCATATTACAACGGTCGAGAAATCGATGAAGCTGATAGAAAGCCTGTCTGCTCAACAAAAGCCAAATATGAACCAGGTGGTTCGCTGGGTCAACAACAAGGACAAACACGCCGACGAAATCAGCCATATAGTAACCTATTATTTCATGGCTCAACGAGTGAAACTGCCGGCGAAGGGTAACACGAAAGCATTCAACGAATATGTCACGAAACTGACTTTGCTTCACCAGATGCTTGTCTATTCGATGAAGACGAAGCAAACGACCGACCTGGAAAACGTGGATAAACTCAGGTCTTTGTCGGACGAGTTTCATAAGGTACATTTTGGCAAAGTCGGGTAGAATATGGGCGAGTTAGTGAGATAGCGTTCTGCCAATAACTATTTCGAGAAATGCTTTATATGACGAGATGAGATCACTAAACAGTTCGGAAATAATTGTCTATGAATTGAAAGTTGTAAGAAAGGAGAAATTTGATGTGTCAAATAGTTGAAACCAAAATCCAAGTTGGTCAGCCGGCACCAGCGTTTGCAGGGCAGGCGGTTGTCGGACAGAATATCGTCGACATCTCCTACGAAGCCGGCACACTAACAGTTGATGGAAAGGAGAGCAAGGGCAAATACCTGGTTCTGTTCTTCTATCCTCTGGACTTTACTTTCGTGTGCCCCACGGAAATCGTTGCCTTCCACAAGAAAATCGCCGAGTTTGAGAAAGCCGGAGCCAATGTTGTAGGTGTATCGGTAGACAGTCCATATACGCATCTTGCGTGGAAAAACACCCCGCGTAATAAAGGGGGACTGGGCCAGATTGACTTTCCATTACTGGCGGATCTGAATAAGCAGGCGGCTAAGGATTACGAAGCACTGTTGGATGACGGCATCGCGGCGCGGGGAGTATTCATCATTGATGGTGACGGTGTTTTGCAGAGCTATACGGTCAACAATCTGGGTGTAGGACGTAACGTCGATGAGATCATTCGCTTGATTGAGGGCTTCAAGTTCGTAGCAGAACACGGCGAAGTCTGTCCTGCCAACTGGAATCCGGGTGATGCTACGATGAAACCGGATCCTGTGGGTTCTCAGGAGTTCTTTGCAAAAATCAAGTAGCCCAGGGGAACTATTGTGGATACCTGCTACCCGCTACCCGCTTTCGTGGGGACGAGTTTACCCTGCCTGTACCCGTTAGGTTACGACAGGCACGGGTGCAAAAGCAGGGGCGGGCACAAGCTTCGCAGGAATGACCGGTCATAGATTCAAACTTGAGGCGATATTAGGCTGACGAAAACAACAGGCCAACGGCCGATCACTGCAGCAGAATGATATTGACAAATCGGCGCTTAGCGTTTATCTATTGTGGCAAGTGTTTCTAAGAAAGAAATCAACATGACAACTACATAAGACAGGAAGATGCCAGATTGATGACAGAAAGAAGAGATTCTATGAGGATGATTAAGCCAAATGTATATTCCGTAGGCTCGATCGACTTTGATGCGAGGCTTTTTGACAGGTTAATTCCGCTGCCGGACGGGACCAGCTACAATTCTTATTTGGTACGTGGCAATGAAAAAGTAGCACTGCTTGATACGGTGGATCCGGCCAAGACAAAAGTTTTACTGAATAATCTTGTCAAGCTTGGGATTGATAAGATTGACTACGTCATTGCCCATCATGCAGAGCAGGACCATTCCGGGTCTCTGCCTGATGTTTTGTTAATATATCCGGACGCAAAGGTAGTAACAAATCCCAAATGTAAGGGTATGCTGATTGACCTGCTCGGCATAGAAGATGATAAATTTATCACGGTCGAAGACGGCGAAACGCTCTCGTTAGGCGACAAGACTCTGCAGTTTGTTTACCTTCCCTGGGTGCACTGGCCGGAGACTATGGGAACATATCTTAAAGAGGATAAGATACTTTTTTCGTGCGATTTTTTTGGCGCTCACCTGGCCTCAAGCAGTCTGTTCGTTGAAGATGAGGCAGTGGTCTATGAATCGGCAAAACGCTATTACGCTGAGATTATGATGCCATTCAGGCGGCAGATAAATACCAACCTGGCAAAGCTTAGTAACTTAGATATAGAGATCATTGCACCAAGTCACGGGCCGGTACATAATCGGCCAAAGTTCATCGTTGATGCTTATAAGGACTGGACTTCTGAGACCGTTAAAAACGAGGTGGTAATGGCTTATGTCTCGATGCATGGCAGCACAGCTAAAATGGTGTCATATTTTGTTGAGGCCTTGATGGACAGAGGCATTACGGTAAGGCAATTTGAGCTTTCGACGGTCGATATAGGCAAGCTTGCGATGGCATTGGTAGATGCAGCAACGGTGGTTATTGGCTCACCTACGGTTCTGATAGGGCCGCATCCGTGTGCGGCTTATGCAGCTTTTCTGGTAAACGCTCTCAGGCCCAAGACTAAATTTGCTTCTATCATAGGCTCTTACAGCTGGGGCAGCAAAATGGTCGAGCAGTTAACGGGTATGATGTCAAATCTCAAGGCAGAGATTCTCGAACCGGTGTTAGCAAAGGGCGAACCCAGGGAGAGCGACTTTGCTGCGCTTGACAGGCTCGCTGATGAAATTCTGGCTAAACATAAAGAAGTTGGAATCACAAATTAGAATCTTTAAATCATAAAAGGAGTGAATTATGGCTGAAAAACTTCAAATTTACAAATGCGCGGCTTGTGGCAATATTGTCGAAGTGCTTCACGGTGGTGACGGTGAATTAGTGTGTTGTGGTAAGCCCATGGAGCTTTTAGTTGAAAAAACCGCTGATGCCGCAACAGAAAAGCACGTGCCTGTGATTGAAAAAATCGCCAGCGGCTACAAGGTAAAGGTCGGTAGCGTACCTCATCCAATGCTGGATGAGCACTATATCGAGTGGATTGAGCTGCTGGCCGATGGTAAGGCATATCGACAGTTCCTTGAACCCGGCGGTGCGCCTGAAGCTGTGTTTAACCTTGAGGCCGATTCTGTCAGCGCCAGAGAGCACTGCAATGTACACGGTCTGTGGAAAGGGTAAGAAATGATAAGCGAAAAGATGGAAGAGGCTTTGAATGGGCAGGTGAACGCTGAACTGTATTCGGCATATCTTTACTTGTCGATGGAGTCCTATTTTAAATCGCTGAATTTAAATGGCTTTGCCGGCTGGATGAGGGTACAGACACAGGAAGAAGTAATACACGCGATGAAGATTTATGACTTCATAAACGAACGCGGCGGCAGGGTTATATTGAAGGCTATAGAAGGGCCGCCGACAGAATGGGACTCACCATTGGCGGTTTTCGAGGCGGTTTATGTTCATGAACAAAAAGTTACAGGCCTGATTAACGACCTGGTGGATTTGGCTATTAAAGAAAAAGACCATGCCACAAACACCTTTTTACAGTGGTTCGTCAATGAGCAGGTCGAAGAAGAGTCCTCCGCCGATGAAGTAGTGCAACAATTGAAAATGATGGAAAACGCCCCGGGTGGAATGTTTATGCTCGACCGTGAATTAGGACAGCGAGTATTTACACCGCCCGCAGCCGAAGGAGGATAATGATGAGCATCTCTTTTAGAGATTAGAAGCCTGGAAGTATCTAAAAGCAATTTCGATTTGAGTCAATTGCTTAAACTTGACTTTTCAATACAGACTTAACATTCTATTGAAGATGAGGCTTAACGGTGTAGCTGAGCAGGAATAAATAGGAAATCAAGATTTGGAATTTAAATCAAAAAAAAGAGGGTATTAAAATGAGTGATAAAAGAAAACTAACCACTGCATTCGGGATACCGGTCGGCGACGACCAAAACTCTATGACTGCCGGCAGCCGTGGGCCAGTCCTCATGCAAGATGCTCATCTTCTGGAAAAATTATCTCATTTTGACCGTGAGCGCATACCTGAGCGGGTAGTGCACGCCAAGGGTGCCGGAGCGGGCGGCTATTTCGAAGTTACCTCAGATGTAACTAAGTTTACTAAGGCCAAGTTCCTTTCTGAAGTGGGTAAGCGTACCGAGGTTTTTGTCCGATTTTCCACTGTTGGCGGTGAAAAAGGCTCAGCCGATGCTGCTCGCGACCCCCGCGGCTTTGCGGTTAAGTTCTACACCGAGGATGGAAACTACGACATGGTTGGGAATAACACCCCCGTATTCTTCATTCGTGACCCACTAAAGTTTCCCGATTTCATCCACACCCAGAAACGGCACCCGGCCACTAACTGCCCAGAGCCTAACATGTTCTGGGACTTTCTTTCGCTGACTCCGGAATCAATCCACCAGGTTACTATTCTGTTCTCCGACAGGGGCACACCCGCCACTTACCGTCATATGAACGGATACAGCAGTCACACCTTCAAATGGTATAATGAAAAGGGCAAGTACTTTTGGGTGCAATATCATTTCAAAACCGATCAAGGCATAAAGAACCTTACAAGAGAAGAAGCAGCCCGCATATCTGGTGAGGACCCTAATCACGCCACCCGAGATTTGTATGATGCAATAGAGCGGAGCGAATATCCGCGCTGGACACTAAAAATGCAGATAATGACTCCCGAACAAGCAAAAGATTACCGATTTGACATCTTTGATATAACTAAAGTATGGCCCCACAGCGATTTTCCTCTAATCGAGGTTGGTCGTATGGTCCTAAACCGCAACCCAAAGAACTATTTTGCTGAGGTTGAACAAGCCGCCTTTAGCCCTGGTAACATGGTGCCCGGAATTGCCGCCTCGCCGGATAAGATGTTACAGGCACGCATCTTCTCGTACCACGATACCCACATCCACCGTCTGGGGCCCAACTACCACCTTTTACCGGTGAACTCGCCTAAAGCCGCCGCCGAGAACAGTTACCAACGAGATGGTTTCATGCGTGTTGACGAAAACGGTGGTGCCGGTCCGAATTACTGGCCCAACAGCGTTGGAGGTCCTGCACCAGATCCGGATTCTTTAGAGCCACCATTTGAGGTATCCGGCCAGGCCGCCCGCCAGGCTTACACGCACCCCAATGACGATTTCGTACAAGCCGGTAACCTTTACCGCGATGTCATGACCGATGAAGATCGCGAGCACCTTGTCGGAAACATTGTAAGTCACTTAAGTGGTGCTCAAAAACGAATCCAATTACGTCAGGTGGCGTTGTTTTACAAAGCAGATACAGACTATGGCCAACGTGTGTCCAGAGGGCTTGGTTTGGACGTCAAGGAAGTTGAGAATTTGGCAGCAATGTCCCAGGAAGACAGGGCTAAAGCCACGGCCCAAGGAGCTTAAGCACTTATTTTGTACATGGAACACAAGAGAGTATTGCAGGACCGCAACGGAAAGGAAAAGAATAATGGTTATGCCTTTTAACGCTGATGAAGTTTTTGAGATGGCCGAACAGATAGAAAGAAACGGAGCTAAGTTTTACCGTGCCGCAGCAAAAAAGTTCCCGGAATTACGACAGGTTCTGTCCGACCTTGCAGCTATGGAAGATGAGCACGAGAAGACTTTTGCAGCTATGCGGGCGGAGCTTTCCGGAACAGAGATTAAGCCGCCCGTTTTCGACCCCGATGGCCAGGCACAGATGTATCTGCGCGCGATGGCTGATGAACACGTTTTTAACATCAAAGCCGACCCTGTCGAACAGTTGGCCGCTCAGGAAACACCCGAAGACATCTTCAAAATGGCTATGGGCCTGGAAAGGGACTCTATCGCTTTTTATGTCGGCCTCAAAGAATCTGTCTCACCCAGGGCCGGCAAAGACAAAATTCAGGCCATAATTAAAGAAGAGATAGGCCATATAGCTATCTTGAGCCAAAAACTGGAAGCTTTGAAATAGCAACATACGCACTGCCTTACTGGTGTAGTTGTTCAGGGTCAAGGACTTTAGCCCAAGTGCATATTGCATGTGAATTCACTGTTCAAGCAAATTTGTGTAGCCCATACAGCCGGCTTAGAAAGGCGGAACAATGACTGTTACAATTAGTGCTTTAAAAGTATTTGAAATTGCCGAACAGATTGAACGCAACGGCACGGCGTTTTACCGCAAAGCAGCGGAAATGTTTAATGAACCTAATATCTGCAATATGTTTCTTGAACTGGCCGAATGGGAGGCCAAACATGAGCAGGTTTTTAGGGACATGAGAAGACAGCTCTCGGAATTAAACAGCAAACCGAGAACTTTCAGACCTGAGAAAACGCAGCCCGACCCACAAGTAATAGCCAGCCTTGCAGTATTCGGTGCAGGCTCAGAGCCGGTCCATAAACTCAAAAATATTGAAAACGTAGCAGGTGTCCTCAAAAAAGCCATCAAAAAAGAAGAGGATTCTATCGCTTTCTATAAAAACCTGAAAGATTTCGTTCCTGTCAATGCCGACAAAGACAAAGTCGATGATATTATCGAAGAAGAGATACGCCACATCAAGATCCTCAGACAGGCATTGGAACACAGAGAATAGCTTATTGGGATTGGGAGGCATGGATGTTGGACCTGGAATCTTTATTCAAACTCTGCTATCCAATGTGTATAATCTGCTCAAAGAAGGATGTCAGATTCGCCGGCTGCATAATCAATACTGTATTTCAGATTGTTCCTGAGCCACCAACGGTTGCTGTCAGCGTTAATAAAAAAAGTTTGACTCATGGGTACATTACCGACAGCAAGGTTTTCACCATATCCATCCTCGCTGAAGGCACACCTATGGAGTTCATGGGGAGATTTGGTTTCAAGACCGGCAGAGACATAGACAAATTTGAGCAGGTAAGATACAAAATAGGTCAGACCGGCGCACCGATAGTTTTGGACAATGCGGTCAGTTTTATCGAAGCTAAAATTGTCGATGCAATCGATGTTGAAACACACACGCTATTTATCGGCGAGATTACAGCTTGTGAAACGGTTGATGACGACAAAATGCCGATGACATATACTTACTACCGGGATGTCAAACACGGCAGAACGCCGCGGACGGCGGCGACTTACATAGAGGAAAAACCAAAGAAAATATCAGGACAAGGAGCCAAAGAAATGAAAAAGTATAAGTGTCTTATGTGCGGATACATTTACGACCCGGCTGTTGGTGACCCTGACAATGGGGTGGAAGCAAATACCGCTTTTGAAAATTTGCCCGACGATTGGCTATGCCCCGATTGCGGTGTCGGCAAAGACGAATTTGAGCCGCTGGAAGACTGAATAACATTACAGGAAAACCATAGACATTATTAGAGACCAGCCCAAAATAAGGAGCGGACGTTGTGCCGGAAATCAAGCCGACAATAGATAATATGGAGATTCTATGTGCAGAGACTGTAGCAGGTCCTAATGCTTTGGTTGTTTTTGGCGCATCAGGCGACCTGACGCACAGGAAACTGCTTGTGAGTATCTTTCAGCTTTTTGCAAGGGATTTACTTGATGATAGGTTTTATCTGTTAGGATGCGGCCGGAAGAAATTCTCCGATGAAGAATTCCGCAAAAAAGCCGAACAGTCAATACGAGAGAATTCCGACTTTCTATCCTCGAAAGACTTAGACGCTTTTATAAGTAAGCTTTATTACATAGATGGTGATTACAATGATGCGAACTTTTACAGACGTATCAAAACCAGACTTGTGGAGTTAGAGCAAAAGCATAAAGTATATAAAAGCCTGGTGTTCTATCTTTCAGTTCCTCCTTTTTTGTACACTACGATAGTAGAGCATCTTGGCTCGTCAGAACTGGCCTGTCCGAAAAAACTCGCCACAAAGCAACAGATTAAGCTGGTCGTTGAAAAGCCTTTTGGCAGAGACCTTCGAAGCGCAGTCGAGTTAAACAACAGTATATCTCGCTGCTTCGATGAGCCTCAGATATATCGAATCGACCATTATCTCGGCAAGGAGACGGTTCAGAATATTCTGATGCTGCGTTTTGCCAATACTATATTTGAGCCGATATGGAATCGAAATTACATAGACAATGTGCAAATCACTATTGCTGAAACACAAGGGGTTGAACACAGAGCAGGTTACTACGATACGTCCGGTGCTCTTAGAGATATATTCCAGAATCATATGCTTCAAATGCTTGCATTGGTGGCGATGGAATCACCCATATCCTTTGAGGCAGACCATATCCGTGATGAAAAGGTCAAACTGCTGCGGTCGATTCGAGCGTTTGATATTAATAAATTGGACGATTTTTTTGTGCGAGGACAATATGGGCCCGGCTCGATAAATGGTAAAAAAGTCAAAGGCTATCTGGAAGAGTCTGGAGCAAGAGCAAATTCAAAAACAGAAACCTTTGTTGCTGCTAAACTGTTTATCGATAACTGGAGATGGCAGGGCGTGCCTTTTTATCTTAGAACCGGCAAGAGACTTCCAGCAAAAGATACTGAAATTGCAATTACTTTCAAGAAAGTTCCTTATTCGATGTTTTCCTCTGTCGGCATTGATGAGCTGCCGCCCAATGTCCTTGTGCTGCAAATCCAGCCGGAAGAGGGAATATCGCTTAGCTTTCAGGCAAAAAGACCCGGCTCAAAAATTTGTATGAGCACGCTCAATATGAATTTCAGCTATAAAAGCGTTTTCCTGGTTGATATGCCCGAGGCGTACCAGAGATTGCTTCTGGATTGTATGGTCGGTGACCAGACACTTTTTACGAGACAGGATGATGTTGAGGTCTCCTGGCAGTTACTGACACCGATATTGCAGGCCTGGGAACAGGATGAGTCGGCGCCTCACAAGTATGCTGCCGGCAGCGAAAGCTTTGCAGAAGCTGACAGACTTATTGAAGCCGACGACAGGAAGTGGCGAAAAATTTTAGAATCAGGGATAAGTCAGTAAAACTATGGATTCTCAGAGCGTATTGATAGCGTTTGGGTTAACACTATTTGCGGGCCTATCAACAGGTTTTGGCAGTGCTCTGGCATTTTTCGCTAAGCGAACTAACACAAAGTTGCTCTCTGCTGCCCTTGGTTTTTCCGCGGGCGTTATGATATATGTTTCATTCGTCGAGATATTTCCTAAAGCAAAAGAGTCTCTCATTGCCGAATTAGGTCAGGCCGCTGGATATTGGGCTACTGTTCTGGCTTTTTTTGCCGGAGTTATTTTTATTGGCATTATAGACAAGTTGGTACCGGCATTTGAAAATCCACACGAAGCCCATAGAGTAGAAGAAATGGATTCCAAAGACTCGGCAGCCAAATTCAAGAAGCTATACCGAATGGGTTTATTCACAGCAGTAGCGGTCGCAATACATAACTTTCCGGAAGGACTTGCTACTTTTGTCAGTGCTCTAAAAGATACGAAGCTCGGAATAGCGATAGCTATTGCCATAGCGATACATAATATTCCTGAAGGTGTTGCTATTTCAATCCCTATATTTTATGCAACAGGAAACAGAAAAAAGGCATTCGTTTACTCGTTTCTTTCAGGCCTGGCTGAACCGATAGGCGCATTAATCGGCTACGTCATTCTTTTTCGCTTTTTGAACGACCTGGTATTCGGCGTAGTCTTTGCCTCAGTGGCAGGCATAATGGTATTTATCTCACTCGATGAACTCTTGCCTACTGCGAGAGAATATGGCCAGCATCATCTGGCAGCGTATGGATTAGTCGCAGGTATGGCAGTTATGGCTTTGAGTTTGCTCTTGTTTGTTTAGATAGTCGAAAAATTTGAAATGTGATAAGTTCAAGTCAGCGGTGCTTGGTGAATAAACGGCTGGTTAAATTAAAAGATGTGCTGGAAAAACTGTACAGCAAGTACAATCATCACGATTTGATAAAACCAGACCCGCTGCAGTTTGTATATCGGTATGATAATCCCTCTGATATGGAGGTTGCCGCCTTGTTGGCGGCGGACCTTGCCTATGGCCGGGTCGAACAGATTCAAAAAAGCCTGACCAACCTGTTCGAGCGTATGGGCAAAAGTCCGTACGCGTTTATAAAAGGTTTTGGCAAAGCTGAGCAGAAAAGCCTAAAAGGTTTCAAGCATCGTTTCACAACGGACCAGGACATTTCGGATTTACTGATGTTGTTGAAGAAAGTCCTGAACCGATATGCCGGCATCGAGGAGTTTTTTATTCAGGGTTACAATCCAGGTGATAGAAATATCGTTCCAGCATTGTCGAAATTCTGCAATTCACTTCTTAATATGTATGCTGCTGAGCACAATGGAAAGACAAGCCGTGGATTGAAGTACTTGTTAGTCAATCCCGCTAATGGCAGTGCCTGCAAACGGCTTAACCTTTTCCTGCGGTGGATGGTGCGTGATGATGATGTTGACGCCGGGCTGTGGAAGGGGATTGACAAGGCCAAGCTCATTGTGCCGGTTGATGTGCATATGGGCAGGTTGTGCAAGATATTAGGGCTTTACAATCGAAAGACGGTTTCTTTACCAACAGCAATAAAAATAACGGAAGGCTTTGCAGAAATTGAGCCAGCCGACCCCGTAAAATATGACTTCGCACTGAGCAGAATCGGAATTGTGGAAAACTGCAATGGTCAATATCGCAATGCTTGTGAGCATTGCGAACTGTCTCTGTTTTGTTGTCAGCGATAATTTAATGTCCGGTATAGGCCGGTCATTTCCCGAAGTCTGGCTTTGTTGTATCACCACCCGAGCCTTTGACCTTAAATACTTTTGCCGGCTTGCCGTTTCGCAGCAATTCCTCGACTTGCTCTTCGATGGCCATACATCTTTTCTTCAGCTCATAAAATCCATGCCACCATGCATAATCCGGCGCCATCATTGCCGCCCCGAATCGGGCACGCCTTCCCTCATGGTGCCATAACTCATACATATCGATTTCAAGCTTCTCATCCAGATTCTTCTCTTTGCAGAGCAGCTTCTTTTCGTAAAGCCCATCGATAAGCTTTTTCATCGGCTTGTAGTAGTTATCGTTATAGTTGACAACGGCGGCATCGAAACGAGTGAAATGCCCCGTCGTCCAGGCTTGAGAGTGACATGCCAGGCAGATTGTTTCCATCTTCCGGCGTTCTTTTTTCCAGTCGGTCTTTGCCGGCCACGGCTTAAACTCGCTGGGACGAACTGTAAGAGGTGCTTGTGTTTCCCACGCAAGACGTTCAGTTACATCGTGCGTGGCCGCAACACCGTTTACCGCTGACATATGACAAATCGAACAGGTAGGCGCTCGATAATCAACACCGGGCGTCCACGTACCCGGGGCAGCGTTCCAGTTCCAACTATCACCTTCTGCATGGTAAATCGCGCCGTGCTTGGACTCATTATATATTTCGACTTGTGGATGGTCCGGGCCCAGATGACACTGACCGCAGGCCTCCGGTTTTCTCGCTTCCGACAAAGAAAACTTATGCCTGGTATGGCAGCTTGAGCAGCTTCCTTTGCTGCCATCCGGATTTATCCTGCCGACACCGACATTCGGCCAGGTACTGGTATCAAATTTTCCGTTTTCAACTTTCACTATGCTGCCGTGGCAATGGAAGCAGCCTGTTTGCCGCTCGATGTCGTTGTTCATACCGTCATTCAACCACGGATCGATTTTCCATATCAACTCAAGGGTATTGGCATGCTTACTCTTGGCGTATTGTGCGGCTTCGGTCGGATGACATCTCGAGCAATCCTTCGGTGAAACAATGACGCTAATAAGAGTTTTGTCATATTGGAGGTGGTCTTTGCTTATATCAGCATCCGCTGGACCTGCGATGTGACAATCCAGACAGGAGATATTTGCATGGGCATGCCGGCTGGACGCCCAGTCGGCGACGATTCCTTTGCTCTTTTCAGCGTGACAGTCGATGCACCCCTGGGCATTTTCTGAGACACTCCGGACGATGCGATACTCCTTCAGAGAGGGCGAGGCTGCCTGCGATGCCTGCTCGGCTTGTACGGTTGTTGTAATTGCTAATGTAATAACGAAAGTCCGCACAAGAAAAACAAAAGCATATTTTTTTAGAGTTTCCATAGTCTTTTCCTTTCCTGTTTAAGGTGTAAACAGTTTATTTTGACGCTGGTGTCCAACATCTTCATGACATTCGACACATCTATTTTCCGGAGCTTTGGGCTCAGCCAGGACCGCTGTGTGCGCAATCCGCGCAGCCGAACTGCCGGGCTTGCCAAGCAAATCATCATGACAATGCAGGCACCTTTGGTTCGATATATGGTCAAGAACTTTTTGGCGAATCTTCCCACTGTCGTATTCACCGCCAAAGTAATGTTTATAAATATCCTTGGCGCCTTCGTATGCTTTGGCAGTTGTATGAGCAAAATATTTGTCTTTTGCCGGAAGGTGGCAATCAATACATTCAACACGAATACCATTGGCATTCATACCGTGCGATGAAAGTTCCCAGGTCAGGTATGCGGTATTCATTTCGTGACACCTGCTGCCGCAATACTCGGATTTTGATACAGGCACCATCGCCGCATTGAGCGCAACAAAACACAGTAAGGCAAAAGCAAATCCAGAAAGAAATGCTAAGGCTCTCTTCTTAACAGCTTTGCATATCCTGCTAATTATCTTAGCCCCAAATTCAAACATGCCTGTAATTTATTAACACATCAAAGTAATGCAAGACTTTTTTCCCTTCCTACGGTAAAATACAGTAAGGTGTTCAATTTCAGAGTTACGATATTTTAAAATGTAGTTGGCTCTTTCGTTATAATATAGTGGCGCGAATAAGGGAGTTTTCGAAAAACGTGGAGTATTTATGTGCGGCGATAAAGAAAAGATAAAAGTATTGTTTCTTTGTACGGGTAATTCGTGTCGGAGCCAAATTGCAGAGGGCTGGGCCAGGGAATTAAAAGGCAACGTCATTGATGCGTATTCTGCGGGGATTCGCCCGATAGGTGTCAGTTCCAGAGCGATAAGAACAATGGCTGAGGCGGGGGTGGACATCTCAATGCACCAATCCCAGCATATTGACGAATTCTTGGGAATAGATTTTGATTATGTAATAATACTATGTGACAATGCTGCTGAAAGCTGTCCTGTATTCCCGGGCAAAGCCAGAATTATTCACAAGCCATTTGACGACCCATATTTTGCATCCGGCAGCGAAGAGCAGATTTTGACAATCTTTAGAAAGGTGCGTGATGATATAAGAACATTTGTCGAAACGATGCCAGAGAGCCTGGAAGCCGAAAATAGTTAAGAGTTCAAACGGGAAATGAATTCAGAGCAATTAGAAAAATACACTTCCGCGATAACGCTTTCGGACATGGAAATCTTTGTGTTTCCGGAGTTAATGTACAGCCTGGTTTTAGCTAATATTATGAGCCCGATTATCTGGCAGTGGCGGCATCTCGATTGCTTCAAAAAACTGCAAGGCAAGAGCAGCTACCGGAAATTGATGCGGCTAAGGCAATTCATAATGGACGAGTTTGAGTTTAATCTTGACCTTGAGACCTGGGGGCTGACAAGTAAGGCCAAAGAGCTCAAACGGTTTGAGAAGTCTATTTCTCCCGGTGATATTGCTAAAAGCAACGCCCTGTTCGGCTATCACGGCGACAAATATTATTTCGATGTGGATATTCGCCGGCACTTTGGTCTGGATAAATACGACAGCGATATCATCCCGTACTGGAAGACGGAAACCGTCGAGGCGATGAACGCCTTTCGCCTCAAGGAAGGTTACCGAACCGCAGCCGGGGAATGTGTATCGCTTGCAACCCTTTATGCGGCGGCTGCGTTTATCGTTTGCGAAATACCGCTGGAAGATATTTATATGATACTCACGCCACTTCATTCGCAAAATTTCTTCGACATACAGGATGGAGTCCTGACCAACAACAGAAGACTCGTTACGAAAACGATGTGGTTCAACGGTACTGCCATTTCCAACAAGGCCCAGCGGGCACTGCGCAATGAAAACGTTACAATCTTGGCCCATTCATCCGGCTATGTACATTGTTTGTATAAAGATGCAACGATAGACAAAAAACTTTATCAGGATTTTGGAAAGAAGCTCGATTCGTATCTATCGGCAGAGTTATCGCTTTCTATCTTTGCAAATTTTTTGCGGTCTAATCAAAACTATCAGAAATTGTTCCAGGTCTGTCGCGAGTGTCATGGGCAGGCACAGTTCTTAAAGGCCGAGGTCCTTTTCCATTATGAGCACAGCAGTAATTTCAGAGTAGCCGACAAGACTTTCGATAAATTGCTTGCTGAGGTTTCGGATGAGGATTTTGTTCCATATCAACTGCCTGGAAGAATCCGTTGCGATGAGCTTGAAGAATTTATAGAAAAGCAGAATCCTGACCTTAGAATCACCAAGGGCAAAACGGCCTTTAGAAAATTTATTGAGCAGGTTATTCCAGAGGCCCAGCGTTTTGTAGATGAATTAGCTGATTTTATACATATCGAAGCCAGGCTGCCGGCTTCGGACAAGAATTTTCTGCCCGCCGAGCCGATAGAAATATCCGTGGAACAAAGTAGAGAACAGATAATCGACTATTTGCAGCAAGTGCGCCAAAGCAATCCCACTGCGGAACTTGCCTTTTATTCATATCGCGATATGGAAAGCTGTAACTGGCTGCCGTTTGTCAAAGCAGCAGTGGAACGCAATCCGGTCTCAGTCCAAATGGCAGAGGCGATGTCGGTTGAAGAAATATATGCGTGGCTTGGACAAATGAAAAATGCTTCGATTTACGATGGCAGGCGATTGGCGCAGCCCGATGAAGTAGCGAACTACAAGACCGGCGACGGACTCGAAAAAGCGTTTTTGTTAGCTAATGTAATCCGTGAAAGAAACCCAGAGCAAGATGTTGAAATAATTACAGACAAAAACCAGGTGATATTAAAAGGGCAGAGCGAATACCGATTTGTATCCACCAAAGGCCTCGAAAAGCGTATTAGTAGCTGTGCCAACGGAAAGACCATCGTAAGCGATTGAGACGGCAATTTGCTCCACCAGAAGTGAGTTTATTTTTCAAAAAAATATTTTTGTGTATTGACACCAAGAATGTATAGGACTATATTAGTCCTGTATATGTGTTTAGCCAGGATAAATGGCGTTTTTCAGACGTTTACCGAGCTTTATGTTCTCTAAAGAAAAAATCGAAAAAAAATGGAGACTGTAGCAAGATTACAGAATATCCTGCCTGATGAGTAGTTGTCGTCTGCCGCGAAATCGTGGCAAAAACCTGAGTTGCACGTCTGAATCCGCTACAGCAGTAGGTCGGCATCTGCGATTAGCTAATCTGGGTAGTTTATAAGTCATTGTAACCAGAGAGTTTAACTATTATTTGCTCTGTAATGCTACTACAGTCTCAAAAAATGGACTAATTAAATCCAGAACGTTATTTTCAGGACAGCAGCCGAAGCTATAAGCTAAACACCTATTTTTTTATTATTATTATTTTAGATATTGACGAACAAATAGTATAAGACTATATTAGTCTTATATGGTTTGACAATAATTATTAAGGTCGATTACCGAGGTTTATTGAAGATGGACGTTTTAAGGCGAAATACAGATTATGCTATGCGAGCGATGGTGAACTTGGCAGGGCACTACGGCCACGAACCCGTATCGACAAGGGATATAGCTCGGGCTGAGCATATTTCTTATGAGCTTGTCTGTAAGCTGATGCAGAAACTTCATAATGCCGGGCTGGTAAAAAGCAGTATGGGGCCGAACGGCGGGTTCGGCTTAAGCAAAAAGCCGGCCAAGATAAGTATGCTGGATATAATAGGGGCGATTCAAGGGCCCTTGAGCTTAAGCAGATGTTTGTTGGATGAGAATCTCTGTCCAAACAAGGATGACTGCTCGATAACGGTGGAACTTGCCAAACTTCAAAAGTATATGGGCAAATATCTTCGTGGTATTACGCTGGATGGGCTGTTACGAAACCGATGTACAAAAGGAAAAAAGTAAGGCAAAGAAATCTAAAAGGAGAAGAAGATGTACTGTGAAAAGGAAAGGTCAGGTATCCTGGAAGCGTGTGTAAGTAAAGGGCAAAGGCTGGCGGATTTGGTCGAATACGCGAAGGATTCGATTGTTAGTAAGACAATACTGGATAAGTCAGCAGGAACAATCACGCTGTTTGCCTTTGATAAGGGTCAGAAGCTAAGCGAACATACGGCACCTTATGATGCTGTTGTACAGGTCCTTGATGGGCGCAGTCAGTTGACCATAGATGGCGAAGAGAAGCAGGTTACAGCCGGAGAGATTATCATAATGCCTGGCAATGTGCCGCATGCAGTTACAGCCCAGGAAAAATTCAAGATGTTACTAACGATGATTCGTGCATAACTATAGGCGGATTGTCGGAAAGTGGGAGAATGACGGATGGTCAGATGTCCCGGACAAGACCAGAGATTTTGGAAACCGGAAGACATTTTTGAAGTGCAATGTCCCGGCTGCGGTGAAAGTGTAGAGTTTTTCAAGGATGAGCCGAAGCTAAAATGTCGCAAGTGCAAACAAATGGTCATTAACCCAAAGATAGACCTCGGCTGCGCTGAATGGTGTCAATACGCCGAGCAGTGCCTGGGAGTTGACGTCGTAAAGAACTTGAAGGTTATGCGGGATAAGCTAATAGAGGAAATGAAAAATGTTTTTGGCGAGGACCAGAAACGGATCGAGCATGCGCTTGCCGTCTTAGATTACGCCGAACGGATACAGAACGTCGAAGGCGGCGACCCGCTGATTGTCAGGGCAGCAGCGATTTTGCACGATATCGGAATTCACGAGGCCGAGCGCAAGTATAGCTCTTCGGCAGGCAAGTACCAGGAGATTGAAGGCCCGCCAATTGCCGAGGAGATTCTGAAAAGATTTGACATTTCGGCTGAAGCAGTAGAGCATATATGCAGGATTATCGCAAACCATCACAGCGCAAAAGATATTGATACAACTGAGTTTCGGATTGTGTGGGATGCGGACTGGCTGGTAAATATCCCAGCGGATTTTCCCAGTGCACGCAAAGAGAAACTACAGGGGATTATTGATAAAACATTCAAAACCAAAGAAGGGCACAGGATAGCTGTGCAAACGCTATTAAATACCGATAGAATCAACTCTGGCGATGTGGAAGCGTATGTACCATAAAGGATATTATAAGAAAATCTGAATGTTTAATGGTTTTACAAAAAGGAGTTAATTATGGTTACGAGAAGAACATTTTTTGCGATTGCAGTGGCGGTTAGCTTGACTGGAATTGCCTTGCTGGGCTACGGCTGTAAAAAGTCCGGCCCAACTGCAAGTGCTGCGGAGTCTGTCGAGCTTTGTATGGAGTGCGGGCAGATAAAAGGTGGTGATTTGTGCTGTAAGCCGGGTCAGACCACGTGTGCCAGTTGCGGTCTTGTAAAAGGCTCGCCAGGCTGTTGTAATATTCCGGAAGGTGCGGAAAAAGCAGCGATTTGCACCAAGTGCGGCCAAATAAAGGGTACTGAGCTGTGCTGCAAGCCAAATCAGACTCTATGTGCCGATTGTGGTCTTGTAAAAGACTCGCCGGGCTGCTGCAAGTTACCTCAGTAAAAAAAAGCTGGAACCTGATAAGGTAAAGCTGAACAGCAGGGGATTTAAATTTGGCTGAAGAGGAAGGTGACAGGGAATGTCTATATTGAAATGGCCGGCTTTAGCACAAATCGGCTGACAAGTTGTAAGAGCCGGACAGGTTATTACGCAGTATGCCGGTTTCCGGGGCGCTGCTGAAAATTCAGGAGTATATAAACATGATTCAAAGAAGGTTTTATATCGCTCTCATTATTGTTGCCACGATGGGTCTGGTGGTTATAGGAGCATATATTATACCAGGAAAAAAGAAAATGTCAACTACAGCGGTTACGCACAAACATACAAATAAGCTCATCAACGAAAACAGTCCATATCTGCTGCAGCACGCACATAATCCGGTGGATTGGTATCCGTGGTCGGACGAGGCCTTTGAAATTGCCGCCAGGCAAGATAAACCCATCTTTCTTTCGATAGGTTACTCAACCTGTCACTGGTGTCACGTTATGGAGGATGAGAGTTTCACTAATGAGCATATCGCAGGGATAATGAACGAGCATTTTGTGTGCATCAAAGTTGACAGAGAGCAGCGGCCGGACGTGGATGATATATATATGAGTGCGGTTCAGGTAATGACAGGCAGTGGGGGGTGGCCGTTGTCCGTATTTTTGACACCTGATGGCAAGCCTTTTTACGGCGGTACGTATTTCCCACCAAAAGATTCGTTTGGTCGTCCAGGTTTCGAGCGGGTGCTTTTAGATATTGCCAATGCCTGGAAAAACCGACGTGCAGAATTACTTGAGTCGGCGGGTAATATCAGCGCAACATTGGAGGGGTTAGGCAGGCAGAGCAGCCAGGAAACCCTCTCGGTCGATATGTTGAAAGATGCAAAGTCCTATTTTGAGAATATTTATGACAGCACTTATGGCGGATTCGGGTCCGCTCCGAAGTTTCCGCAGCCGAGTAACCTTTCGATGTTATTGAGTTATTGGCACAGAACCCGGGACGACAAAGCACTGGCGATGGTTGAAAAAACGCTTAGTGCGATGGCAAAAGGGGGGATACATGACCATCTCGGCGGCGGTTTTCATCGATATTCCACCGATTCACGCTGGCTTGTTCCACATTTTGAAAAGATGCTATACGACCAGGCGCTTTTGGGTAAAATTTATATTCAGGCATATCAGGTGACAGGAAAAGAAAATTACGCGAAAGTCGCCAGGGATATTTTTGATTATGTGCTGCGTGATATGACGGATCCCAAAGGAGGGTTTTATAGCGCAGAGGACGCAGATAGTGAAGGAAAGGAGGGGTTGTTTTATGTCTGGGAGCCAAAGGAAATAAAGAAGATTTTGGGAGCGGAAAAGGCGGAAATTTTTAATGAATATTACGGTGTAACTAACAGCGGCAACTTCGAAGATGGCAAGAGCATTTTGAATGTTACTAAATCGGTAGAAGAATTGGCCATACAGTTCAAGAAAGACCGCAAGGTTATAGAGAATGTGTTGGCGCAGGGACGCTCTAAGCTTTTAGAACACCGGTCAAAGAGGATTCGGCCTCATCGAGATGATAAGGTTATTGTCGGCTGGAATGGACTTATGATTTCCGCCCTTGCTTACGGTGGAGCTGCCTTGGAAGAGAAAAAGTATATTGGCGCTGCCGAAAAGGCTGCGGAATTTGTAATGACTTCTCTGCGAAGGAATGGCCGGTTGGCTCGATATTATCGCCAAACACAAGTGGTTGGACTCGGGTTTCTCGATGATTATGCATTTATGATAATGGGCCTGTTGGATTTGTATGAGGCGAGTTTTGACGGTCGCCGGCTTGCAGAGGCCGGAGAATTGGCTGAGCAAATGATAGAGCTGTTTGGTGATAAAAAAAGTGGAGCGTTTTACCTCACCGGTGAAGACGCCGAGCGATTGATTGTGCGCAGCAAGCCAAGCTATGACGGTGCTGTTCCCAACGGCAACTCTGTTGCAGCTTTCGTTTTGTTGAAACTTGGGCGATTGACAATGGACCAGCGATTTACTGACCGGGCAGAACAAACGCTCAATGCGTTTTCCGGGCGAATCCAGCAGTCACCTGCATCATTGAGCGCTATGTTAATTGCAGTCGATTTTTGGATTGGCCCCACACAGGAGATAGTTATTGCCGGAGACCCCCGGCGAGAGGATACGAAAGAAATGTTAAAATTGATTCACAGCAAGTTTTTACCCAATGCGGTTGTTCTGTTTCACCAGACAGGTAAGGCCGGCGAGGCCATCGAGAAAATAGTTCCATTTTTAGAGGTGCAGGTGGCAATAGGGGGCAAGGCGACCGCGTATGTTTGTGAGAATTATGTTTGTAAACAGCCGGTCAATGAAATAGGTGCTCTTCAAAAATTACTCTTGAATGAAATCGAGCATCAAAAGAAAAATTAAGCCCCAAGACATTGTGATAAAATGTTCAAAAACCCGAAAAAATCATCAAACAACTGTCGGGTTGTTTGTAAAAAGTTAAAGTAAAAAGAGCAATTGGAAAAAATGAAAGGAAAAATTATGTTTTGCTATCAATGTGAACAAACAGCGGGTGGTACGGGATGTACCAAAGTCGGAGTTTGTGGCAAGGACGAAGACATTCAGAGCTTGCAGGATATGCTCATATTTGGGCTAAAAGGGATTGCCGCTTATGCCTATCATGCTCGTGAATTGGGGGAAAAAGATGAGCAGGTGGATGCGTTTATGCACGAGGCGATGTTTGCAACGCTAACGAATGTGGACTTTGATTTGAATCGCTATCTTGAACTGGTGCTAAAAGCGGGCGAAATGAATCTGCGAGTGATGGAGATGCTTAACAATGCACATACATCCAGATTTGGTAATCCTGCTCCGGCGACAGTTCCGACCGGCACCAAGGCCGGACCGGGGATTGTTATTACAGGTCACGACCTGCTTGACCTTTATGAGCTGCTAAAACAGACTGAGGGTAAAGGCATTAACGTCTATACTCATGGCGAAATGCTGCCTGCTCACGGTTATCCGGAGTTCAGGAAGTTCAAGCATCTTGTGGGTAATTACGGGACTGCCTGGCAGAATCAGGAAAAGGAGTTTGAGGACTTCAGTGGCGCGATTTTAGTAACGACCAACTGCATTATGATTCCAAAAGACTCCTATAAGGACAGGCTCTTTACGTGTGGGATAGCCGGTGCTTCAGAGGTCAAACACCTTAAAAACAGAGATTTCAGCGAGGTGATTGACAAGGCCCTGTCCCAACCGCCGCTTTCGGAGAACCCCCAGGGAACGTTGAGTACCGGATTCCATTATACGGCTGTACTCGGCATGGCGGACAAAATTGTCGAAGCCGTAAAAGCAGGCAAGATTCGACATTTCTTCTTTATTGGCGGCTGTGACGGTGCTAAGCCGGGGCGAAATTACTTTACCGAACTCGCTGAGAAGGTCCCGGATGATTGCGTGATATTGACAGCGGCATGCGGAAAGTACCGGTTAAATGCACGTGATTATGGTGATATTGACGGAATTCCTCGTTTGATTGATACCGGGCAATGTAACGACTGCTATTCAGTCATCAAGATTGCAACTGCGCTCGCCGAGGCTTTCGATTGCGGTGTAAACGATTTGCCTCTCTCACTCGTAGTCTCATGGTATGAGCAGAAGGCAGTGGCGATTCTGCTGACGCTGCTGCATTTGGGGATAAAGAACATTCGGCTTGGGCCGAGCATGCCGGCGTTTATCAGTCCGAATGTTCTGAATGTGCTCGTAGAGAAGTTCAGCATCAAGCCTATTGGCAATGTTGATGAAGATTTGGCTGAAATGCTGAGTTGATTCTCAGTGGGCTGGTGTTGGAGTTCAAGTTGAAACGGCGCAAAGTAATCGCTGAAATTGTAGATGCTGGAGATTGTCGGTATTTCAAGAAAGGCACAAAGTTTGTTCTTGGCGGGTTCACGCCCACGGGACTTTGTGACAGCGCATATATAGTACTGTCCCGTGATGCTCGGGTTTTGCGTTATGGTGGGGCGCTGCCCTGGGCGAAGGAAGGGAAGGTATTGACGCGATGTCCAGACCCGCATGGAGCATTATGGCAGTTAAAGCTGGCCAACGACTCAGATATTGAGGCAGCAACATCAGCAGCAGGCCAGAGACGCTACAGATATGGTAAGGCATCGAGTTGTGATGAGGTTAGTGCCTGCCGTGGGATGGAGCGTAATTGTCCGTTCAGTCTTGTCGGGGACTCAGCGCTTAGTGAGAATATAAAGCAGGGGGTGAAAAACTCGGCCTGGCTTAGCACCGAGGCGAAGCGACAAAACAATGATATGAAACATTATTACCGACTCAAAGTCGCGTTGGCGGCGTGTCCAAATGCTTGTACTCAGCCACAAGTAAAGGATATCGGTATCATAGCGAATGTGATGCCACGCCAGATTGGGTCGAGCTGTAACGGATGCGGGTGCTGTGAAGATGTATGCCAGGAAGAAGCGATAGCAGTTAGAGATGGTATGGCAGAATTGCTGCCGGAGCGGTGTGTTGGCTGTGGAGTGTGTGTCAGAGAGTGTCCACAGGAGGCAATTGAGTCGGATGGAGTACGATATCGGATTTTAGTAGGGGGTACGATGGGAAGGCATCCGAGATGGGGGCAAGAGTTGTGTGTTGTGGATGGCTCCCATGTAGTTCAGGTGGTCGAGAGTTTTCTTGACAAGATCGCGCAGCAGGCCAAACCAGGTGAGCGCGTAGCAGATGTAGTCGAAAGGATTGAAGTAACCAGGTTGAGAAAGGAAATTTTTCCTGATGTTTGATGAGAAGAAAGACAATCGTCAACTATCGACAGACGAACGACAAGGACTAAAAGAGCACTCAAACCGCCTGCGCTCTGTTATTCAAACAGGTTTTGTTGTTTTCTCCATTCTTCTTTGCCTTCAGTTCAGAAGTTTTGTGTTTTCCCTTACCGGGCCGGTTGATGCTCCAATCAAGGCTCGTCCGCCGGCTGTTGAAGCGTACCTGCCGATAAGCTCTTTGATGAGCCTGACATATTTGGTCAAGACGGGAGTAGCCAATCGGGTGCGTCCTGCGGGGCTGGTGATTTTTACTGTGACGTTGGTCTTGGCGTTGTTAATTCGGCGGGGTTTTTGCAGTTGGGTATGTCCGATCGGCACGGCAGCGGAATGGGCACATAAGACCGGCAAAAAACTGCTGGGACGAAACTTGTCGATGCCGAGGTGGCTTGACGTGATTCTGAGGTCGCTTAAATATGGACTGTTGGGGTTTTTTCTTTATTATATCTTGCTGATGCCCATAGCGGCGCTTCGGGAGTTTATTTACGGGCCTTACAATCGTGTTGCGGATGTGAAGATGTATCTATTTTTCAGTAATATCAGCGTTACGGCACTGATTGTTATAGTGGTGCTGGGGCTTCTTTCGATGCTTTTTAAAAATTTCTTCTGCCGGTATCTGTGTCCTTATGGGGCGATGTTGGGTCTTTTTTCGGTATTGAGTCCAGTTGCGGTTCGGCGGGATGCGGACAAGTGTGTAGGTTGCGGTAAGTGTGGGCGGGTGTGCCCGAATCAGATACCTGTTGATAAAAAGAAAATAGTCCGCTCGGTGGAGTGCGCAGCCTGTTTTAGTTGTGTCGGAGTGTGCAGAGTTCCCGGGGCGATTGGAATGTCTCTGCCGGGTGGGAAGGTAAGAGTGTCGGTTGTTGCTTATGGGGTTATAATGGTTGCGGCATTTTTCTTTGCCGGCCAGGTGGGCCGGACACTCGACTACTGGCAGTCAGAAACGCCTGCCCAGACGTATAAGTTTCTTTACAACAGAATAACCGAGACAAGACACCCCTGATATCAGGCTGGTGAATCAAAAAGTTCAAAATGAGGTATTTCGAGATGGTTCTGCGAAACATAGTAAAAATAGATGAGGAAAAATGTGACGGCTGTGGCCAGTGTGTGGACGCCTGTGCTGAAGGTGCTATAAAGATAGTTGACGGCAAAGCCAAGCTGATCAGTGAAATTTATTGTGATGGTCTGGGGACGTGTATCGGGCACTGTCCCCAGGACGCTATAACCATTGAAAAGCAAGAATCTGCCGAATTTGATGAAGAAGCGACCAAAGCACATCTGGCTAAAGAAAAAGAGAGCCAGAAGCAAGCTGACTTTGTATGCCCGGGTATGATGGCTCAAAAGCTGCGAGAAAAAAGCCAGACCACAGATTCTACAGCCGAGGTTCCTTCACAGCTTAGCCAGTGGCCTGTTCAGTTGAAGCTGGTCTCCCCAGGCGCTCCATATTTTGCCAATTCTGATTTGCTGTTAGTTGCGGATTGTGTGCCTTTTGCAATGGGCGATTTTCACAGCAAATTTTTGAAAGACCACAGTATCGTTATAGGTTGTCCGAAACTGGATGATGCTGAGTTTTATATCGAGAAGCTGGCAGCAATACTAAAAGCAAGTAAACTGAACAGCTTAACGGTTATCCATATGGAGGTGCCGTGCTGTTCAGGCCTTACTCAAATTGTGCGACAGGCTATTGCTAAAAACAAAATTGACATGAGCTTTGAAGATGTTACAATTGATTTGCAGGGTAACGTCAGTACAACTGAGATAATAAAAAGTTAGCAGCCCATTTGAAAACAGGGTGTGAATAATGGCTGATTTTGCCAAGTCGATAATCGTGGATTTTTGGAACACCGCAGCCGAGATGTCGCCATATCTATTGTTTGGCTTTTTCGTGGCGGGGATTCTTTCGGTGCTTGTATCACAACGCTTCGTAGAAAAACATCTGGGCGGCAGGGGGATATGGCCTTTGCTAAAGGCTTCACTTTTCGGGATTCCGCTGCCTTTGTGCTCGTGTGGTGTTATTCCGGTGTCAATGTCACTGCACAAGCATGGGGCAAGCAAAGGAGCCACAGTATCATTTTTGCTGTCCACCCCCCAAACCGGCATGGACAGTATCTTTGTAACCTTAAGCCTTCTCGGCCCTGTCTTTGCCGTTTTCAGGCCATTGGCGGCACTCGTTACCGGCCTTGTCGGAGGCGGTCTGGTTAATGTGTTTAACCAAAACCAGGAAGATGCGGACCGCCCACCGCCGGAATGTTCAGATGAGTGTTGCGCTGACGGTAAAAAGACCGGCAGAATTGCCAAAGGATTAAAATACGGCTTTATTACGCTGCCGCGCGATATTGGCAAGGCAATGCTGATAGGACTTATTATAGCTGCCTTTATTTCCGCTCTGGTACCGGATGGTTACTTTGCGGGGAAATTAGGCACCGGGATTTTCGCAATGCTGGTTATGATGTTTTTGGGCATACCGGTTTATGTGTGCGCAACGGCCTCCGTGCCGATAGCAGCAGCGCTGATATTGAAAGGCCTAACGCCCGGCGCAGCGTTGGTCTTTCTTATGACCGGCCCGGCCACCAACGCCGCCTCATTCATAACCATCTGGAAAGCTTTGGGCAGGGCAACAGCAATTACATATCTGGCTACGGTGGCAGGGTGCGCATTGTTGGGCGGTCTCTTGCTTGACTATATTGCTTCCGGCATCGACATTGAAATAGCCACTCGACCAGGCTGGATGCTGCCAAATTTTGTTAAATACACATCGGCTGTAGTTCTATTGGCCATATTAGGTTTTGCTATCCTGGGCAAACGTAAAGCTATGCCTAACGAGCAATAGAGGAAATTATGGTAATCGGGGTGAGTGGACGATTTTAGAACTGCTGCATCCATCTATCCCGTTGCTCTCGATCTATCCGTAGTAGCATAACCTGTCCTACTCAAAAATTCGAACTTGTTTAATTGGTTCAAAGACCGCATTTTACAAGCACAAGAAGGCTTTTTGCATATCCTGTGCCAAAACGGGTAATCGCGTGGCACTCTACTCTTGATATAATGCAGTTGGTCGAGTATAATAATATTCTGTGCAAAACAAATACCTTTCATAGTTGAAAAACCGTTGGTTGTGCGACCAATACGTTGATTGCTTCATCGGTAAAGCATAGAGTCAGGTATTAATACATCAGTTTGGAATTAATATATAAGGCAGTGAGGAATGGTAAGAGTGCGTTGGCCAATTATAATAGGCCTGTTGAGCGTGTTCCTTATAGCATCGATAATATATCTGAGCCAAGTAGAGCATACCAGAGGCGAAAAGCGTATCAGTTTACAACCGTCTTTAACAGAGCCCGTTTCACCTCCTCAGCAAACCGACAGATTGAGGATTGCTGTCGGCGCGATTATCTCACCGGCAAAATCGCTTACTTTTTACGAAGACATCTTCGATTATATTGGAGAGAAGCTCGGTCGCGGAGTGGAAATGGTCCAACGGAAGACATATGCCGAGGTGAACTTTCTGTTGAAAGAAAGGCGAATCGATGCAGCATTCGTTTGTTCGCGTCCCTACGTCGAGGGGCATCGCAATTTCGGGATGGAACTTCTTTGTGTTCCCGTGTGCTTCGGAAAAACCGAGTACTGTTCATATTTCATTGTTCACAAGGATAGCACAATTCGATTGCTCGAAGACCTACGAGGCAAGCTCTTCGCATTTTCCGATCCTCTCTCCAACACGGGGACGCTCATTCCGACATATACCCTCGCCAAGATGGGAGAAACACCTGAGTCATTCTTCAGAAAGTATATCTTTACATATTCCCACGACAACTCAATCCGCTCGGTGGCTGAGAAATTTGTTGACAGTGCCGCCGTGGACAGCCTGATTTGGGAGTATCTGAATATCAAGGAACCAGAATTGACAGCACAAACCAAAATTATCCGCAAATCCGCTTTTTGCGCTATTCCGCCTGTGGTTGTTTCACCGGATATCGCGCCTGAGCTAAAGGAGAGACTTCGCTCTGCCTTTCTGAACATGCACAACGACCCCAGAGGCCGAAAGATCCTCAAGAGAGTTCTGATTGACCGATTCACGGTGATTGAAGATAGTGCATACGACTCGATCCGTCAAATGGAAGCTTTTATGAAGGATTTTAGACCTCAGAAATAGGGAAATAACCATGTTACGTTTGAGCTTACGTACGAAAATTATGATTTGCTGTATCGGTTTGATATTTCTGCTTGATGTAATAGTGGTGATATTTGTTCGATACCATCTGTCAAATACGCTCCGTGCAGAATATTTAGCAAAGGGACACAACATGGCTGTAAACCTGGCTGCACGCAGTGAACATTTTGTCTTGACAGACGAGTTCGTTTCATTGTTGCAATTAGTCAAAGATCTCAAAGATAGCGATGTGGATATCATATATGCCTACGTTGCTGATAGCAAAGGACGTGTGCTGGCTCATACTTTTATCGGCGGATTTCCCACGGACTTGATTGGCGTTAACACACTGGAATCTGGTGATGTGTGGAATGAGGAGTTGCTGAACACCGTGGAAGAAGGTTTGGTGCATGACATTGCCGTTCCAGTCCTACAAGGAAAAGTGGGCTCTGTGCACATTGGGATATCGGAACATCGAATTCAGCAAACTATTTCACATTTTACGATGGCACTGGTCGCCATTGCTGGCTTTGTTCTTTTGGTTGCGGTTGGTTTGGCGGCAGTCGTTTCATGGATGGTGACGCAACCGGTTCGCAGCCTGATAAAGGCAGCCCAGAAGATTCGTGACGGTGATCTCGGCCAGCAGGTTGCAGCAACTACCAAGGACGAGATCGGCGACCTTGTAGAGTCGTTCAACCAGATGTCTGAGGAGCTATTGAAGCAGCACAAGGTACTGGAGGATCGGAACCGTCGGATTCGAACTACCCAGGAACAAGCTGCCTGGGAGAGAGACAAGTTGCGTGCCATTATCGATAGTATGGTTGAGGGTGTCATTTTTGTCGACATCGAAGGCAGAATTAGCCTTTGTAACGAAAGCGTGAGGCAAATTTGGGGGACTGATGCGTCGGAGTTGTTGGGTAAGTTTGTCCATGAATGCCCTTCAGCCGGGTTGCGTTCAACACTCGAAAAAATTCTTAAACAGGCGAAACAAAAACATAGTTTTATAGCAGAGCACGCTTTAGATTTACGTGATGGGCGTTGTCTGGCCAGCTATTCCACCGTTCATGGTGAGGATGGGCGTTATCTTGGTCTGGTTTTCCTTTGCCTGGATATCTCCGAACGCATTGCGCTGGAGCAGGAGCAAAAACGGTTGAGAGATCATCTTTTTCAACAGGAAAAGATGGTGTTGGTTGGTCAGATTGTCGCCGGTGTGGCTCACGAATTGAATACTCCTCTGGCCACCATACTGTTGCGTGTGCAGTTAATTGAGCAACAAGCAAACAAAAACAGCGATCTCTCCGACCTGAAAGTCCTCGAAGGCGAAGCCAGACGATGCCGACGTATCATCGACTCGCTGCTTGGATTCTCCCGGCGCTCTGAGGGTGTAGTCTCCAGAACAGATCTCAACGGTCTGATTCAGGAGAGTTTGTCCCTTGTCGAAAACGACTTAACCCTCAAAGGTATCAAGCTGGAGACCGACTACGCCGGCAATGGAACAACCGTTTGTGTGGACAGCAACCAGGTTCAACAGGTGCTGCTGAATTTAATCGCCAACGCTGCTGATGCGATGCCGGATGGAGGGCGTTTGCACATATCGACCAGATTACTGTCCGACCGGGCCAGCGTAGAGATTAGAGTTACAGATAGCGGATGTGGCATAGAAGAGGACATACTCAATCGTATCTTTGACCCTTTTTTCACCACTAAAGAACAAGGAAAAGGCACCGGTCTGGGATTAGCAATCTGTAAGCGTATTGTCGAAGAACACGAAGGCAAGATCAAGATTCAGAGTTGCCCCGGCAAAGGTACAACCGTTTCAGTTTGTCTGCCGTATACTCCTATGGATGTTGTTGATGATGAGTAGGACTGCCAATATTCTTGTCGTAGAAGACGACACAGCCATGCGCCAAAGCTGCGCTAAACTTTTTCGTCTCGAAGGCTATGGCGTTGTGGAGGCTTCTTCCGGGGCCGATGCACTTGACCATATCAAGGAGCAAGGCGACATCGACATTGTATTGACTGATATCAAGATGCCTGAAATGGATGGGATGACGTTACTTAAAGAGATCAAATCTTTGGACTCCGGCATCGTAGTTGTACTGATGACCGGCTATGGCAGTATCAAAAATGCCATTGAAGCAATGAAGCATGGAGCTGCCGATTATATCACCAAGCCGTTCGATACAAATGAACTGTTGATGACTATCAGTAAGATAGTCAGGTTGAACAATCTTCAAGACGAAGTGTCCAGGCTGCAATCAGAGTTGCATGATAAGTATCGCTTTGAAAACATCGTGGGCACAAGTCCCAATATGATACTGGTGTACAAGAAGATTGAGGCTGCAAGAAAAGCAGACAGTACCGTGTTGATTTACGGTGAAAGCGGTACAGGTAAAGAACTGGTAGCCAAGGCCATCCACTACAACGGACTTCGGGCCAACAAACCATTTGTACCCATTAACTGCGCCGCTATGCCTAAGGAGTTGGTCGAAAGCGAGTTGTTCGGCCATAAGAAAGGGGCTTTTACGGGGGCCCTCAGCGATTCAGCGGGACTGTTTCGCACAGCGGATGGCGGCACCATTTTTCTCGACGAGATCCTTGATATGCCTTACGAGAGCCAGGCCAAGCTGCTGCGTGTACTCCAGGAAAAACAAATCCGTTCTGTTGGTGATACCAAAGAGGTGCCCGTTAACGTCAGAGTTATTGCATCAACAAATCAGGATGTGGATAAAGCGGTAAGCGAGAACAAATTCCGTAAAGACCTTTACTATCGCATAAGTGTTATCAGGATCAATCTGCCATCTTTGCGGGCGCATCTTGATGATATTCCCCTGCTGGTTCGTCACTTCATTGCCAAGTTCAACGGTATTTTCCAACAAACAATTAAAGGAATTGATACCCCTGCGTTGGATACTCTGATCCATTATGACTGGCCTGGTAACGTGCGCGAGTTGGAGAGTACAATCGAGAATGCATTTGCATTTGCCCGTTCAGACATGATTCACAAATCTGATCTGCCTGCCTATATCACCAAGTGCGTAGCGGCCAACAAACGTAAGTCACCGAAGGCCAGGGAAGGAATGGGTGTATCGACGCTGTTTGAGGCAGAGAAGAAGCTTCTGGTACAAGCGCTGAAAGCTGCAAACGGTAATAAGACCCGTGCGGCTCAACTCTTAGGCATCTCAAGGCCCAGACTTTACAAGATGATGCAGCGACATGAGATTCGGAAATAGGGTTTTGGAAAGAATAGTTACACTGTAACGCTATGTTACATACATATCGGACATTCCTTATTAAGCACAACTTACGGTAATTGGTGGCGCGTAATCGTAACGATTCGTTACACAACATACCAGTTCTTTTGTTAAGGCACACAAGATGAATTACACCGTCTTGGTTGCTTTAACTCATTTGAATTACTTGAGTTACATCCTTTTCCTTGTTTTTTTACAGTAAGTAATCGTCTTGTGGTCTTGTTCTTGCATAGATCCACATTATGTAATCTATGTTTGCAAATGGAACATCTAAGGTGTTTTCTTAGTTCCATAAATACCACTAAGCATTTGTGGATAAAGAGGTTACGACTGATTTTCACATCGCAACCGAGGGGGACGGAGTGTAGACTTGCATCAATGAGTTGGTTCACTGCATAATTCCAAGATAGGTGTAGTTTATGAGATATCGTAAAATTCCAGATGAAACGGTACGGTGGTTACCGGCTTACCTCGTGGAGTTGCCGCGTTTTTCAGAGGAGGGGCGCCAGTACATATCCAGCCGAAATTTAGCCGATCGCCTT